>DYUK01000147.1 GCA_020743695.1 Brevibacterium senegalense | reverse complement strand
CTGGGCCGCGACAACTGGACGGTCGACGGATACTGGCGCCGCGGCGAGGCCAACTTCGACCGCACGATGCGCGGCCGGCACTGCCCGCAGTGCACGACCCCCGCCTCCTGATCCCGGCCTCCCCACCTCCGGTCCGCTGACCGTCAGCCGTCCGCCCCCGGTCGGTTGCGACCGTTCCGGCGGGTTCCACCGTCCCGACCGGCGGTTTTCCCCACTGCCGCCGCACCGCACCGTTCCTAGGCTCGGAGCATGCCCCTCCTCTCCGACCTGCTGAGCACGGGCCTCCCGCTCGCCGTCCTCCTCGCCGTCACCGGCACGATCCTCCTGGCGGTGGGCACGCACGTGCAGCAACGGGAGGTCCTCCGACTCGTGCCCCACGGCGGCACTCCCGGCCCGCGGCTCCTCCTCACGGCTCCCCTCTGGCTGCTGGGCGGGGCACTCATCGGGCTCGAGACCGTCGCGAATGTCGCCGCACTGGGCCTGGCGCCCGTCGCGATCATCCAGCCCGTGGGCACCCTGTCGCTCGTCGTCGCCGTCCTGCTCACCGCGATGACGACCCGCACTCCCCCGTCGGCGGCCATGCTGGGCGCCGTCCTGCTCGTCATCTCCTCCGTCACCGTCTTCGTGACCGTCGCATCCCGGCACATGGATCCCGTGCCCGCTCCCGGGCCGGGCGTCGTGCTCCTGGCCCTGGGGCTGCCTGCCCTGGCCGGTGCCGGCATGGTCATCGCACGCAGCGGCACCGGGCACATCGCCCGGGTCATCGCCGCCGGCGTCCTCTTCGGCTGCGTCGCCTCCGGCGCCCACGTCGTCGCCTCCCGGCTGCTGGCCGGGGACGGCCTGGACCCCGCGGCCTGGACGGTCCTCGCGGGACTGGCCCCGGCCTCGGCGGCGGGTGTCTGGCTGGTCCAGACCGCGTACGCCAGCGGATCCGCGGCCTCCGTCCTGGCGGGGCTCACGGTCATCGACCCGCTCACCGCCATCGCAGTGGGCGGGCTGGTCCTGGGTGAGGCCCGCCCGGTGCCCCTCGGCTCCGCCGTCCTCCTGCTGGTGAGTGCGGCCTGCGCACTGCGGGGCGTGCACGTCCTGGTCCACCGCGGCACCGGCACGCGCGCACCCGCCTCCTCCCCCGTCCTGCGGGCCGCAGACAGTACGATGGAGGGCGCTCGCGGAGAAGGGGTTCCAGCACCGTCATGACAACGGACACGGCAGGTCACATCGCAGACGTCGACGTCTCCCAGGAGATGGAGACGTCGTTCCTGGAGTACGCGTACTCCGTCATCTACGCGCGCGCCCTGCCGGATGCCCGCGACGGCCTCAAGCCGGTGCAGCGTCGCATCGTCTACCAGATGGGCGAGATGGGGCTGCGTCCCGACCGCGGCCACGTGAAGTCCTCCCGCATCGTGGGCGACGTCATGGGCAAGCTGCACCCCCACGGCGACTCCGCGATCTACGACGCACTCGTGCGCCTGGCGCAGGGCTTCAACCTCCGCCTGCCCCTGGTCGACGGTCACGGCAACTTCGGCAGCCTGGACGACGGACCCGCCGCCCCCCGCTACACGGAGGCGCGCCTGGCCCCGGCCGCCATGGGCATGATCGCGGGGCTCGACGAGGACGTCGTCGACTTCGTCCCCAACTACGACAGCACGCTCACGCAGCCGTCCGTCCTGCCGGCCGCGTTCCCCAACCTGCTCATCAACGGCGCCTCCGGCATCGCGGTGGGCATGGCGACGAACATGGCCCCGCACAACCCGGGCGAGGTCATCGCCGCCGCCCAGCACCTCATCCGCCACCCGGACGCCACGCTGGACGAGATCATGCGCTTCGTGCCGGGCCCGGACCTGCCCTCCGGCGGCCGGATCATCGGCCTGGACGGCGTGCGGGAGGCCTACGAGACCGGTCGCGGCACGTTCCGCACGCGGGCGACCGCCTCGTTCGAGAACATCACGGCCCGCCGCCGCGGCATCATCGTGACGGAGCTGCCGTACCTGGTGGGGCCGGAGAAGATCATCGAGCGGGTCAAGGACCAGGTGCAGGCGAAGCGCCTGACCGGCATCGCCTCGATCGACGACTTCTCCGACCGCAAGCACGGGATGCGCCTCGTCATCGGCGTCAAGACCGGCTTCGATCCGCAGGCCGTCCTCGAGGAGCTGTACCGGCTCACGCCCATGGAGGACAGCTTCGGCATCAACAACGTGTGCCTGGTCGACGGGCAGCCGCGCACGCTGGGTCTGCTGGACCTGCTGCGGGTCTACATCGACCACCGCATCGAGGTCGTGCGCCGCCGCACCCGCCACCGGCTGGGCAAGGCGAAGGACCGCCTCCACCTGGTCGAGGGCCTCCTCATCGCGATCCTCGACATCGACGAGGTCATCCAGCTCATCCGCTCCTCCGACGACGCCGCGACCGCTCGCACGCGCCTCATGGACGTCTTCGACCTGTCGGAGATCCAGGCGACGTACATCCTGGACCTCCAGCTGCGCAGGCTCACCCGCTTCTCGCGCCTGGAGCTGGAGGCGGAGCGCGACGAGCTGCGCGCCCTCATCGAGCACCTGGAGTCCCTGCTGGCGGACGAGTCCGCGCTGCGCGAGCTGGTCGCCACGGAGCTGGGCGAGGTCGCGGAGACGCTCGAGGACCCCCGCCGCACGGTGCTGGTCGAGGGCTCCCTCAAGGAGCTGTCCGCGAAGGGGCGGAAGTCCCAGCAGTCGCTCACGGTCTCCGACGGCCCCTGCTGGGTCCTGCTCTCCAGCTCCGGTCGCGCCGCCCGGACGACGGACCTCTCACCCCTGTCGCAGGAGGGCCGCCGCGCCAGCCACGACGCGCTCGTCTCCCAGGTGCCGTCGACGGTGCTGGGGAAGCTCGCGGTGCTGACGGACCGCGGCCGCATGCTGTCCCTCGACGTCGTGCACCTCCCCCACGTGCCCCCGCAGGCCACCCGACCCGCGCTGGCCGCGGGCACCCCGGTCAAGGACCTCGTGGACCTGGAGAAGGGCGAGTCCGTGCTGGCCCTCATCGATCCGACGCGCGACATCGTGCTGGGCACCCGCCACGGCATCGTCAAGCGCGTCTCCGGGCAGGGTGCGCCGGGCGGCCGCACGGAGTGGGAGGCCCTCACCCTCAAGGGCGACGACACCGTCGTGGGTGCCGCGCAGGCACCCGCGGGCACGGACGCGGACGCCCTGGACGCCGTCTTCGTCACGTCGAACGCGCAGCTGCTGCGGTTCTCCGTCTCCGCGCTGCGGGCGCAGGGCTGGGCCGCCGGCGGCGTCGCGGGCATCCGCGTGGCCGACGACGCCCGCGTCATCGCCTTCGCCCTGGTCGATCCGCAGGAGGAGTCCAACCGGGTCGTCACGATCGCCCGCGGCGAGAACTTCTACGGCGACCCGGTCTCCAGCATCAAGGTCTCGGACTTCGCGGACTTCCCCACGAAGGGTCGCGCCACCGGCGGCGTCCGCGCCCACCGCTTCCTGACCGGCGAGTCGGAGCTGGTGCTGGGCTTCGCGGGCCCGCACCCGCAGGCGGCGTCCGCCGGCGGCGCCGCACGCTCCCTGCCGGAGTCGCTGTCCCGCCGCGATGCCTCCGGCGTCCCGCTGGAGCAGAAGATCGACGCGATCGGCACCGTGCCGTACGCAGGCGGTGCCGCTGCACAGACCGCTGCCGCCGAGGCCGCGGCCGGCTCTCCGACCGCCGCACCCGCCGCCGGGGCCGGCACCTCGACCGACGGCGCGTCCGGGGCGGACGCGGCCGCCGCTGAGGCGGAGGCTGCGCGCAAGGAGGCGCTCCGTGAGGAGATCGCGCGCACGCGCCCGGACGACGACGGTGACGCGGTCATCGTGTCCCACGACGAGGACGAGGACGGCCCGGCGCTCTTCTGAGCACGACCGTCCGTCAGGAGATGTCCTCCGTGCTGATGCGCGGGGCGGAGTCGCGGTGGATCTCGACGACGCCCACCTCGCCCAGTCCCTGCAGGTTGAGGTCCTGGCGGCCGGAGAACCGGAACGCGTCGTCGCGCTCGAGGATGCGCGCGGTGTCCGCGTCCGTCACAACGGTGCTGGGCTCCGCGATCGCGGTGAGTCGGGCGGCCAGATTCACAGTCGTGCCGAAGATGTCGCCCATCCGCGACAGCACCCGTCCCCACGAGTAGCCCACGCGGCACTTGGGCAGCGACTCGTCCGCCTGCACCTGCTCCAGCAGGGTCATCGCGATCTCCGCCCCGGCCAGCGGTGTCTCCGCGGCGAAGAACACCTCGTCGCCCACCGTCTTGATGACCTTGCCGCCGCCGGCGGCGACGATGTTGTACGCGAGGAACTGGAACCGCTTGACGAGCCTGCCCAGCTCCCGCGAGTCCAGCTGCTGCGACAGGCGCGTGTAGGACACGAGGTCGATGAAGCCGATCCCGCGCGCCAGCGGCATCGTGGGATCCTGGCCGCGGAACGTCCCGCCGATCCCCAGCGTCTCCTCGACGTTCACGTTGAGCCGCCCCAGCGCACCGGCCAGGTTGCGGCGCCACGCGTAGATCATGACGTCCTGCAGCGGGTCGATAAGGTCTTCGAAGACGTCCAGGGAGGCGCGGCGGGCCTCACTGTCGCTCAGCCCCTTCTCCTCCGTGAGGTACTCGACCATCGCCTCCATCTGCCAGACGACCAGTCGGTCCGTCATCTGCCCGATCGCGCGCGCCATCTGCAGCGCCGTCTCCTCGTCGACCAGTTCGCTGGAGACGAGGTCCGCGATCCGTCGCAGCGGGGCCGCGTCGCTGACGGTGAACGCCTCCTCGCCCTCCGGGATGCGCGGCTGGCCCAGGGCGCGCCACAGCTTGCGCGCGGACGCGGTCGACACCTCCGCGAGGTTCGCGACCTCCTTGCGGGTAAGCACCCGCTTGCCGCCGATCACCACCTCCTCGAGGCGCTGCGCGGCCGTCCGCAGCTCGTAGATCGTCTGCTCGGAGGCCTCGGCTTCCTTCTGCGTGACGGCGGCCTGAACGTCGACGACGGGCATCGCGCCGGTGCGCGGGTCGTCGGCCAGCCGCCGCGCGAAGTCGCTGAGCTCCACGGAGCTCTCCGCATCGACGGTCTCGTCCTCCGCCGCGCTGGGGTCGTCCGCCGGAGGATCCTCGTCGGAGAAGTCATCGGAGACGTCCTCGGCCACCGGATCCGCGCCACCGACTGCACCGCCGGCGGAGGCGTCGGCCGCAGAATCCGGGCCCATCGGCTCCGCGCCCGCCTGTCCCGGGTCCGCCTCCTCAGCTTCCGCGCCCGTCTGCTCAGCGGCAGGCTCGTCCACGGTCTCCGGCGGCAGGGCCGCTCCACCGGGCAGCCACGCCTGCGGACTGGCGGCGTCGGCCCACCGCACCGACCCGGTCCAGGTCGCCTTGCCGTGGCCTGCGTCCGTCTGTGCGTCCTGTGCGTCGTCCTGGGTCACGCGGGCCTCACGTGGACGACGTCTCCGGCGGACACGGCCACCTCGTCCCCGCTCCCCGCAGCGCTGTCCGGGCGGACCACCAGGTTCGCGCTCTCATCCAGGCGCACCGCGGTGCCCACCAGCTGCTCGCCACCGGGCAGGTGCACGCGGACGGCGGAGCCCAGCGTCACCATCGCGGCGCGGGCCTCGGCGGCCAGGACCCCGGCCGCGCCCGTGCGGAACAGCCGCTCCACGCGCTCGCGCAGGTGGGCGACGAGGGCGGCCAGCAGGCGTTCCCGGTCCGTGTCCCCGGACTCCAGGAGGACCGAGGTCGCGGCACCGGCCGGCACGCCGCCTGCGGCGAAGTCCTCCGCCGTCAGGGTCAGGTTGACGCCGGTGCCGATGACGACGGTCATCCCACCGTTCACGGGGACGACCCGGGCGAGAATCCCGCAGATCTTCCGGCCATCGACCAGGACGTCGTTGGGCCACTTGAGCTGGGCGGCGACCCCGGCCTCGGCGAGGGCGGCCCGGACGGCCAGTCCAGTCACGACGGGCAGCCAGCCCAGCGCGTCCGCGGGCGTCCCCGCGGGGACGCTGACGGGCAGGGAGACGGTGAGCGCCTTGCCGGCGGGCACGCTCCACGCGCGGTCCAGGCGGCCTCGGCCGGATGTCTGATGATCGGTGCCCACGACGGCCCAGTCCGCGATCGGCTCACCCGCCTCCAGCAGGTCGGCCAGGCGCTGGTTCGTCGACGTGGTCGCGGCCGTCCACTCGTGGATCTGCGGTGCGGGATGGGACCGCGACGTGGCCGCGTCCGGGTGCGACGGGGCACCACGGTCACTCGCCGAAGGCAGGGGGAAGTCCGTGGACGCAGCGTGATCGGGCCCGACTGTGTGCACCACATCACCCTAGGACGTTTGGCGGCTCCAGACAACGACCGGGGGTCCGCACTGCGGTCGTCGTCAGCGCGGCGACCCCCGTCGTAGGGTGGGGACCATGAGCCAGACCACGGAACCGCAGTCTCCGCAGCAGGACGTGCCCCGCACCACCGCCGCGCGCATCGCCGCGTTCGAGGAGCGTCGCACCGCCGCCCACACGGGCAACGAGCGCAGCGTCGCCAACCAGCGGGCCAAGGGCAAGCAGACCGCCCGCGAGCGCATCGCACAGCTGCTGGACGAGGACTCGTTCCAGGAGGTCGACGAGTTCGTCCGCCACCACAACACCCACTTCGGGATGATGAAGAACCGTCCCGACGGCGACGGCGTCGTCTGCGGACTGGGCACGATCGAGGGCCGCACCGTCGCGGTCTTCGCCCACGACTTCACGGTGCTGGGCGGGTCGCTGGCGGAGGCGAACGGTCGCAAGATCGTCAAGGTGCAGGAGCTGGCGCTCAAGCTGGGCTGCCCCATCATCGGCATCAACGACTCCGGCGGCGCGCGCATCCAGGAGGGCGTGGGCTCGATCGCGCTGTTCGCGGAGATCTTCCGCCTCAACGTCGCCTCCTCCGGCGTCATCCCGCAGATCTCGCTCATCATGGGCCCGTCCGCCGGCGGCGCGGTGTACTCCCCCGCGCTCACGGACGTGACCGTCATGGTCGACGGGACCTCGCACATGTACATCACGGGCCCGGACGTCATCAAGACGGTGACCGGCGAGTCCGTGGGGCACGAGGAGCTGGGCGGTGGCCGCACCAACAACACCGTCACCGGCAACGCCCACTACCTGGCCGAGGACGAATCGGACGCGATCGACTACGTCCGCGACCTCCTGTCGTACCTGCCGCAGAACAGCATGGACCCGGTCCCCGCCTACGACGCGCCCGCGGACCTGGAGGAGGACGAGGACGACCGCGCCCTCGACGCACTGGTCCCGGACTCGCCCTCGCAGCCGTACGACATCCTGTCCGTCGTGGAGACCGTGCTGGATCCGGACACGCTCCTGCAGGTGTCCGAGCTGTTCGCGCCCAACGTCATCACGGCGTTCGGCCGGGTCGAGGGCCGCAGCGTGGGCATCATCGCGAACCAGCCCATGCAGCTGGCGGGCACCCTCGACATCGACGCGTCTGAGAAGGCGGCCCGCTTCGTGCGCCTGTGCGACGCGTTCAACCTGCCGGTCCTCACGTTCGTCGACGTCCCCGGCTTCCTGCCCGGCACGGACCAGGAGTACGGCGGCATCATCCGCCGCGGCGCGAAGCTCATCTACGCGTACGGTGAGGCGACCGTCCCCCTCGTCACCCTCATCACCCGCAAGGCGTACGGCGGCGCGTACTGCGTCATGGGGTCGAAGCAGCTGGGCGCGGACATCAACCTGGCGTGGCCGTCCGCGCAGATCGCGGTCATGGGCGCGCAGGGGGCGGCGAACATCGTCTACCGCCGCGAACTCAAGTCCGTCGAGGAGGCCGGCGGTGACGTCGAGGGCCGCCGCGCGGAGCTCATTCAGGAGTATGAGGACGCGCTGCTCAACCCGTACCTGGCCGCCGAGGAGGGCTACATCGACGCCGTCATCCGCCCCTCGGAGACCCGCGCGCGCATCATCCGCTCCCTGCGCGCGCTGGCCAACAAGCACGTCGACCAGCCCGCGCGCAAGCACGGGAACATCCCGCTGTGAGCCCGGAGTCCTCCCGCGGGTCGGCCCCCGCTCCGCTCACCGCACAGCAGGAGCGCGATCTGGCGCGGAAGGCCGCGGTCGCCGCACTCACCGCGGTGCGCGGGCTGGGGTCCACCCCCGCCGAGGCCGCAGCCGGCACTGCGCCCGGCGCACCCGACGCCGGTGCAGGGGATGCGT
>DYUK01000146.1 GCA_020743695.1 Brevibacterium senegalense | reverse complement strand
CGCCGTGGAAGAAGAGGATGACCGGCAGTCCCGTGCCGCCGCACTCCCCCACTCCCGAGGCCGCGGTCACCGGCGTGTGGATCCGCACCGGGACCTCGACTCCGGCGGCGGGGATCGTCGTGTCCGCGGTCGAGGACATGACCGGTCCGCCCTCGTTCCAGAAGGCGCGCTCCTCCCGGTAGTCGAGCCGCGCGGCCTCCCACGGGTCGTCCGGCAGCTGCAGCCGCTGCCGGCGGTGGAGCTCCTCGACCAGCTGGTGGTGGAGCACCGCCCGCATCTGAGGCGTGAGCTTGTCCAGCAGGTACTCCGGCAGGTCATCGACCGGCGAGTGCGCCGCCATGGCTGTCTCCTCTTCTCGTTCTACCGCATTCGTCCCCGTGCCGCCGCGTCATGCGTCACGACCCCGGTCTCCCGGCCCGTCCGCAGGCGGGCCGGGAGACCCCGCTCACAGCTGCGGGATGTCCGACAGCAGCGCCTTCGTGTAGTCGTGTGTGGGGTTCTCCAGCACGTCGTCGACGGTGCCGCGGTCCACGATCTTGCCCTTGTTGAGCACCGCGATGTGGTCCGACACGTGGCGGGCCAGGGTGATGTTGTGCGTGACGAACAGGATCGACAGGCCCCGTTCCGCCCGCAGCGTCCCCAGCAGACCCACGATGGAAGCCTGCACGGACACGTCCAGCGCGCTCGTGATCTCGTCGCACACCAGCACGCTGGGCGCGTTCACCAGGGCACGCGCGATCGCCGCGCGCTGCCGCTCTCCGCCGGACAGGTCGCCGGGACGCCGGTCGTAGAACGACCGCCCCAGCCGCACGGCGTCCAGCGCCTCCTCGACCGTCTGCCGGTGCTGCGCCTTCGGCAGGAGCCCGCTCATCTCCAGCGGCACGGACAGGGACTCGCCGATCGTGCGCCGCGGGTTGAGGGAGGAGAACGGCGACTGGAAGACGTACTGGATGTCCTGCCTGTGCTGCAGCGTGCGCTTCCGCGTCGAGTTCGCCAGCTGCTCTCCCTGCAGTCGCACGCTCCCGGTGTACCCGTCGATGAGACCAGCGATGCACCGCGACAGGGTCGTCTTCCCTGATCCGGACTCGCCCAGCAGCATGAGGGACTCCCCCGGCTGCAGGGTCATGTCGATGCCGTCCAGGACGGTGTTCGACCCGTACCGCATGCCCAGCCCGGACACCTCCAGCAGGAAGCCGTCCCGCTCGCCGCCCGCCGGGCTGGATTCCGAGGCCCGCAGGCCAGTGCTGCTCTCGTCGGACTCGACGACGCCGCCCCGTCCGCCGGGGCCCGCGCTCGCGTCCTCCGACTCCTTGACCTGGGGCATCCGGCCCGAGGCCAGGGTCAGGTCCTTCTTCCCCGGCAGGTCCGGGACGGCGGCCAGGAGCCGTCGGGTGTACTCGTGCTGGGGGTCGGACAGGACCTGGGCCGCGGAGCCTTCCTCCACGACGTCGCCGCGCAGCATGACCGCCACGCGGTCGGCCAGCTCCGCCACAACCGCCAGGTCGTGCGTGATGTAGAGGCTCGCGACGTCGTGCTTCTTCGTCATGTCACGGATGGTGTCGAGCACGTGCGCCTGGGTGGACACGTCCAGACCCGTCGTGGGCTCGTCGAGGATCAGCACGTCCGGGAACATCGCGAACGCCATCGCGATGCCGATCCGCTGCTGCTGACCGCCGGACAGCTGGTGCGGCCAGCGACGCTGGTACTCCTGCGTGGACGGCAGGCCCACGTCCTCCAGCACCTCGGCCACACGGGCCGAGCGCTCCTGCGCGGACGCGCCGAACCCGTGGACGTCCAGCACCTCTCGGATCTGCTCACCCACCCGGATCGCCGGGTTGAGGGACAGCGCAGGATCCTGCGGGATGTAGGCGACCCGGTGACCGCGCATGTCCCGGACCTGGTCCCCGGTCAGCCCGGACAGGGCGATCGGGTCACCGTCGCGCGGGAACAGCTCGATGTCGCCGGAGGTGTGGACCAGCCCGTCACGATAGTGGCCCAGACAGGCCAGGCCCGCCGTCGTCTTCCCGGACCCGGACTCACCCACCAGTCCCAGGATGCGACCCCGGTACAGCTCGAGCGAGATGCCGTGGAGGATCTCCGATCCGCCCACCGCACTCACATGCAGCTGATCGATTCTCAGGACGGTCGACAGGTCCGTCTCCGCCGGTGCAGGTGCGGTGGTCATGCGTTCCCCACATTCGTCGAGGCGTTCGCGCGTGCGATCGCGTCCGCCAGCAGATTCGTCCCGATCGTCAGCACGGCGATCGCGGCCACGGGCAGGATGACGCCCCACGGCTGGATGCTCAGCGCGATCCGGTTCTCGTTGATCATGAGGCCCCAGTCCGCCGTGGGCGGCTGCATACCCAGACCCAGGAAGGACAGCGAGGCGATCGAGCCGATCGAGTAGGTCAGGCGCAGGCCCGCCTCCACGCTCAGGGGTCCCGTGATATTGGGGACGATCTCCCGGGCGATGATCCGGAAGCGCGGCATCGCGTACATCTCCGCCGCACGGATGTAGTCCTCGTTGATGACGCCCAGCGTCGCGGCCCGGGCCACGCGGGCGATGCGCGGGGCGTGGGTGAGACCGATGACGAGGATGAGCACCCAGCCCTGCGGTCCCAGGACGACGATCGCGAGCATCGCGAACACCAGCTGCGGGATCGCCAGCAGCACGTCGTTCACGCGCATGATGACGGAATCCGTGACCCCGCCGGCGTATGCGGCGACGATGCCGAAGATCGCGCCCACGACCATGCCGATCGCGGTCGCGGCCACGGAGTACAGGACCAGCAGCATGCCGCCTGCCAAGAACCGGGAGGCTACGGAGCGCCCCAGGTCGTCCGTGCCGAACAGGCCGGTGGACTGGAAGGGGCGGTCGGCGAACTCCGTGGGCGAGTACCCCGTGAGGATCGGTGCGAACACCGGCCCCAGGAAGGCCAGGACGACGATGATGCCGGTGAGGACGACCCCCACGCGGCCCTCCGACTGGCCCCAGACCCGTCGCGCCAGCGATCGGGGCTTCGACGCGGACTCCTTGACGTCCGCGCCGGCGGCGACGCCCGCATCGGGGGCGCCGGGCTTCAGGGTCGCAGACACGGCTGCGCCACCCAGCTCATCAGGACGAGACTGCTCGCTCATGCTGCGCTCCTCAGCTTGGGATTGGCCAGGATGCCGACGATGTCCGCCAGCAGGTTCACGACCACGTAGACGATCGCGACGATCATGGACACGGCCTGCACCACCTGGACGTCGCGGAAGTTCACCGCGTCGATGAGGGCCTGGCCGATGCCCGGGTAGCGGAACAGGAACTCGACGACCACGACGCCGCCGGCCAGCCACGCCAGCTGGATCGCGATGACCTGGGCGACCGGACCGATCGCATGCGGCACCGCGTGGCGGAGGATCACCTGGCGCTCCGGGACCCCCTTGAGGCGGGCCATCTCGACGTAGCCGGAGTCCAGGACGTCGATCATCGTCGCGCGCATCATGCGGGCGATGTACGGGGCGACGACCAGTGCGAGGGTGATGGTCGGCAGGATCAGCTGAGACGGGATCGCCCACACCGGTGTGCCCGGAGGGGCCATCGTGACGGCCGGCAGGACCTGGAAGACGCTCGTGGCGAAGATCGTCACGAGCGCGATGCCGATGACGAACTCCGGCAGCGCGGCCAGGGTGAGGCTCACCCACGTGACGGACCGGTCGCGGCGACCGCCGCGGTGCAGCGCGGACCAGATGCCGAAGAAGAGGCCCACCGGGATGGACACGCCGGCGGCGAGCACCATGAGCACGAGGCTCGCCGTGACGCGATCGCCCAGCAGCTCACTCACCGGACCGCCGAACGCGGTGGACATCCCGAAGTCACCCACGAACAGTCCGCCCAACCACAGGAAGTAGCGGACGACCGGGGGTTCGTCGAGGTTCAGCTGCGCGTTGAGTGCAGCGATCCGCTCCGGGGTCGCCTGCTGCCCCAGGATCGCGCGGGCGGGGTCGCCCGGCAGCAGCAGTGTCGCGCCGAACACCAGCACGGACACCGCCAGCAGGATGAAGACCGACAGGATGAGCCTGCGGAGGATCAGCTTGGCCATCAGGACACCTCTCCCAGCCAGTTGCGGCGGAACGTGTAGCCGGACAGGGGCAGACCCGTCGCGTTCTCCACGAAACCGCCCACGTAGTTCTGGTACGCGTCGACCTGGTTGCCGAAGCCCCAGATGATGTATCCGCCTTCCTCGTACAGCAGGTGCTGCGCCTGGCGGATCAGCTCTCCGCGCACCGTCGGATTCAGCTCCCCCCGGATGCGCTCCACCAGGTCGGTGAGCTCCGGGTCGACGTAGTTCGTCTCGTTGAATGCCGAGTCCTCGAGCACGCACGACACGGCCTGCGGCACGAAGTTGCGGGTGTACCAGAAGCTCTGCGCGAAGTCCCACTGCAGGTAGTTCTCACCGAAGAAGGTGGTCGTGTCGACCCGCCGGATCTCGATCGTGATGCCCGCGGCCTTCGCCTGCTGCGCGAAGACCTGCGCGGCCTCGACGGCACCCGCCTGGATGGGCGCAGTCACCAGTTCGACCGTGAGCCCGTCCGGATAGCCCGCCTCCTCGAGCAGTCTCTTCGCCTCCGCGATGTCCTGCTCGCGCTGCGGCAGGTCGTCCGGGTAGTCCGGGTCGTAGTTCGAGAACATGTCGTTGCCCAACTGGCCGTAGCCGGAGAACACCTGTTCGATCATGCCCGGTCGGTCCACGGCCAGGCGCATCGCCTGGCGCACCCGCACATCGTCGAAAGGCTCCTTGTCCACGCGCATGGTGAACGGCAACCACATGCCGGTCTCCGAGTTGAGGATCTCCATCCGCTCATCGGAGCCGATCACGTCGACCAGGGACAGCGGGATCTGCCCCACGCAGTCCACCTGGCTGGACAGCAGCGCGTTGATGACCGCGTCCGTGTCGTTGAAGTTCAGCAGGTGGAGCTCGTCCAGGTACGGACCCTCGTCCCAGTAGTCGACGTTCGCCTCGAGCACCGTCGACTGGCCCGGGTCGAACGACTTGAGCTTGAACGGTCCCGTCCCGATGGGGGTGGCGGGGTCGTAGCCGCGCGGCACCATGCCCACGGAGTACTGGCCGATCGTGTCGTCCAGCACGCTGTTGGGCTCGCTGAGCCGGAACTCGACGGTGTGGTCGTCGATCGCGACGGTCTCCTCGAGCATCACCAGACCGGTCGCGCCCGATTTGGGATCGTCCGGGTTCGTGATGCGGTCGAAGGTGAAGACGACGTCGTCCGCGGTGAACGGCTTCCCGTCGTGGAAGACGACGCCCGTGCGCAGCTTCGCCGTCCACACCGTCGCCTCCGCGTTGGGCTCGAACGATTCGGCCAGCCGGTAGACCAGTTCGAAGTCGTCGCCGCGCAGCAGGAGTGTGTCGTACAGGTTGATGACGCGGGCGGAGTCGCCCGCGTTCACCGGCACGTGTGCATCGACGGTGTCCGCGGAGGACCCGCCGGACAGGCCCACGCGCAGGATGCCGCCCTGCTGCGGCCCCCCGCTCATGTCGACGCTCGCCGCGGGGCCCGGCCCGCAGGCCGCGAGCAGCCCCAGCGAGCCGGCGCCGGCCAGCCCTCCCAGTATCCGTCTGCGGGAGAGCCCTGCGCCCTCCTGCAACGGTCCGGTTCGGTCTGTCATCGTCTGTTCCCTTCACTCCTCGCGCGTCCCAGCGCGTCCCGTGTCGTGCGTGTGTCCTCGCCCTGTGCCGCCGTCCGGGCGGCCGGGCGCGTCAGACTCGGATCGCCCGGCCCACCCAGGCGGGCGCCTCGACGGTCCGCTCCGCCGCCGAGGCCCGGGTCGCCTCTGGCAGGACCGTCGCCCGGCCGCTGGTCTGGTCGACGTGGATCCCCAGGATCTCCTCGGTCGCCACGACCTCGCCGTCCACACGCATCTCGTGCGCCAGGTGCAGCTTCTTCTGGGCGCTGCCAGCCACGAGGGTGCGCACCTCCAGCTGCGCGTCGCGGTTCACCTCCTGCACGTACCGGACGTGGGCCTCGACCGTGTAGAGCGAGCAGCCGGTGGCCTCGCGGTAGTCCTCGCCCAGCCCCAGCGCCTCCATCGCGGCATCAGTCGCGAAGCCGAAGACCAGGACGTAGTACGCCTCGGACAGGTGGCCGTTGTAGTCGATCCACTCCTCGCGCACGCGCGTGGAGTACGTCGAGAGGATCTGATCGCTCACGCGGCACCGCCCACGGGCGCCTCGTGCTCGACCGCGCCCGGCAGGGTTGCGCGCAGCTCGCCCACCAGCTGCCGGATCCGGATGATCGCGGAGTCGCGCGCGGTCACGAGGTCCTCGAACGACCGGCCGTCGGCTTCGTCGTCGCAGCCGGCCACGACCGCGTCGCGCAGCTCCTGCGTGAGCTCCGGAGCCGTGAGGCGGGTCCACGGCGACAGCAGCGACGGACCGAAGTGGTCGAGCATGTGCGCCATGCCGCCCTCGCCGCCCGCCAGTGCGAACGTGAGCATGGGCCCCTGAAGCGGCCAGCGCAGGCCGGGCCCGTCCGTGATCGCGCGGTCGATCTGGTCGACCGTCGCCTCGCCCGCGTTCACCATGTGCAGGGCCTCGCGCCACAGCGCCTCCTGCAGGCGGTTCGCGATGAAGCCGGGGACCTCGCGGTCCATCGTGATGACGGACTTCCCGATCGCCCGGTACCAGTCAGACGCCCACGTGACGGCGTCCGGAGCGGTCCTCTCGCCGCCCACCACCTCGACGAGTGGGATGAGGTACGGCGGGTTGAACGGGTGCCCCACGACCAACCGGTCGGCCAGTCCCTCCGCATCCGCGGCCTCGGCCATGTCCGTCATCGGGTAGCCGGACGTGGACGACGCGATGACCACGTCCGGTGCGGCGGCCCGGGCGATGCCCAGCAGCAGCTCCTGCTTCATCGTGAGGTCCTCGGGCGCGGACTCCTGGACGAAGCCGGCGCCGTCCAGGGCCTCGGCGAGGTCGGTGTGGACGGACCAGGCATCCTTGTCCGCACCGTCGGCCAGACCCAGGCGGGTGAGCGCGGGCCAGGCCGTGTCGATGAGTCGGGCCAGCTTCTCGCCGGCGACCGGGCTGGGGTCCCAGACCCGCACCCGCAGGCCGCGGGACAGGAAGTAGGCGGCCCAGCCGCCGCCGATCGTGCCGGCGCCCACGCAGGCGACGGTATCGATCGACTCGATGCTCCTCAGCTGCATGTCAGGCCTCCTGCGCCAGTGCCGGGTGGGTGGCCTGCGCGCTGGCGCGCTGCGCGACCGGGACGGGCAGGTCGAGGATCTCGCGGGCCTCGTCCGGCGTGGCCACGGCGGCGCCCAGGCCCTCGATGATGCTGACGGCGCGGTCCGTCAGATCCGCGTTCGTGGCCTTGACTCCCTTGGACAGGTAGAGGTTGTCCTCCAGCCCCACACGCACGTGGCCGCCGGCCAGGACCGACTGGGCGACCCACGGCAGCTGGTTGCGGCCGATCGCGAAGGAGGTGAACTCCGCAGTCTTCGGCAGCATGTTCACCATCGCCTGGAGCAGGCCAGCATCCGCGGGAGCGCCGTAGGGGATGCCCTGGCACAGCTG
>DYUK01000145.1 GCA_020743695.1 Brevibacterium senegalense | reverse complement strand
GTGGAGGAGGAGCAGTGCGGGGCGATCGGGATCCCCGGCGTGCGCCCACGCCTCGTGCGGGGAAGTGGTGCTGGGAGTGACCGACGACGTCATGGTGCCAGCATCCCACACCGGTTCGGCGACCCCTGCGGCGGAGCGCTTAGAGTAAGAGGGTCACGGAAGGCTGCTGCTCACGAATCGGAAGCGGGTCACAGGTGTTCTACTTGTTCCTCAAGCGCATCCTCGTCGGTCCGGCGCTGCGTGTCCTCTTCCGCCCGTGGACACGCGGGCTGGAGAACGTACCGGCGGAGGGCGGCGCGATCATCGCGGCGAACCACCTGTCCTTCATCGATTCGATCTTCGTCCCCCTGGCGGTCCCGCGGCCGGTCGTCTATCTGGCGAAGCACGAGTACTTCACGAAGCCGGGGCCGGTGGGGCGCGCACAGCGCCTGTTCTTCCAGATGACGAATCAGCTGCCCATGGACCGGTCCGGTGGATCGGCCTCGGAGGGCGCGCTGCGAGCCGGGCTGGACGTGCTGCGCGGCGGGAACCTGCTGGGGATCTACCCGGAGGGGACCCGCAGCCTCGACGGGCGGCTGCACCGGGGCCGGACCGGCGTGGCGCGCCTCGCGCTGGCCGCGGGCGTCCCCGTCATCCCCACGGCGCTCATCGGCACGGACGCGGTGCAGCCCAAGGGCCGCACGATCCCGCGCGTGCGGCGCGTGGGCGTGGTGTTCGGCGAGCCGATCGACGTGTCGCACCATGCGGACGGCGAGGCCGACCGCCACGCGCTGCGGTCCGCGACGGACGAGAGCATGTACGAGATCATGCGGCTGTCCGGCCAGGAGTACGTCGACACCTACACCGTGTCGCAGCGGCCGCGGCTGCTGACGGAGACGGAGCCGGCAGGGGAGTCGAGCGGCACGTGAGCCGGGCGGACGTGCGTTCGATTCCTGCGATAACGACGACACGCGGAATCGTTATCCGGCGCGTGCGTGATCCGCGCGGCCGGACCCCCTAGCGTCGTGGTGTGCCATGACCCCGGCGCACGGGAGTGGTGCGGTGTAGAATCGACTGCACCAGACCACCGCCACGTGCGCCCTGCTTCCCCCAGGGGTGAGAAGGAGGAGTCGGTGTGAACCGCTCTGAATCTGAACACGTCCAGCCGCCGCAGCTCTCACGCGACGCGCAGGGACTGCTCTTCGACGACGACATCCCGGAGCTCGACGACGAGGCCGGCTACCGCGGTCCCACCGTCTGCAAGGTCGTGGGCATCACATACCGGCAGCTCGACTACTGGGCGCGCACGTCACTGGTCGTCCCCTCGATCCGCGCGGCGACCGGCTCCGGCTCGCAGCGCCTCTACAGCTTCCGCGACGTCCTGGTCGTCAAGATCGTCAAGCGCCTCCTGGACGCGGGCGTCTCCCTCCAGCAGATCCGCGTGGCCGTGGGTCACCTGCAGGACCAGGGTGTGGAGGAACTCTCGCAGATCACCCTCATGAGCGACGGCTCGTCCGTGTTCGCCTGCATGTCCGCCAACGAGGTCATCGACCTGGTGCAGGGCGGCCAGGGCGTGTTCGGGATCGCCGTGGGCCACGTGTGGCGTGAGGTGCAGGGCACGCTGTCCGAGCTGCCCAGCGAGCGTCCCGCAGACGAGATCGAACCGGTCGACGAGCTGGCGGCCCGCCGCGCGCAGCGTTCGGCCGCAGGATGATCCACCTCCCCGTCCCGCCTCAGTGACGCGGTAGGACGGGGACACACGAAGAGGGCGCCCAGCCGGGGAAGCGGTGGGCGCCCTCTTCGTGTGTCCGGACGCATGCGTCCGGCAGGTCAGCGGCGGTCGCGCCTGCGCAGTCCCAGCGAACCGGGGTCCTGCGTCCCCCGGGCCGGGGGACCGGTGGGCTGACCCGTGCTGGTCTGATCCGTGGCGGTCGGCTGGTCGCCGATTCCCTGTGTCGGGGCGTCCGCGGACGATGCATCGCCTGCTGCGGTGGCATCGTGCTCGGGGCCGTTCCCCGGCGCGCCCGGGGAGTCCTGGACCGTCGGATCCTGCGCGGGATCCGACTCCGGGACCTGCTCCGATTGCTGAGTGGTGGGCGACGCGCCGTCGTTCGCGGCCGTGTCCGGACGCTTCTGCCCGCGCGTCCGGATCGTCGAGGTGCGCAGTGCGCGGTCCAGCAGTGAATCGAAGGCGCCGGCGAGCTCGCTGGCGGACTGGCCCGGCCACGTGTGGATGGGGCGGGCGGAGCCCTGCGCTTGCTGGAGGACCGTGCGCTCCCCGATGGGAGGGGTGAGCACCAGGGGCCCGAACATCTCGCGCATCTCCTCGATGCGGAAGCCGTGCTCCCGCGACTTCATCCGCACGCGGTTCGCGATGAGTCCCAGCGGCTGCAGATCCGGTGCGCCGCGGCGGCGGAGCTCTGCGATCGCACGCAGCGCGCGATCCGCGGCCGCCACGGAGAACAGTCCGGGCTCGGTCACGACCGCGACGCGCTGACTGGCCAGCCAG
The DNA here is from genome assembly GCA_020743695.1 of Brevibacterium senegalense. Taxonomy (GTDB): domain Bacteria; phylum Actinomycetota; class Actinomycetes; order Actinomycetales; family Brevibacteriaceae; genus Brevibacterium; species Brevibacterium senegalense_A. The sequence goes on along the minus strand of DYUK01000145.1, from coordinate 14,896 downwards.
GCGGCGCGGGTGAGTCCGTTCATGGAAGGAGGGCAGTCGATGATGACGAGGCGGTAGTCGTCCTCGATGGTCGCCAGCGCGTCGCGCAGCCGGCGGAGGAAGCGCTCGGAGAGCGTGGGCCGGTCGAACTCCGCGGAGCGTGGGCTGCCGGGGATCACGTCGAGAAGTCCCTGGGCGCTGCCCGACCAGCCGGACGGGACGATCGCCTGCTTGACGATCTTCTGCTTGGGCGCCGAGAGCACGTCCGCGATGTCGAGCGGCGTGGTCACCGGGACGTCGAGTCCGGTCGACGCGTCCGCCTGCGGATCCATGTCGATGACGAGCGTGGGGATCCCGCGGTTGTGGGCGGCGGAGGCGAGGCCGAGCGCGACCGAAGTCTTCCCGACTCCGCCCTTGAGGCTGGAAACGCTGATGACGAGCACGTGAACTACCGTAACCGATCCCGTGCCGGATTCCTGTGGGCAACCCGCCCGCAACCGTGGGTCAATCCGTGCTGTCGTCCGGCGTCCGCCCGCTGCGGATCGTGGCCCCGCGCGGCCCCGGCTCCACCGCGATGCGGGTGGGGATCGCCTGCTGCAGCTCCGAGACGTGGGAGATGATGCCCACTGTGCGTCCGCCGGTGCGCAGTCGGTCGAGGACGGCGAGGACGTCCCCCAGGGTGTCCGCGTCGAGTGTGCCGAATCCCTCGTCCAGGAACAGCGCGTCGAGGTCGATGCCGCCCGTCTCGCTCCGGACCGTGTCCGCGAGTCCCAGTGCCAGGGCCAGGGCGGCCATGAAGCTCTCGCCGCCGGAGAGGGTGCGCGGATCGCGCGCCTCGTCGGTGAACGTGTCGAGGATCTTGAGCCCCAGGCCTGCGCGACGCTCGCCCCGGCGACGCTCCAGATCGTGGAGGAGTCGGTACCGACCCGCGGTCATGTCGACGAGGCGGTCCGTCGCGTGCGCGGCGACCTCCTCGAAGAGGGCCGCGAGTGCGAACGAGGACAGCGACATCCTGCTGGCGGCCTCGTTGCTGGTGCCCAGCACCAGCTCCGCCACGTCGATGTCGCGGGCGAGCTCGTCCTGCCGCTCCTCGTCCGCCCCTCGTTGCCGGCGTGCCCGGTCCAGCGCCGCGTGCGCCGTCGCGCTCCGGTCGTGGGCGAGCAGTGCCCGCTGGCGCGCGCCGTCCGCCTGGGCGTGCAGGCCCGCGGCCCGCTCCTGCGCCCGTGCGGTCGCGTCCCGGAGCTCGTCGTGGGTGGCGGTGTCCGCCCGCGCCCGCCGCACCTGCTCCGTGTCCCGCCGCAGCGCCAGCCGGGTCGCCTGTGCGCGATGGGCCTCCTGCTGCTCCTCCAATCGGTCGAGCGGCAGGCGGGCCGCCTCCTCGAGCGCCGGTGCATCCGCGAACTCGGACTCCGCCAGCGCCGCGGTCAGCTCGTCCTCCCGCGCCCGCAGGTCCTGCTGAGCCGACCGGGCTGCGTCCCGCGCCCGCGTCCACGAGGTGTGCGCTGTGCGCAGCGCGGTGGCGGTCGCGGCGGCGCTCCGTGCCGCCCGGACGTCCGACGGAGGGGTGAGGCCCACCCCGGCCAGAGCCGTCGGTGCGTCGTCCGCCTGGCTCTGCCGGGCCTCGGCGAGGGTGCTGCGGGCCGCGGTCGCAGCCGTGTCCGCCTGCGTGCGCGCCTCGAGGAGTCGGGACTCCTCCCTCCGCGCCTCGGCGAGGCCCGCCTCCAGCGCCTCCAGTCGCCGTTCGTCCTCGATGAGGGTCTCGCGCAGCGCGGCCCGGCGCTGGACGGCGTCCTCCGCCGCCTGCAGCAGCGCGGGAAGATCCTCACCGTCGTCGTCACCGGCCGCGTCCTGTGCGGCCCGGAGGACCGCGGCGGCGGAGTCGAGCCCTGCCCGTGCCCCGGCGAGGGCCTCGCGCGCCCGGAGATCCGCGGCCTCGGCCTCCTCGACCTCCTCCGGGGTGGGGCCGTCGGGGACCGGATGTGCGGGGCGCGGATGCTCGCACGATCCGCACACCGGACACGGCTGTCCCTGCTGCAGGTCCGCCGCCAGCCGGGCGGCCGCGTCCGCGCGGAGAGCCGCACGCAGTGTCGTGAGCCGCTGTGCGGTGGTCTGCGCCGCCTGCGCGTCGGACAGGACACGGGCGTCCGCCGCCTCGTGCTGCGCACGCGCAGTCTCCCGTTCGGCCAGCAGCCGGCGACGCTCGCGCAGTGCCTCGCGCTGCGCGGCCGCGTCGTGGAGCGACTCCGACTCCTCCCGCTGCTGCCGGATGCGCTGCCGGAGGGTCGTCGCGTCGTCCTCCCGCCGCCGCTGCGCGGTCTGGGCGTCCTCGAGCGCCTGCCGGGCCGCTGCGGCGGCGTCCTGGGCCGTCCGCACGTCCTGCTCGAGGTCCGCGAGTCGCGAGAGCCTCTCCACCGACCGCTCCAGATGCGCCACGACCGCGGCCAGCTGCGCGTCGTCCAGCTCCTCCACCGCCAGGGCGGCACCCGTGGGGAGCGCGGTCTGCACGGCTGCATGCGCGGTCGCCCGCTCCTCCTCCCGCCGTGCGGTCGCCTCCTGCGCGTGAGTGCGGGCGCGCAGCAGGTGGCGCAGTCCGTGCGCGGCCCGGGCACGGCGCACCTGTGCGTCCAGCTGCGCCCGGACGGGTGCGTCGCGCTCCCACGCATCCTGGTCTGCGAGGAGCGCGGTCAGCACGGCCCGGTCCTCACTGCGGGCCTCCCAGTCGCGCGCCGCGGTCGCCGCCTCGTCCGCGTGCTCCTCCCACAGCGCCTGCGTCGTATCCGCGACGGCGGCCCGCTCCTGCGCGCTCACCGCCGCCAGCCCCAGATGCGCGATCGTGTCCGCGATCGAGGGCCGGGCCGGTGCGTCCGGGAGTCTCTCCCACGCCGCCTGCGCCGCGGCCTCGAGGGCGAAGCGGCGCTGGTGCTCGCCCTCCTCCGTCGCCCGTCGCGCGTGCGTGGCCCGCTCGCCCAGCACGCGTTCGACAGCGCGGAAGTGCTGGGTCGCGAACAGCTTCTCCAGGATCGACTCCCGCTCCGCCGGATCCGCGTGCAGGAAGGCGGAGAAGTCGCCCTGCGGCAGGACGACGAGCTTCGTGAACTGCGCCGCCGTGAGGCCGATGACCGCATCGAGGAACGCCTGCGTCTCCTGGGCCGTCCGTGCGATGCCCGCCCACTGCCCGTCGACCAGCTCCAGCAGCGCGACGGTGTGGTTCTGCGTCGTCATGCCGGTGCCGCGCTTGCGGGGGCGCTGGTACTGGGGCGAGCGCTCGATGCGGAACCGGCGGTCGCCCACGGAGAACTCGAGCTCGACCCGGGTGGGGTCGCCCGGCGCGGTCAGGTGCGATCGCAGATCCGCCGCCGAGCCCCGGGGCCCCGGCACCGTGTTGAAGAGGGCGAAGCACAGTCCGTCGAGGATCGTCGTCTTCCCGGCTCCTGTCGGACCGGTGATGAGGAAGATCCCGTCACGGGCGACGGCATCGAAGTCGACCGTCTGCCGGTCACGGAACGGTCCGAAGCCCTCGAGGACGAGGCGATGGGGACGCATCCCTCAGCCCACCCCGCCCGCGTCCTGTGTGCGGACGGCGGACAGCGCCGCCGCGAACCGGTGCGCGGCGTGGGCGGGCGGCGGCCCGCCCCGCTGGAGACGATGGAAATCCGCGAAGACGTCCGCATCCGACCGGGTCTCGTCGTCGCCCCGGGAGCCCTCCGCCGAGGCCGCGGCCGGCTGCGCGAGCGACGTCCAGGTCATGCGGATGAAGCCGGGGAAGGCGGTGCGCAGCCGGTCGACGGCACCGGGCACCCGCTGCGGGTCCGTGAGATCCGCAGCGATGAGGGCGTCCGCCGGCTGCTGCGGTGCCTGCTTCAGCACCTCCTCGAGTGTGCCGGTGAGTGTGCGGACCGGACGGAAATGCGGAACGGGGTGGACGGTGACGGCGGGCGGGGACGCAGTGCCGTCGACGGAGAGGGTGAACTCGACCTCGAGGACCGACTTGTCCGTGCGGGCCTCGCCGAAGGAGAAGGGGAGGGGCGACCCGCTGAAGCGCACGCGGTCGGTGATCGCCTGCGGCCGGTGGAGGTGGCCCAGCGCCGCGTAGTCCGCCGCGTCGAAGACGGAGGCCGGGACGACGCCCACGCCGCCCAGCGACACGTCCCGCTCCGATTCGCTGGAGGCGGCGCCCGCGACGAACGCGTGGGCGAGCACGACGAGCCGGTCGCGGGGGGCGTGCGCGTCCCGGTGCGCGGTGATGCGGTCCATCGCCGTCGTCAGCACGGCCGCGTGCGTGCGGCGGTCCGCACCCATCCGCTCCCACACGAGGGCCGGCTCCAGGTAGGGGATTCCGTGGATCGACACCGCCGGGGAGTCGTCGTCGGGGTCCACGAGCGCGCCGTCGACGTCGAGGCGGACCCCGGCCGTGAGGTCAGACAGGTGCGTGCGCAGGTGCACGCCCGCCCGGTCGAGGTGGTGGCGGTTGAGGCCCAGGCGGACGAACGAGTCGTGGTTGCCGCTCGAGGCGATGATCCGCACCCCGCGGTCCAGGATGCCCGTGACCGCGTGCTCCCACAGCCCCAGCGCATCCGGATGGGGGATCGCGCGGTCGTACACGTCGCCCGCGACCACGACCGCGTCGATCGCCCGCTCCTCCACGAGTGCGTGCAGCCAGTCGAGGAACGCGCGGTGCGCGGCGGTGAGGTCGACGCCGTGCAGACGGCGCCCCAGATGCCAGTCCGAGGTGTGGAGGATGCGCATGCCGCTCACAGTAGCGAAGGGTGCGGACACGCGCGGAGGGGTCCCGACCCCACCCTCGGGTGTGTCCAGGGCCACTTGTACAGTGGTCCTGTTCCGCACGACGCGTCGAGAACCGGCGCTGGAAGAATCGAGATCGAATGTTCCGCAAGGTGCTAGTCGCCAACCGTGGCGAGATCGCCGTCCGGGCGTTCCGCGCAGCCTACGAACTGGGCGCGGAGACCGTCGCCGTGTTTCCTTACGAGGACCGCAACTCAGAGCACCGGCTCAAGGCCGATGAGGCGTACCAGATCGGCGAGAAGGGCCACCCGGTCCGCGCCTACCTGGATGTCTCGGAGATCATGCGCGTGGCGAAGGAGTCGGGCGCGGACGCCGTCTACCCCGGTTACGGCTTCCTTGCGGAGAACCCGGACCTGGCTCGCGCATGCGAGGAGGCGGGCATCGTCTTCGTGGGCCCCCGCGCGGATGTGCTGGAGATGGCCGGCAACAAGGTGCACGCCCTCGAGGCCGCCCGCCGTGCGGATGTGCCGACGCTGCAGTCGACCGCGCCGTCCGCGGACATCGACGAGCTGCTGGAGCAGGCGAAGGGGATCGAGTACCCGCTGTTCGTCAAGGCGGTCGCCGGCGGCGGAGGCCGCGGCATGCGCCGCGTCGACTCCGACGACGCCCTCGTCGAGGCCCTCAAGTCCGCGATGCGCGAGGCGGAGGGCGCGTTCGGCGACCCCACCGTCTTCATCGAGCAGGCCGTCCAGCGGCCCCGCCACATCGAGGTCCAGGTGCTGGCCGACGAGCAGTCGAACGCCGTGCACCTCTTCGAGCGCGACTGCTCGATCCAGCGCCGTCACCAGAAGGTCATCGAGATCGCGCCGGCGCCCAACCTCGACCCGGAGATCGCGGCGGCGCTGCACGCGGACGCACTGCGCTTCGCACGCGAGATCGGCTACCAGAACGCCGGCACCGTCGAGTTCCTGCTGGAGACCGCGGGGCCCCGCGCGGGCAAGCACTCGTTCATCGAGATGAACCCCCGCATCCAGGTCGAGCACACCGTGACGGAGGAGATCACGGACATCGACCTCGTGCAGTCGCAGCTGCTGGTCGCCGCGGGCCAGTCCCTCGACGAGCTGGGCATCTCGCAGGACATGATCCGCGTCAAGGGCGCCGCCCTCCAGTGCCGCATCACGACGGAGGACCCGGCGAACGCCTTCCGCCCGGACACCGGCGTCATCACCGCCTACCGCTCCGCCGGCGGCGCCGGTGTGCGTCTGGACGGCGGCACGGCGTACGCGGGGGCGGAGGTCTCCGCCCACTTCGACTCGATGCTCGTCAAGTGCACGACCCGCGGCCGCACCTTCGAGCAGGCCGTCGACCGCGCACGCCGTGCGCTGGCGGAGTTCCGCATCCGCGGAGTCGCCTCGAACATCGGCTTCCTGCGCGCCGTGCTGGCGGAGCCGAAGTTCCGCTCCGGCGACGTCGCGACCACCTTCATCGACGACCACCCGCACCTGTTGGACGCGCGCGTGGGTGCCGACCGCGGCTCCAAGATCCTCGAGTTCCTGGCCGATGTGACGGTCAACCGCCCGCACGGCGCGGCACCCGTCTCGCTGGACCCCGGCGACAAGCTGCCCGCACTCGCCGCGGACGCGCTGTCGCAGGAGGCGCCGGCCGGGTCGCGGCAGCAGCTGCAGGAGCTGGGCCCGGAGGGCTGGGCGAAGGCCCTGCGCGCGCAGTCCGCACTGGCCGTCACGGATACGACCTTCCGCGATGCGCACCAGTCCCTGCTGGCGACCCGCGTCCGGACGAAGGACCTCGTGACCCCCGCGGAGTACGTGGCGCGGATGACGCCGCAGCTGCTGAGCATCGAGGCGTGGGGCGGTGCGACGTACGACGTGGCGCTGCGCTTCCTCGCGGAGGACCCGTGGGAGCGGCTCGCGAAGCTGCGCGAGGCCGTCCCCAACATCAACCTCCAGATGCTGCTGCGCGGGCGCAACACAGTGGGCTACACCCCGTACCCCACGCAGGTGACGGACGCGTTCGTGGCGGAGGCCGCCCAGCAGGGCGTCGACATCTTCCGCATCTTTGACGCCCTCAACGACGTCTCCCAGATGCGCCCCGCGATCGACGCGGTCCGCCAGACGGGGACCTCCGTCGCCGAGGTCGCGCTCTGCTACACCTCCGACCTCCTGAACCCGGACGAGCAGCTCTACACCCTCGACTACTACCTGCGCCTCGCGGAGCAGATCGTCGAGGCCGGCGCCCACGTCCTGGCCGTCAAGGACATGGCCGGCCTGCTGCGCCCGGCCGCGGCGACGAAGCTCGTGACCGCGCTGCGGGAGAACTTCGATCTGCCGGTCCACGTCCACACCCACGACACGGCCGGCGGCCAGCTGGCGACCCTGCTGGCGGCCTCGGCCGCCGGTGCGGATGCGGTCGACGCGGCCAGCGCCGCGATGGCCGGCACGACCAGCCAGCCGTCGCTGTCCGCTCTCGTGGCGGCACTCGAGCACACGGAGCGCGACACCGGCCTGAGCCTGTCCGCGGTGAGCGACCTCGAGCCGTACTGGGAGGCCGTCCGCAACGTCTACAAGCCGTTCGAGTCCGGTCTGCCGGGTCCCACGGGCCGCGTCTACCGCCACGAGATCCCGGGCGGACAGCTCTCGAACCTCCGCCAGCAGGCCGTCGCGCTGGGGCTGGGTGAGAAGTTCGAGGAGATCGAGGCGATGTACGAGGCCGCCGATCGCCTGCTGGGCCACCTCGTGAAGGTCACCCCGTCGTCCAAGGTCGTGGGCGACCTCGCCCTCCACCTCGTCGCGGTGGGTGCGGACCCGGTCGAGTTCGAGGAGCACCCGGAGCGCTTCGACGTGCCGGATTCCGTCATCGGCTTCCTGAACGGCGACCTGGGCGACCCGCCCGGGGGCTGGCCGGAGCCGTTCCGCACCCGCGCGCTGCAGGGACGCACCCACAAGGCGCCGGTGGCGGACCTCGCACCGGAGGACGCGCAGCTGCTGGAGGAGGCGGGCCGGACCCGCCAGGAGACCCTCAACCGTCTCCTCTTCCCGCAGCCCACGCAGGAGTTCGACCGCATGCGCGACCAGTACGGCGACCTGTCCGTCCTGGAGACCTCGCTGTACCTCTACGGTCTCGAGGAGGGGCACGAGTACAGCGTCGTCATCGACAAGGGCAAGGCCCTGCTGGTGGGCATCCAGGCGGTGGGGCCGGCGGACGAGCGCGGCATGCGCACGATCATGTGCACCCTCAACGGCCAGCTGCGCCCCATCTCCGTGCGCGACCGCTCCGTCTCCGTGGACGTCGCGACGGCGGAGAAGGCGGACCCGTCGAACTCCGGCCACGTCGCCAGCCCGTTCGCGGGCGTCGTGACGCTCAAGGTCGCAGAGGGCGACACGGTCAAGGCCGGTCAGACCGTCGCGACGATCGAGGCCATGAAGATGGAGGCCTCGATCACGACGCACATCGACGGCACCGTGTCGCGTCTGGCGATCGGCCCGGTCCAGCAGCTCGAGGGCGGCGATCTCGTTGTCGTGATCGATGGCTGATCGTCCCATCCGTCACTACGGGGACCCGGTGCTGCGCACCGTGTGCGACCCGGTCACCGCCTTCGACGAGGCGCTGCGCGTGCTCGTTCGGGACCTCGCGGACACCGCGGCCCCGGACGGGCGCGCGGCGGTGGCCGCCCCGCAGATCGGGGTGGCCCGCCGGGTGTTCGCTTACCACCTGGACGGTCGGGTGGGCCACGTCGTGAACCCCACGGTCGTGGAGACCGGAGGTCAGAAGCGCGACATCGACGAGGGCTGCCTGTCCGTGCCGGGGCTGTGGTTCCCCACACCGCGCTGGGAGTACGCGGCGGTCGAGGGCGTCGATGCGGATGGCGAGCCCGTCCGCGTCGAGGGCGAGGGCGTCTTCGCCCAGATGCTCCAGCACGAGACGGACCACCTGGACGGGATCGTCTACGTCGAGACCCTGCCGGGGGAGCGGCGGCGCGAGGCGCGCAGCGCGATCCGCCGCTCGGACTGGTTCTGAAGCACCATCACCCACCGATACCGACAGCCATCGCACCCGTGCCCGCCACCGCGGCGGGCCTCGTACAGAAGTGAGGGACTATGACAATCGAACGCGCAGGAGTCGTGGGATCCGGTCTCATGGGATCGGGCATCGCCGAGGTGCTGGCCCGTGCCGGCCTCGACGTCGTCGTCCGCGACATCAGCGAGGACGCGATCGCCGCGGGTCGCGCCCGGGTCGAAAAGAGCCTGGGCCGCGGGGTCGACCGGGGCAAGCTGAGCGCCGAGGAGCGCGACGCCGCTGTGGCCCGCCTGCATTACACGGTGGACCTGGCGGACTTCGCGGATCGCCAGCTCGTCATCGAGGCGGCGAGCGAGAACGAGGAGATCAAGAAGTCGATCTTCGCGGAGCTGGACGCCGTCGTGACGGATCCGCAGGCGATCCTCGCCTCGAACACGTCCTCGATGCCGATCATCCGCTTCGCCCGCTCGACCGGGCGGCCGGAACGCGTCCTGGGGATCCACTTCTTCAACCCGGCGCCGGTGCAGCCCCTCGTCGAACTGGTCGTCTCCGAGCTCACGGATCCGCAGGTCGTCGAGACGGTCGATGCGTTCGCGACGGACGTGCTGGGCAAGGTGACGATCCGCGCGCAGGACCGTCCCGGCTTCGTCGTCAACGCGCTGCTCATCCCGTTCCTCTTCTCCGCGATCCGCATGGTCGAATCCGGCCAGGCGACGAAGGAGGACGTGGACACGGGCATGGTGAACGGCTGCGCCCACCCCATGGGCCCCATCGCCCTGGCCGACCGCGTGGGTCTCGACACCTGCCTGTTCGTGGGGCAGAGCATCTACGAGGAGACGGGCGATCCGGCCGCCAAGCCGCCCGTCCTCCTGTCCCGCATGGTCGATGCCGGACTGCTGGGCACGAAGTCCGGTCGCGGCTTCTACGACTACAGCGGCTGAGTCGGAATCGTCCGCGGCGACGGACGAGAGAGGGCCGGAACCCGCACGGGTTCCGGCCCTCCGTCGTCGTCGGACGCGTGAACGGTCAGGCGCGGGCTGCGTCCGCCGCCTCGTAGGCGGCGACGCGCACACAGGCGGCCACGACCTCGGCGGCCTTGACGACCTCCTCGAGCGGCGGCATCGACGGCGCGATCCGGATGATCGCGTCGTCGGGGTCGATCCCGTGGGGATGGGTGGCGCCGGCCGGCGTCAGCTTGACCCCGGCCTCGGCGGCCAGCTTCACGACGTGCGAGGCGGTGCCCGGCGGGACGGCCAGCGTCACGAAGTAGCCGCCGGACGGGCGGGTCCACGCGGCCAGGTCGTCGGGGCCCAGCTCGCGGGTGAAGACCTCGTCGACCGCGTCGAACTTGGGGGCCAGCAGCTGTGCGTGCTTGCGCATGTGCTCCTGGACTCCTTCGGGGGAGCCGAAGAAGCGGGCGTGGCGCAGGTGGTTGATCTTGTCCGGGCCGATCGAGCCCGCGCCGGTGTGGCCGGAGAACCAGTCGATCATCGCGGGGGAGCCGCCCACGAAGGCGACGCCCGCACCCGCGAACGTGATCTTCGAGGTCGAGGCGAACACGAGCGGTCGGTCCGGGTGGCCGGCCTGCGCGGCGAGGCCCAGGATGTCGATGGGCTCCGGGTGGGGCTCGCGCAGGTGGTGGAGGGCGTACGCGTTGTCCCACAGGACGGTGAAGTCCGGTGCGGCCGTCGTGAGCTCCATAAGGGCGCGGGCGCGGTCGACGCTCATGCTCAGGCCCGTGGGGTTCGAGTGGACGGGGACGATCCAGATGCCCTTGATCGAGGCGTCCGTGCGGGTGAGCTCCGCGATCTGGGCGAGATCCGGTCCGTCACCGTCCATGCCCACGGGGATGAGCTCGAAGCCCAGGGAGGCGGCCAGCTGGAAGTGGCGGTCGTAGCCGGGGACCGGGCACAGCATGCGGACGGGCTCGCGCACCCACGGTCCGGCGGAGCCCGGGCGACCGTGCAGCAGCATGAAGCTGAGGGCGTCGCGCATGAGGGTGAGAGACGACGAGCCCTGCGCCAGCAGCTGTGCCGCGGGCACGCTCAGGAGCGGGGCGAAGATCTCGCGGATCTCCGGCAGTCCGGCGAGCCCGCCGTAGTTGCGGGTGTCGGTGCCGTCTGCGGCGCGCGCGTCACCGGGGCCGACGGCGGTCAGCAGCGGGTCGGCCAGGTCCAGCTGGGCGGCCGACGGCTTCCCGCGCGTGATGTCGAGGTCGAGGCCGCCGGCGGCGAACGACTCGTAGTCGGTCCGCGCGAGGGCGAGACGGTCGGCGATCTCCTGAGGTGCGAGCGAGCTGAGCGACATGATGCCTCTTCCGTCCTGGGGGATTGCGGTGAACCGGATCACCGCAATCCTAGTCGGCGGGGTCCGGTCCTGCAGTGCGGGCACCGCCGCGGCGTCGGCGCGACCTGTGTGTAGGGTCACGTCCATGAGACGCTTCCAGCCTGATTCCGTCCGTGCCCAGATCGACGAGACGCTGCGCGGCCTGGGGGCCGACGAGCGCACGCGCGGCATCTGCGCGGACGTCATGTACGACACGGACCTCATGGGGGTCGACTCGCACGGGATCTCGATGCTCCCGTACTACGCCTCGGAGATCGCGAAGGGACACCTTGACCCCACGGCGGTGCCGGAGGTCGCGCACTCCTTCGGCGCGGTCGTGCGGGTCGACGGCAAGCGGGGCTTCGGGCACACGGGCGCCCACCTCGCCATGACGGAGGCGATCGCGGCCGCCGGGAACTTCGGCGTGGGCGTGGGCGTCGTGAACCGGACGAACCACTACGGAGCAGCCGGGTACTACGCGCGGATGGCCGCGGATGCGGGTCTCATGGGCATCTCGCTGTGCTCGACGGCGAACGCGCTGCAGGTCCCGCACCGGTCGAAGCACGCGCTCATGGGGACGAACCCCATCGCGTTCGCCGCGCCCGTGCCGGGGGAGGAGCCCGTGCTCGTCGACATGGCGACGACGACCGTGCCGCTCAACAAGGTGAAGGTGTACGGACTCAAGGGTGAGGACCTGCCCGCGGAGTGGGCGGTCGACGACGCGGGGGTCCCGCTGCACGACGCGCAGGAGATCTACCGGCGCCTGGAGTATGGCAAGGACGGGGGAGTGGGCCTGCTGCCGCTGGGCGGTCAGGACTTCTTCACCGGCGGCCACAAGGGCTCCGCGCTCGCGACGATGGTGCAGATCCTGTCCGCAGCGCTGCCGGGTGCGGGCCAGCCGGGCAACGTCGACGGCTACCAGGACATCGGCTACTTCTTCCTCGCGATCGATCCGGCGGCCTTCGGCGCGCCCGGCGACGCGGGGGAGTACGTCCGCGAGCTGCGGGAGACGATCCGCGGTCTGGAACCCCTGGATCCGGAGGAGCCCGTGCAGGCGACGGGCGATCGTGATTTCCTCACGCGTGCGGAGAGGCTGGAGCAGGGCGTGCCGCTGGCGGACGCCCTCGTCGAGCAGCTGCGCGGCCTCAGCGACGAATGGGGCAGCGGCTTCGTGCTCGTCGAGCAGCCGTGAGCGTGCAGCCGTCTGATGCACCGGCGGAGGACTCGGACTGGGCGCGGACCGGCCAACGGGCGGTGCGACCCCGGACCAGTCGGCCCCAGGCGACGGACATGGGCACGCGCTTCGGCGCGGAGGCGGAGTCCTACGACCGCGTGCGGCCGCGGTACCCCGCCGGGATCTACGAGTGGATCGATGCCCACGCCGGTGGACCGGGCAGGGTCGCGGACGTGGGGGCGGGCACCGGGATCTTCGGGGCCGGCCTCACGGCACGCGGGTGGGAGGTGACCGGGGTCGACCCGGATCCCGACCTGCTGCGGCTGCACCCCGATCCCGCCGTCACAGGCACGGCCGAGGACCTGCCCCTGACGGACGGGTCCGTCGACCTCGTGACCGTCGCCCAGGCGTGGCACTGGATCGACCCGGCCGCGGCCTCGGCGGAGTTCCTGAGGGTGCTGGGAGGCGACGGCGCGGTCGCGATCGTCCTCAACCAGCTGGACGTGCGCGTCGAGTGGGTGCTGCGGCTGGCGCGGATCATGCACGCCGGCGATGTCTACCGGCCGGCGTGGCGGCCGGAGCTGACCGGATTCGGCCCTGTCGAGACGACGACGGTGCCGTTCACGACGGAGGTGACGGTCGAGACGGTCGTCGAGCTGGCGCGGACCCGGTCGTACTGGTTGCGCAGCGACGCGCGCATCCGTGCGCGCGTCGAGGGGAACATCCGTGAGTTCCTGGGGGAGGAGGGCCGTCTGCTCGCGGCGGCCGCGGGGGACCACCGCGAGCAGACGGGCGCCTTCCGGCTGCCGTACCTGTCTCTGGGCTACCTCAGTCGGCCGCGGGCGTCTGTCCCGTCGCATGCGCGTCCGTCGCGGCCGGAGTCGCCGGGTCCGCGGCCTCGCCGCTGATGACGCCGCGGGAGGTGCCGCCGGAATGGGCGACGGAGATCTTGCGCGGCTTCGCCTCGTCCGCGACAGGGATCGTGAGGGTGAGGACGCCGTCCGCGTAGTCGGCGGAGATGCGGGAGACGGCGACGCGGTGGCCCAGCGTCAGCTGGCGGGCGAAGGTGCCGGTGGGGCGCTCGCGGGTGAGCCACTTCGTGTCCGCGTCCGCGACGGCCGCGGCGCGCTCGGCGCGGACGGTCAGCGTGCGGTCCTCGACGTCCACATCGATGCTGGCGGGGTCGACGCCCGGCATGTCGATCTGGGCGATGAACGAATCGCCCGTGCGGTAGAGGTCCATGGGCAGGCCCACGGAGTTGGGCGTGCGGGTGACGTCGGAGAAGAAGCGGTCGATGTCGCGGATCGGGTTGAAGGAGGTTGCGTTCATGGTGCGGTTCCTTTCGATCGGGAGGGTCTCTTCCCGTGGAATGCGGGAAGCGCCGTTCCTTGAGTCCAACACGCTCAACTCTACTGGTATTCCGCCTGCGGCGGGTCCAGCGAACGCACAGGAGGGGGTGGCGGTGGTTCCTCCCGTGCCGGTGCGTGATAGGACGGAGGAGGCTGGCGCGCAGGCGCCGGGGACGGGCGACAGGGGAGTGAGACCATGACGGTGGCATCGATCGCCGGAGCGCTCGTGCCCATCGCGGCCCTGTTGGCACTGGGTGCGGCGCTGCGGCGGGTGCGCGGCTTCTCCGATCCGGCGTTCTGGTCCGGGGCGGAGCGCCTGGCGTACTTCGTCCTCCTGCCGGTGCTGCTCTTCGTCAACATCGCGACCGTCGACCTCGGGGGAGTGCCGCTCCTGCGCGTGTCCGCGGCGGTCGTCGTGCCGACGGTCCTCGTGACGGGGCTGCTGTTCGTCCTCCACCGGGTGGTCGCGCCCACGCCGCAGGCCTTCACATCCGTGCTCCAGGGCTCCGTCCGGTTCAACACGTATGTGGGCGTGTCGCTGGCGATCAGCATCGCGCCGGCCGACGGTGCCGCGCTCGCGGGGGTCGTGGGTGCAGTCCTCGTCCCGCTCGTCAACATCATCGCGACACTGGGCTTCGAGGTCTTCCTCGTCGACAAGGGGTCGCTGCTGGCGCTCGTGCGGAAGATCGTCCTCAACCCGCTCGTCCTCGCGTGCGCGCTGGGGGCCGTCGCCGGTCTGCTGCCGGTCGAAGCGCCCCAGGTCGTGCTCGCCGTGCTCGATCCGCTCGCCGCCGCGGCCCTGCCCGTGGGTCTGCTGTGCGTGGGCGCGGGACTCACCCGGATCGACCTCCGCACGCACGCGATGGGCGTGGCCGTGGCCTCCGTCGTGAAGCTGCTGGTGCTGCCAGCGCTCACGCTGACCGCACTCGTGCTCCTGGGGGTGAGCGGGCCGGTCGCGCTCGTCGCACTCGTGTTCTGCTCGATCGGCACGGCGAGCACCTCGTACGTCCTGGCCCGTCAGCTGGGCGGGGACGCCCCGCTCATGGCCGCACTCATCGCGTTCCAGACCGTCGCGTCGTTCCTCACGCTGCCGTTCGTGCTGACCGTCGGGGCGGCGGTGCTGCTGTGAGCGACGACCGGGGAGCGGACCTGCTCGTCCCTACTTAACATAATGTAGATTATCGGCTCAGCCCAGCGTGACGGGGAGCAGGCCCGGACGCGTGTCGGCGGCGATGTGCCGCAGGGCCGTGTCGATGTCCGGATGGGCGAACTCGAAGCCGCTGTCCACGAG
>DYUK01000144.1 GCA_020743695.1 Brevibacterium senegalense | reverse complement strand
CATGTCCTCGAGGTCGTCCTGGAGCGACTCGTCGCGGACGAACCGCCACGAGCGGTAGATCATCGCCAGCAGGAACGCGGTGAGGCCGAACGAGATGACGATCGCCGTGAGGATGAGCGCCTGCGGCAGCGGATCGAGCATCCCGTCGGTCCCCGAGTCCGATCCGTCCGTGAGCGGCGGCCCGCCCGGTCGACCCGCGGCGAGGATGAGCAGCAGGTTCGTCGCGTTGCCCACCAGGAGGAAGCCCAGCAGCACGCGGGTGAGCGAGCGGTCGAGCATGAGGTAGATGCCGGCCGCGTACATCACACCCATCGTGAGCACCATGAGGAGGGGAACGGTCACAGTCGGCCTCCCGCGCTCGTGCCGTCGACGTCCAGCCGGTCCGTCCGCCCCAGGATCTCCCGGATCCGGTCGTACTCGCCGCTCTCCACCTCGCCGGGCAGCTCGTTGGCGATGCGCTCCTCGTCCTCGACCAGCTGGATGTCGACCTCTGCCGCGAGGCTGCGGATGATGCCCACGACCAGGCCGATGACGATGAGGTAGACGCCCACGTCGAAGATGACGGACGAGCCGAAGCTCACGTAGCCCAGCACCGGCAGCTCCGTCGACAGGTAGAACGACTGGAGCGCGGCCTCGCCCCACAGGAATCCGGCCGCGGCCGTGCCGGCGGCCAGCAGCATGCCGATGCCCATGAGCAGACCCGAGGGCAGGCGCACCGCCTCCGCGAACTCGTACCGGCCTCCGGCCAGGTAACGGGCGATGAACGCGATGCCCGCGACCAGACCCGCGGCGAAACCGCCGCCCGGCGCGTTGTGGCCGGCGAACAGGAGGTAGATCGAGAAGACGAGGAACGCGTGGAAGAGCAGTCGCACCGCGACCTCGAGCACGATCGAGCGGTTGTGGGGTGCCAGGGTGCGGCCCGCCAGCAACCAGGCCGCGCGCTTGTCCTCCGCTTCCTTCGCGGCGGTCTCGTGGTCCGGCCGCGGCGCAGCCTTGGCCAGTGACTCCTGCGGGCCGGGCGTCGCCATGCTGCGGGGACGGACGGTCTCCGTCACCGGGGTGAAGCGAGACCGGCCCTTGCGACCCCCGCTCAGCGGAGCGAGGCGGTCGCCCTGGCCGGTCACGAAGACGAGGCTCGCGACGCCGATCGCGCACGCGATGACGACGGCCAGCTCGCCCATCGTGTCCCACGCGCGGATGTCGACCAGCGTGACGTTGACGATGTTCTGCCCATGGCCGCCGTCGTAGGCCAGCCGCGGGAAGTGGACGGAGATCGGCAGGTGCTGGCGGGCGCCGATCACGACGACCGTCACGACCATCATGACGATGGCGAAGAGCACGGCGATGACCGCGCGCAGCGCCGGGTTCAACCGGCTGTCGCCGCGGCCGATGCGGGCGGGGAGTCGACGGAGCACGAACACGAAGACGACGATCGTCGTGGTCTCGACGAGGATCTGGGTGAGCGCCAGGTCCGGTGCGCCCTGCACCGCGAAGAAGACGACCATCGCGTACCCCGTGAGCCCGGAGACGACGACGGCGGCGAAGCGCTTCGTCATCTGCGTGAGCATGATCGCGGACAGCACCATGATGGCGGCGGGGAACAGCTGCACGGCGCTGTCGAGCCACACGAACTCCACCGGCCACACGTCGTTCATGAGCAGGGTGATCCCCAGCGTGGCCACCGCGACGACGTAGATGACGCCCTGGTAGAACGGCATCGAACCGCGCTGGGTGCGAGCCGTGACGGAGGCGGCCAGCCGCTCCAGCCCCGCGATGATGGAGCGGTAGGCGGCGTGGAAGTCGAGGCCGTCGGGCATCGCCGCCTGGAACAGGCTCACCTGCTTCCGCAGAGCGAACATCGTGAGGCCCGTCGCGATCGTGACGGCGGACAGCAGCAGCGCGGGTTCGAACCCGTGCCAGAGCGCCACGTGGTACGGCTCCTGCGGATTCGCGGTGGGGCCGATGGGCAGCGCCGACGACCACTGCGTCACCATCCGGTCGATGAGGCCCGCGGCGAACGCGCCGCCCACCGTCAGGACCGTGAGCACGGCCGGGGCGGCCGTGAAGAGCGGACCGTCCGCGGCGGTGCGCGTGCACGGCTCGACGCCCGGCTTGGAGGCGAAGGCGCCCCACACGAAGCGCGCGGAGTACGCGACCGTCAGCACGGATCCCAGGAACACGCCGATGAGGGCCACGATGGCGAGCTTGCTGCCGTGGTCCAGGAGGGTGCCGTACACCGCCTCCTTCGCGATGAAGCCCATCGTGGGCGGCAGGCCCGCCATGGAGGCCGCGGCGATGGTGCCGAACACCGCGATGAGCGGATAGGCGCGCCCGTACCCGGACAGCTTGCGCAGATCGCGCGTGCCCACGCGGTGGTCGATGATGCCGACCGTCAGGAAGAGGGTCGCCTTGAACATCGAGTGGCCCAGCAGGAGGGCGAGCGCCGCGGTGGTGATGTCGCGGTGGCCGAACGACGCCATGACGGTCATGAAGCCCAGCTGCGACACCGTTCCGTACGCCAGGATCAGCTTGAGGTCCGTCTCCTTGAGCGCCTGCCAGCCGCCCAGCAGCATCGTGAGCAGGCCCAGTGCCACGAGACCCTCGCGCCAGTACGGCATGTCCGCGAAGCCCGGCGCCAGGCGGAGGATCAGGTAGATGCCGGCCTTCACCATCGCCGCGGCGTGGAGGTAGGCGCTCACGGGGGTGGGCGCGGCCATGGCGCCCGGCAGCCAGAAGTGGAACGGGATGAGCGCGGACTTCGAGACCGCGCCGATGAGGACGAGGACGATCGCGGTCGCGGTGAGCGGCGTCCCGTCGAAGCCCGCCGCGACGATCTCCGACAGCAGACCGGTGCCGTACTGGACCCCCAGGAGGATCATCCCGACGAACATCGCGAGGCCGCCGAAGGTCGTGACGACGAGGGCCTGGAGCGCGGCTCTGCGCGACTGCTGACGGCCCGCGTACTGGCCGATCAGCAGGTAGGAGAACACCGTGGTGCCCTCCCAGAAGATGAAGAGGGTGAGGAGCTCGTCCGCGACGACGAGCCCGTACATCATCGCGACGAACGCCATGAGGACCGCCGCGAAGCGTCCGATCCGCACTTCGTCCGCGTCGAAGTATCGTGCGCAGTAGAGGAACACGACGCCGCCCACGCCTGTGACCAGCAGGCTCATGATCCAGGACAGCGCATCCATGCGCAGGACGATCGAGAGGAGGAGCTGGGGCATCCAGCCCAGTTCCTCGACCTGCGGCGGCGCATCCCCGAACACCTGGGGGATGAGCGTCAGCGAGTAGGCGAGGCCTGCGAAAGGGGCGAGCGAGAGCAGGACGAAGCTGGAACGGCCCAGGAACCGGAAGAGGAGGGGGGCGACTGCGGCTGCGAGGAACAGGACTCCCAGCAGCACAACCATCGTCTCACCCCTCGCCGCCGTCTGACCTCTCGCGCATCACGATTCTTCCACAGGGGGCAAGGCCGCTCCGAATCGAGATTCCAGAATGCGGACGTCGGCTTGCGTGGAGCCCTCGCGAAGAGGAATATGCCCCACCTCGGCGACAGCGGGGCACCGCATCGTCACCCGCGCCGTCACCCCTCCCGCAGCTGCTGGGCGGAGACGAAGAAGCCCGCCTCGTCGACCGCCGCGCCGCCCACGGCCGTCATGATCGTGGCGGCGCAGGCCTCGAGCGTGCGGATCGCGAAGGCGCGGATCCCCCGCAGCTCCTCGTCCGCGTCCGGGAAGCGCCCCACGTTGTCCGTGTCGACCCAGCGGAGGGTGTAGACGATCTGCGTCCCGGTCAGGTGCGGGACCAGCGACGGCGGGAGGTACTCGTCCTCATGGACCTGGATCTCGATGATGCCCGCCCGCGGGCCCAGCTCCTCCTCGAGCGGGACTTCGACGGCGTAGGCGTCCAGCTCGACGGGCTCGACCGGGGGTTGGCCGCGCCTATCGAGCGGCGGACGGGGGTGGCGCACCTGCGGGGCGACGGTCGCCACGTGCCGCAGGAGCAGATCCGGCGGCAGCCAGTTGGCCGAGTAGACGAACAGGTTGGGCGTCACGTCTGCATCCGGGCGGAGCACGCGGGTCTCCAGCCCCGGCTCATCCGCCAGGCGCACCGCCAGCCGCAGGCGCCGGGCGACTGCCAGGAGCTCGTCGAGCACGCGCCCCTCCTCGCGGCAGGGCAGTCCCGCGGGGAACGCGGCGACCAGTCCGTCGACGTCCGGCATCCACTCCGGGGGCGGCGCCGGCTCCCGGTCGCGGGGGCACGACAGCGCGAAGACGGCGCTCACGTCCGGCGGAAGTGCCAGCACGCGGGCCATGTCCGCGTCGACGGGGAACGGACCGGACAGCTGTGAGTGCCGGGAGAGGCGGTACGAGCGTGCTCCGCCCTCACCGGCCAGGTGGTCGCCCGCGCCCAGGGCGGGCCGCAGGTTGCGCAGCAGGCCGACGACGTCGGAGGGCTCGAGGTCGGGGTCCAGCAGGAGCAGGTGCGAACCGGCGAACGCCTCGAGGCGGGGGTCGGTCTGCGGATGGGTGGACATCGCGCTCACACCGCCTCGGTGCCCGACGCCGCAGTTTGCTCAGCACCTGACACCGTCGCCTGTGCGAACTCGGGCGAGAGGTAGAAGTCGCGGTGGGCGCGCGAGGCCGTGGGACCGCGCTGGCCCTGGTAGCGGTTGAGGTTCCCCGCGGATCCGTAGGGCGAGGAGGAGGCGGAGGACATCCGGAAGAAGCACAGCTGCCCGATCTTCATCCCGGGCCACAGCGTGATGGGCAGCGTCGCCACATTCGACAGCTCGAGCGTCACGTGACCGGTGAAGCCGGGATCGATGAAGCCCGCCGTCGAGTG
>DYUK01000143.1 GCA_020743695.1 Brevibacterium senegalense | reverse complement strand
CAGGTCGAACTGGTCAAGGGATCGAACATCGTCTCCCTCCCGGAGTTCGACCCGCTGCCGGACGACCTGGAGGTGCCGGTCCTGCTGACGGTGGGCGACAACGTGTCGACCGACGAAATCCTCCCCGCCGGATCCCGGGTCCTGCCGTATCGGAGCAACATCCCCAGGATCGCGGAGTTCGTATACACACAGGTCGACCCCACATACTCCGGCCGTGCGGCAGAGACGGATGGCGGCCATGCGATCGTGGGCGGCGAGAACTACGGTCAGGGCTCGTCCCGCGAACACGCGGTCATCGCGCCCCGCTACCTGGGGCTGCGCGTCGTCGTCGCGAAGTCCTTCGCGCGCATCCACTGGCAGAACCTCGCGAACTTCGGCGTCCTCCCCCTCGAATTCGCGGACCCCGCGGACGCGGACCGGGTTTCCCGCGACGATGTCCTGGGCTTCACCGGGCTGCGCGGCACGCTGCAGGACTCCACCACGGTCCTCGCCCGAGTGGGCGAGAAGGAGATCGAGTTGCGCCACCGTCTGTCCGACCGTCAGGTCGAGATGGTGCTGGCAGGCGGCCGCATCCCCCACCGCGCCGCCGGACGGAACCGTCGGATCGACGCGAAGCCCGTCGCCCCGGAGGGGTGAGCCTCACCCCGCGCGCTGGTCGCCGCCCCGGCGCCTCGCTCGCATGAACTCGCCCACCACAGCAGACCCCAGCTCGTCCTGGCCAGGGGCGACGACGGTGCCGCGGACACGGCGGGCCATCGCGTCGACGAAGCGCGCCAGACCGCGGTCCTCCCCCAGCCGGAAGATCGTCGTCTGCGCGCCCATCCGGCCCACTCGGTCAAGCTCCTCGACGGTCTTCCGGATCGTCACGGAGTCCGGCGGATAGGAGAACGCGCTCTCGCCGCGCGGCGTGAGGTACGCGGTGGGCTCACCGTCCGTCACGATGAGGAGGACGGGCTGCGCCGTGGGGTGCTTGCGGAAGAACTCGCCGGCCAGCAGGAGGCCGTGATGCAGGTTGGTGCCCGGCTCGTACTCCGCGCCCAGCCCCACGAGCCCCTCGAGGTCCGTCGTCCGTGCCATCCGGCCGAACGTGATGAGCGTGAGGTCGTCCCCGCGGAAGCGGGTGCGCACCAGGTGGTGGAGGGCGAGCGCGGTCCGCTTCATGGGCAGCCACCAGCCCTCCATCGCCATGGAGAACGACACGTCCACGAGGAGGGCGACCGCCGCACGGGTGCGTGCCTCCGTCTGCTGGACCTCGACGTCGTCGACCCGGATGCGCACTCCCCGGCGGGGATCGCCGCCGTCGGCGGCCGTGCGCATGATCGCGTTGCCCACGGTCCGGCCCACGTCCCACGGCTCCGTGTCCCCGAACTCCCAGGGCCGGGTCGCCCCGGTCTGCTCGCCGGCGATCCCGGCCATCCGTGCGTCCCGCTGACCGGCCCGCCCCGACAGGCGGGTGGCCGCATCGCGCAGGAGGGACTTCCCCAGGCGGCGCAGCGCCGCCGGCGACAGACGCAGGTCGCCGTCCGGGGAACGCCGCAGGTATCCGGAGTCGCGCATCCGCTCCTCGATCTCTCGGAGCATCCGCGCGTCCGCGACGGCGTCGCGTCCCAGGTGCTTCTCGAGGCCGGCCAGGTCCAGGTCGGACAGGGTGGCGCCCGGGTAGGACTGACCCAGCTGCTGGGCGAGGCGGTCGAGCTCTGCGATGTCCTCCATGACCCCGGCGCCCTCGCCCAGACCCAGCGGTTCGTCCCCGCCGAAGGTCTCCCCGCCGCTCCAGTCCAACTCCGGCCGCAATCCCCGCAAGCCACGGTCCACCCGATCGAGCTGCTCCTGCAGCTGCGGCGAGCCGAACGCCTGCTGGGACAGCTGGGCGAGCTCCGCCCGCTGCTCGTCCGTCATCGAGGCGAGCATGCGTGAGGCCGCAGCGGACCGCCGCGCCAGTTCGTCTACGAGCTCATCGAGCGACTGGACGCCATCCGGCAGCAGATCGCCGTGCTTGTCCATGAGGCGGGCGAAGTCCTCGTCCGTGTCCTCACCGCGCTCCCGCTTCTCCAGCAGATCGCCCAGGTCGCTCAGCATCTCCTGGACGCGGGCGCGATCCTCGTCCGTCGCGTTCTCCAGCGCCTGCTTCATGCCCGCGAAGCGCGCGTCCAGCAGATCGCGACCCAGCAGGTCCCGGATCTGCTCGAACGACTCGCGCGCTTCCTGCGACGTCCAGTCGTAGTCGCGCAGCTCCGACACCGCTGCGGCCGGCGAGTCCGGGAGGTTCTCCATCTGCATCTCGCGCAGCGCCCGGTCCGTCTCGTCCATGGTGATGTCGCGCGCCAGCTGCCCCCGCTCCGCCAGGACCGCGTCGTCGAGGAGCCGCTGCACCTCCTCGAGCGTGCCGCCCATCCCGTGACGGTCCAGCAGGGAGCGGCGCCGGCGCTGGATGTCGCCGGCCAGATCGTCGAGGCCCCTCGTCCGCTCCCCGCCCCGACGCAGATACTCGCGCAGTGCCTGGTCGGGACCATAGCCGGCCATGACGTCATCCGCGACGGACGCGAGCGCGTCGGCCAGATCCACGGGCGGTTCCAGTGGATCCGGACCTCCGGCGAAGCGGCCGTAGCGGACGTCATCCATAGACGGCCTGTCCCTCCCCCGTCTCCTTCGACAGCTTCCGCGACAGGTAAAGACCCTCGAGCGCCAGCTCGATCGCCGCCGCCCGCTCCCCGTCGGACTGCGCGTCCAGCCGCTCTGCGATCGCGTCGTAGAGTCCCGCCTCGTCCAGGTCCGGCAGTCCGTCCAGCAGTGCGGTGGCGGAGACCGCGTCACCCGTCGTGACGGTGACCCCGTCCTCGAACGCCCGGACCAGCGGGCCCAGGTCCAGGCCGGCCAGTCGGTGGCGCGCCGTCTCCGCGGTCGCGACGCGCAGGCCGTACTCCAGCACCTCGCGCTCCGTGCCCTCCTCACCGGGCTCGAACTCGAGCTTGCCCCGCAGCACGTCGACCAGGGTGCCCAGGTCCACGGGACGGGCCACGGCCTCGGCGGCGGTGCCGTCCGGGACCGCGGTCTCCTCCCGGGATGCCTGCGCCAGCGCGGCCCGGCGACGCGCGGCGGCCGCGACCGTCTCCGCCGCCGCGATCGTGAAGCGGGCGGAGACACCGGAGGACTGGTCGATCGCCGGGGACTCGCGCAGGCCGCGCGTCAGGCGGGCCAGCACTTCGATGAGGTGGTCGGGCACGTCCGCGGCCAGGTGCGCCTCCTGCCGGACGACCGCGATCTCGTCGTCCAGCTCCGGAGGGTAGTGGGTGCGGATCTCCGCCCCGAAGCGGTCCTTGAGCGGGGTGATGATGCGCCCGCGGTTCGTGTAGTCCTCCGGGTTCGCGGAGGCGACGACCAGCACGTCCAGGGGCAGGCGCAGGACGTAGCCGCGGATCTGGACGTCGCGCTCCTCCATGACGGTGAGGAGCGCGACCTGGATGCGCTCGGCGAGGTCCGGCAGCTCGTTGATCGCGACGATCCCGCGATGCGCCCGGGGCACCAGGCCGAAGTGGATGGTCTCCGGGTCGCCCAGGCTGCGACCCTCCGCGACCTTGACGGGGTCGACGTCGCCGATCATGTCCGCGACGGAGGTGTCCGGGGTGGCGAGCTTCTCCACGAACCGCTCCGACCGGTGCCGCCAGACGATCGGCAGCTCGTCGCCCTGGGCGCGGGCGCGGGCCTGCGCCGCGGCGGTGATCGGGTGGAAGGGGTCCTCCGACAGGTCCGTGCCGGCGATCGCGGGCGACCACTCGTCCAGCAGGGCGGTGAGCGCGCGCAGCAGCCGCGACTTGCCCTGTCCGCGCTCCCCCAGCAGCACGATGTCGTGGCCGGCGATGAGGGCGCGCTCGACCTGCGGCAGGACGGTGTCGCCCAGGCCGTGGAGACCCGGCCACGGATCCGCGCCGGTGGACAGCGCGGCCAGCAGGTTCCCCCGCAGCTCCTCCCGCAGCGAGCGGGTGGCGATCCCCGCCGCGCGGAGACCGCCCAGCGTCGTGATCGTGGGCTGCGGGGAGGCGGAGGCGGCGTCGAAGGTCGTCACACCTCCACGCTAGACCGGTTCCGCGCGGGGCGATAGGGGCCGGTCCGCGGAGCAGGACGGCTCGCTACCACTGGACGGGCGCGCCCGTGTCAGGCCGTGCAGCCGTCGTGGAGCGGCCGGGATCAGCCCACCAGGTGGGCCGCGCGGATCTCCCGCTTCCGGATCTTGCCCGCCGCATCCCGCAGACGATCCGTCGTCGCTACGGTGCGTCGGGGCTGCTTCACGCGCGCCAGGTGCGCCCGCAGGTGGTCGTCCAGGTCCGCGGGAACCTGCCCGGAGTGTGTCTCCACGACGAGTGCGGGGACCGATCCCAGTTCCTCGTCGTCGATGCCCACGCAGCACGACGCCAGGACCTCCGGATGCATGTCGCTGACGGCCTCGACCTCCGCCGGGTAGACGTTGACCCCGCCCACCAGCACCATGTCTGTCCGGCGGTCGGTGAGGTACAGGTACCCGTCCGCGTCGAGCCTGCCCACATCGCCCACCGTCTCCCAGTCGTCGGAGTCGACCTCCGCCTGTGAGCCCAGGTAGTGGTAGGAGGCGGGCTCTCCCGCCCCGCGCCGCGCCCACACCACACCGGTCTCGCCGATCGGCAGCACGTGCCCCGCGTCGTCGCGGATGCTCACCTCGCCCACGACGGGTGCCCCTACGGATCCGGGGTGCTCCAGCCACTGGGTCCCGGTGATCACGGTCGCGGCCTGGCCCTCCGTCGTGCCGTAGAGCTCGCGGATCGCCTCCGGTCCCAGCCAATCGATCCATGCGCGCTTGAGCCACGCGGGACAGGGCGCGGCGACGTGGAAGAGCGTCTGGACGGACGACAGGTCGTACGCGTCCTTCACCGCCTGCGGAAGCTTCCAGATCCGCTGCATCATCGTGGGCACCGCATAGACCCAGTGCGCACGATGGCGCTCGATCATCGCGAGCGTCTCCTCCGCGTCGAAGCGCTCCATGAGCACGGTGGTGCTGCCCATCGTGAGGGCGGCCAGCGCGTCGCTGAATGAGGCGTTGTGGTGCAGCGCCGCCGTGATGAGGCAGACGGAGTGCGGCGGCACGCCCATGAGCCGGCCCATGCCCGCAATCGCCTCCGGGACCGCGGTCGAGCCGGAGACGATGAGCTTGGGCATCCCCGTGCTGCCACCGGAGGTGGGCGACTTGAGGGACGGGGCGATGACCGGCGGCAGCGGGCCCGCTTCCTGCGTGCTGGCCTCAGCGAGGTCGATGATGCGGGGGACACCCAGCGCGCGATCCGTCGTGTCGATCGCGAGCGCCGGCCGCCCCAACTCGACGAGGGCATCGAGCTCGCGCTGGACCAGCCGATCGGAGACCGGCATGGGTACGGCCCCGACCTTCCACGCGGCGATGGCCCCCAGCAGCAGGTCGGACGGGGCCGGCGACGCGAGGAGGACGAAGTCGCCCTCCCCCACTCCTCGCTGACAGAACAGGCGGGCCAGCTGGTTCGTCCGGGCCTCCAGCTGCGCGAAGGTGAGCGTTCCCGTCGAGTCGATGATCGCGTCCGTCTCCCCGCGGTCGCGGGCGTGGAGAGCGAACTGCTGGGAGAACGTGGGCTCGACGTCGACATCGAGTCCCTCACCCACGGGTGCCACGGCGATGCTGAGCTGCGGGGATGTGTGTGTCACGGCGGTGCGGCCTTCCCGGTACACCGGATCCGCGGTCCCATCGACACGCACGGCACCCCGGCGTGCCTGTCACCAGCAGGTTAGGCAGGCGCACGCGCGAGCGTCAAGGATGAACGAACGATCAGTGAGATACGATCTGAGATGCGGGTTAATTCCTCGCACCGTTCCTTCCACTCGATTCAAAGGCGAACGCATGAGGGCCCACACATCACTGCACCCACGGCTGGGCGGCGCCGCGGCGCTGTCCGCACTGGCACTCGTCCTGACCGCATG
>DYUK01000142.1 GCA_020743695.1 Brevibacterium senegalense | reverse complement strand
CTGGTCCACGGGACGACGCTCTTCGAGGATCCACTGGCGGAGGCCGTCGAGCGCGTCAAGCTCCTCGAGCAGGCCGGCGCCCGCAGCGTCTACCCCGTGGGACTGCCGGACGGGACGTCCGCCGCCGCTGCGGTCGCCGCCGTGAGCGTCCCGGTCAACGTGACCGCCCACCCGGTCAACGGCGCGAAGGCGGGAACGCTGGCGGAACTGCGCGAGCTGGGAGTCCGCCGCATCTCCTTCGGCCCGCTGTGGCAGGCTGCTCTGGCGGAGACGAGCAGGCAGCAGCTGGCCTCCTGGACGAACTGAGTCCCGCACGCCCAGGCACCGCCGGACGGTCCGAGAGCCCCCTGCGTGGAGTGGGCTCTCGAACTGTCCGGCGGTCCCTCGAAGACGCGGAATCGCGCGGCGTAGTCCGACCGCGCGATTCCGTGTCCGCGGGTCAGCTCCGGCGGCCCGCCAGTCGCGTCACCACGAGTCCCGCGAGGACGAGGATGCCGCCCAGCGTCAGCGCCGCACCCACCTGTGCGCCGGTGCGCGGCAGGTCGCCGTCGTCGCCCCGGTCGGAGTCTCCGCCCCCGGAACCATCGTCCGAGCCGCCGTCGTCCGACCGATCATCGTCGTCACGTCCGTCGTCGTCGCGGTCATCGCGGGGATCGTCGGACTCATCCGGGTCCGGTGACCCGCTGGGGTCGGGCGTGCCCGGGTCCGTGGGGTCGCCGGTCGGGTCGGCCGTTGGATCAGTCGTCGGGTCGTCCGACGGTTCCCCGGTCGGATCCTGGGTGGGCTCACTCGTGGGGTCGCCCGTCGGATCACCCGTGGGCTCACCGGTCGGGTCGCCCGTCGGATCCTCCGTCGGCTCGTCCGTGGGCTCCGGCTCCTCGTCGCCCGCCACGACCACGGTCGTCTCCGCGGTCCGCCCGTTCACGGTGACCTGGAGCGTTGCCGTGCCCGGCTGCACCGCGGTGATCTCACCCGTGCGCGGGTTCACGCGGACCACGTCCGCGCCGGCCTCCAGGGCCTCGGCTCTGCCGGAGCCGTTGGCACCGTCGGTCCCCGCCGCCTGGGCACCCGCACCGGCTCCGCCCCGCGCGGCGTGCGCATCGCGGGCCACCGCAGCGGCGGAGGATCCGCCCACCGCTTGGTCACCACCGTCCACGATCACGCCGTCGCCGCCCCACTGCGAGGTGACGGGCCAGCCCACGGGCACGGTCCGGCCGTCCTGCTGGAACTGGGCCGCGACCTCGGCGGTCTGTCCGGGTGTCATCGTCTCCGGTGCCTCGACGCTGATCTCGTCGACCCACGGCTTCGTCTCCGCGGCGAACCAGGCGACGCGGTCCGTCGTCGTGGGGTTGCCGCCCACGTCGCCCAGACCGGGGTCGACGCCCAGCATCGTCCAGCCGGTGAAGCCGCCGTTCGCGGGCGTGCCGGACGGGTTCTTCCCCGAGTTCCCGTTGAGCGTGTACGTCACCCCGTCGACCGCGGACCCGTGGAAGACGCCCACGTGACCGTTGACGACCGCGGCAGACTTACCCGTCTCCTCGTGGAAGTCGCCCATGAGCTTCTCCAGCTCCTCCGCCTCGCGCCGGTCGGACAGCTGGCTGGACTTCGACGGCAGCGGATCCTGCGGCGGGTGGTGGAAGAAGACCGCGACGCCGGTGAGGTGATCACTCTCGCCCACCTCGTCCAGCGCGTCCTCCAGCATCTGCAACTGGTCCGTGTCCCCGTCGCGCAGGGACCCCGTCGCCGAGTTCAGGAAGACCGCCTTCGTCCGCCCCAGCGCGCGCTGCGAGGAGGCGCTGCCGAACGCGTCCTCGAAGTTCGCGATCTCCCCTCCCATGATCTCGTGGTTGCCGGGCACGTAGACGTAGGGGATGTCGGAGGTCCACTCCTCGTCGAGGATCCGCTGGGCCAGCGCGAAGTCCTCCGGTGACGCCTCGTCGACGAAGTCGCCGTTGATGACCAGCAGGTCCGGCTCCGCCTCCTGGATCTGCTGGAGCGTGCGCCGGGCACCCGCGACCGCGTCGCTGTCCGGATCCGCCGCGACGAACTGGGCGTCGCTCATGACCGCGATGTTCTGCGGGCGGTCCTCGACGCTGCCGGTCGCCAGCAGGGCTGGGTCGTGGACGGGCGTGTCCGGGGTGGGTGCGGCCTCGGGCGTGGCGATGGCCTGCAGGCCCGCGATCGCGATGTCACCCGTGTACCGGGCGTCCGGCCGGGTCTCCATGATGCGGATGCGCTCGAAGGTGAGCGGCTGCGCCAGCCCCGCCGGTACCTCGAAGCGGATCTTCTGCCACCCCTCGAACGTGAGGTGGTCGCCGTCCAGGTTCGTGACGACCCCGTCCGCTCCGCGCACCTGCAGGCGCGGCCACGCACCGGTCCCGTCACCGCGGACCATCATCTCGAACGCGAGCGTGTTGCCCTCGACCGTGACCGGCTCGTCGCTGATGAGGTAGTAGCCGCGCGTGGCCGAGTCCTGCGAGAAGTCGTAGTCCAGCTGGATCGACGGCTGCCCGTCCTCCGTGGGCTCACCGGCGGAGAACGATCCCGTCGCCCGCGCCGTATCGTCCGAGAACGCGTCGAGGTCCCCGAAGTCGACGAGATCCGTCACCTCAGTGCCGACCGTGACCGGGACCGAGGTCGCCACGTCGCCCGCTGTGAAGGTCACCTGGCCGCCCGCGGTCTCGTCAGTGGCGGTGACGACGTAGGCGCCCAGCTCGTCGACGCTCACCTCGAGGCCGTCGCTCGCCTCGACCTCCAGGTCGCGGGTCTCGACGCGGGCGGAGCGTCCGTCGGAGTCGAAGCCCTCGACCGTGATCTCCGCTTGGTCACCCACCTCCGCCAGGTTGAGCGCGCGGCTGGAGGCCCGCAGGCCGATCGCCTCCCCCAGCACCCGCAGGTCCGTGCGTGCGGTGTGTCCCTGCGCGCTGAAGGACACGCGGGAGGTGCCGGTCTCGTCACCGCGGACCGTCGCCGTGCCGCCGTCCGCCTGGGCGAGGGTCGCGCCCGCGCCTGTCTCGAAGGTGCCGGCGACCTCGAGCGGGTCGAGGTTCTCCCCCAGTCCCGTCGCGTCATACGTGCGGTGCATGCCCTGCAGCACCGTGTCCTGGCCGTCCAGTGCCGTGTCGATCTGCACGTCGCTCAGCTGCTGCGCCGGGGCGTCGGAGTAGAACACGAGGGCATTGGGAACGGTGCGCTGCTCCCCGTCGGACGGCGCGTTCTGCACGGTGGCCTCGTGCGCGCCCGCCGGCCGAGCGACCATCGTCGTGGAGCCGCCGCCGTCCAGATTGACGGCGTTGTGGGCGCCCAGGTCCTGGAAGAACTCACCCAGTTCCGGCAGCGTCATGCCGCGCGACGCGCCGCTGCGACCGTCGATCGTCAGGACGAACAGCTCCGTGCCGTCCCTGCTCATGCCCACCGCGGTGCGGGGGTGGACGCCGGTGGCCAGGTCGCTGTCCATCGCGGGCACCTCACCGTCCGTGAGGATCTGGTTGCTGCCGGCGATCGCCGCGTCCACGTCTGCGGACGGGCCGATCTCCACGTCGACCTCGTCGCCCACCTCCAGCTCCGCCAGGGTGGCGGCGCCCGCGTCGCGGCCCAGCAGCACCTGGCCGCCGTCGGGGACCTGAGGATCGCCGGCCTCGTCGACGAGTCCGGAGGCCTCGACGACCTCACCATCGACGACGGTGACGCGTGCGATGTCGTCTGCGATCGCTTCCGGTCCGCCCACCGGCCGGTCGAGCGTGTAGTCGCCCCAGGCCTGGGTGTAGACGCCGATCGTGTCCTCCGACAGTCGCGGGTTGTTGAGCCCGCCCAGCTCGTGCTCCTGACCGTCTGCGGTGAGGGTGCCGGAGGCGGAGAGCATCTGCACCGCCGCCTGCTGTCCGCTGATCGTGAGGCTGGGCATGGGGGTCTGCGTCCCCACCCGCAGTTCGCCCTGGGACACGGAGGAGTAGATCGGGGCGTCGGAGTGGTTGATGTCGAAGAAGGTGCCATTGACGGCGGCGACCGCCTGCTGGCCTTTCTCCCCCTGGGTCATGACCTCGCTGGTGGTGGCGCTGCCGGCGACAACACCGGTGTCCGCGACGTCGACGGAGAGGCTGGACTCCGTGAGGTCCGCGGTCAGCACGTTGCCGTTGTTCCAGCCCTCGTCCTCCAGGCGCGAGAAGTTCGTGAGCTCCAGGCCCGGCGCCACCCGGCTGGTCTGTGAGTCGCGGAGGACGGAACCGTCCGCACCCAGCTGGTCGTCGGTGGGGGCGGCCTGTGCCGGGACCGCCGTTCCGGTCAGATCCGGGACGAGGACGGTGCCGGGTGCCACGAGTGCGGCCGCGAGGGCCACTGCCGTGGTGAGGGAACGAATGCGTAAGAGTGCCATACTCGCTTTCCAGTGCGTCGTGTGGTTTCTGAGGTCGACCTCGGAAACCGTCGCAGTGCTGGGAGGCGAGTGAGAGAACGCGGCGTAACCCTGAGTGAACCCTGACCGTCGGGCACATGGCCGAGGCCGGGTTCCCCTGGGCTCCCTACGCCGAGGGACCGCCGGACGGTTCGAGAGCCCACTGCATGGAGCGGGCTCTCGAACCGTCCGGCGGTCCCTCGAGAACACGGAGTCGCGCGGACACGGAGTCGCGCGGCCACGTCCGGGCCGCGCGACTCCGTGTCTGCGGGTCAGCTCCGGCGGCGGCGGGCGATCGCGAGGGCTGCTGTGCCGCCGGCCACGAGGGCCAGGGCGATGCCCACGAGTCCGGTCACCTGGGCACCGGTCCGGGGCAGCTCGTCGTCGGACGCGTCATCGTCGCGGCCGTCGTCCTGCCCGTCGTCGTCGCGACCGTCATCATCACGACCGTCGTCCGGCGCATCGGTCGCGTCGTCGGTGGGAGCCGGCGTCGGCTCCCCGGTCGCGGTCGGCTCGCTGGTCGGATCCTGGGTGGGCTGCGGCGTGGGCTCCTGTGTGTCGTCGCCCTGCGCGCCGTCGACCAGAAGCACCTGGCCGTCGACGTACTCGAGTCCCAGCTGCGCGTCATCGGGAGCGCCCGTGACCTCGAGGTCGCTGAACTCGCCGTTGACCTGCGCACCGGAGAGCACCGGCACGCCCGCGGACAGGTCGGCATCGTCCGGCAGCGTCAGCTTCAGGGTGCCGCCGCCCAGCGACAGGTCGCCGTCCACCGCCACCGGACCGTAGGCCAGCGCGTCCGCAGACACCTCGAGCACGCCGCCGTCCACCGTGAGATCGCCGGTGCCGAACGCCGAGGTCGTCACCGCGACCAGCGTGCCACCGGTCAGCGTCGTGCCGCCGGAGTAGATGTTCGCGCCGGCCAGCACGAGCGTGCCGTCACCGTCCAGCGTGAGCGAGCCGGCGCCGGCGATGTCGCCCAGCCACTCGTCCGCGGTGGCGAAGGGGTTGGTGGCACCGTCAGCCGTGTCCGCGGCGTCCGCCTCACCCGCGCCCATCGTGACCTCGAGATCCGTGTCGAAGCGACCGAAGCCCGCCTGCGCGGCGAACAGGTTGAGCCGGCCGAAGCCCTCGGGATCGTCGTTGGAGGGGTACCCGGACTCGATGCCCGTCGAGTGCAGCAGCCAGCGCCGCTGCTCGTCGTCCAGGTAGGGGTAGCGAGACTCGATGAGGGCCTCGGCGCCCTTGGGCACGCGCATGGGGACGGAGGTGTCGCCGGTCTGCTCGAACCCGAAGGTGAGGTACTGGGTGTACTCCGCAAGGGCGGCGTCGAAGGCCTCCCGGTCCGCGGCGGTGACGATGCCGTCCGTGCGCTCGGCGACGGCAACCGACTCCTGCGCGCCCAGCCACTCCTGACCGGCGGTGACGGCGGCATCCGCAGACGCCTCGAGTGCCGGATCGTTCAGCGCCCCGGTCGTGATCGCCGTGGACAGGAGGCGTCCGCCCATGACGTCCAGCGGCGAGTGCATCCCCAGCTCGATGCGGCTCGTGCCGATCTCCGCTGCTGTGAGAAGGAAGTCGTCGTACTGCTGCGGGAACGCGTAGGCCAGGCCGTAGGTCGCCATGTGTCCGGCGCTCGTGTGCCCGGAGGGGTACCCGCCGTCGCTCGCGGCCTCCTCCTCCGGCTTCATGAGCGGGACGGCGAACTCCGGCATGTCGACCTCATCCGACCAGCGGAACGGACGCGGGTACTGGTAGTACGCCTTCGCATTGTTCGACGTGGCGGAGTGGTTGCGGATGTCGTTGACGAGCTGCACGGTGGGTCCCAGCTCACCCTCGGCGTCCGCCCACACACCGTTCTCGTTGTTCTCGTCG
>DYUK01000141.1 GCA_020743695.1 Brevibacterium senegalense | reverse complement strand
GAGCGCCTGCGCGACCCGCAGGCGCTGCTGCTCGCCGCCGGACAGCAGTCCCACGGGCGAATCCGCGTACTCGCGTGCGCCCACCGCGTCGATGAGGTCGTCGATGCGGGCGCGGTCCGCCTTCCGCAGCGGCCGCCAGCCCCAGTGGTGCCCGTCCAGGCCCAGGCGGACCAGGTCGCGGCCGCGCATGGGTGTGTCGCGGTCCATGCCGCGCTGCTGCGGGATGTAGCCCAGGTCGCGGTCACCGGAGCGCGGCGCGTGCCCGTTCACCCGGATGCTGCCGGACCTCAGTCGGTGCTGACCCAGGAGGGTGCGCAGCAGTGAGGTCTTGCCGGTGCCGTTGGGGCCCAGGACCGCGACGAACTCGCCCGGCTGGATGTCGAGTGACAGGTGGTGCCAGACGACGCGCTCACCGAAGCGCAGCTCCGCGTCCCGGACCTCGAGGATCGGGGCCCGGTCATCGGTTCCGCTCACGCGAGAGCCTGCTCGACCGAGTCGACGATGCCCGACATCCACGTCACGTAGTCGTCGTCCGACTGGATCGTCTCCGTCATCTCGACGACCGGGACGTCCTGCGCGTCCGCGGTCTCACGCATGGCCTCGGCCTCCGGCCCGGACGTCTGCGAGTTGTAGGCGAACACCTGCACGTCCTGGGTCTCCAGCGCCTCCGTCGCCTCGGCGACCACCAGCGGGGAGACGTCCGATCCGGCCTCGACGGAGTAGACGAAGTCCTCCGGGATCACGTTCGTGAGGCCCAGGTCCTCGAACAGCCACAGCGCGACCGGCTCCGTCACGGCGGCGCCCTCGCCCTCGTGCTCCTCCGCCAGCTCCTCGACGCGGGACTGCAGGCCGGTCAGCTCGTCCGTGAGCGCCTGCGCGTTCTCCTCGAACGCGGCCGCGTCGTCCGGTGCGACCTCCGCCAGGTGGTGCTCGATCTCCTCGACCAGGGTGACCATCGTGGGGATCGAATACCAGACGTGTTCGTTGAAGCTGCCCGGACCGTGGTCGTGTCCGGCGTGGTCGTGACCCTCGTGGCCCTCCTCGGAGTCCTCGCCCTCGTGGTCGTGGCCCTCGTCGTCGCCCTCCTCGGACCCGTGGTCATGGGAGTGGTCGTGGTCGTGCCCACCGGCGGCGGCCTCGGCGGCACCGGGCAGGTCGGAGACGGACACCGCGTCGACCACGGTGGGCTCTGTGTCCAGCGCGCCCAGCATCGTCGTGACGAACGCGTCGTAGCCGCCGCCGTTCATGACGACCATGTCCGCCCGCGACAGAGTCAGCTGGTCGCGGGAGCTCGCCTCGTACTCGTGGGGGTCCTGCGCCGCGTCGTCGATGATCGGTTCGACCTGAACCTCGGTGTCCGCCGCGACCGCCTCGACGAGCGAGGCGTACACGTTCGTCGAGGTCACGACCGTCGTCCCGTCGCCGTCACCCGCGGCCTGCGTCTCCCCACCGCAGCCCGCCAGGACCAGGGCGGACAGAGGGAGGGCGGCGACGAGGACCTGCGAGCGGCGCATGGAGGGACCTTTCCGGGGTCAGGCGACGAGAGCGGTTCCGCGACCCACCTGTGGGGGCCGCGTGTTCTGCTGGAAGGCTACGCGCGCGGCCCGGACCGCACTAATGCAGACATCGTGATGTGTCGATACGAGCAGCGCTCCTCCCCCATGAGGGAGAGGAGCGCTGTCAAGGTGCCGGGCCGCGACGGAGTGTCGTCCGTGCGGGCCCGACGGGGTCGCGTCAGCCCAGGCGCTCGGCCAGGAGGCGTGCGATCTGCACCGTGTTGAGGGCTGCGCCCTTGCGCAGGTTGTCGTTCGCGACGAAGAGGACGAGGCCCCGGCCCTCCGGCACGGACTGGTCCTGGCGGATGCGGCCCACAAGGCTGGGGTCCACGCCCGCGGCCTTGAGCGGGGTGGGCACGTCGACCAGTTCGACGCCGGCGGCCTGCGTGAGGACCTCGCGGGCCTCCTCCGGCGTGATCGCGCGGTCGAACTCCGCGTGGACCGACAGGGAGTGGCCCGTGACGACGGGGACGCGCACGCAGGTGCCGGCGACCAGCAGGTCCGGCAGACCCAGGATCTTGCGCGACTCGTTGCGGAGCTTCTTCTCCTCGTCCGTCTCCCCCTCGCCGTCCTCGACGAGCGCACCGGCGTACGGCAGCACGTTGAAGGCGATGGGGTCCGTGTAGACCTGCGGGGCGGGGAAGTCGACTGCGGATCCGTCGTGCACCAGCTTCGCCGCCTCCGGGGCGACCGCCTGCGCCTGTCCCGTCAGCTCGTCGACGCCGGCCAGGCCGGAACCGGACACAGCCTGGTAGGTGGCGACCTTGAGGCGGGCCAGACCCGCGGCGTCGTGGAGCGCCTTGAGCGGCGGCATCGCGGCCATCGTCGTGCAGTTGGGGTTCGCGATGATCCCCTTGGGCCGCTCATCCAGCTTGTCCGGGTTCACCTCGCTCACGACCAGGGGCACCTCGTCGTCACCGCGCCACGCGGACGAGTTGTCGACGACGACGGCACCAGCCTGCGCGAAGCGCTCCGCCTGCGCACGGGACGTGGCACCGCCTGCGGAGAACAGGGCGATGTCGACACCCGAGGGGTCCGCGGTCGCAGCGTCCTCCACGACGATGTCCTCGCCGCGGAACGGAAGCGTCGTGCCGGCGGAGCGGGCGGACGCGAAGAAGCGGATCGCTCCGATCTCGAATCCGGGGTCGTCCTCCAGCAGGGTGCGCATGACGGCGCCCACCTGGCCGGTGGCGCCCACGATTCCCACGGTCACTGCACTCATCGCCCCGTCCCTCCGTACACCACTGCTTCCGCGTCCTCGCTGTCCAGGCCGTAGGCCTTGTGCGCTGCCTGGACCGCGCGGTCCAGATCCTCCGCACGGGTCACGACGCTGATGCGGATCTCCGAGGTGGAGATGAGGTCGATGTTGACGCCCTCGGCGCTGAGCGCGCGGAACAGCGTCGCGGTCACACCCGGGTTCGAGCGCATCCCGTCGCCCACGACGGACAGCTTGCCGATCTGATCGTCGTAGCGGATGTGGTCGAACTCGATGTCGTCCTTACGCGACTCCAGCGATTCGATCGCCTTCGCCCCGTCCGTCATGGGCAGCGTGAACGAGATGTCCGTGCGGCCGGGATCGCGCGTGGAGATGTTCTGCACGATCATGTCGATGTTGATCTCCTGCTCCGCGATGAGGCTGAAGATCGCGGCGGCCTTCCCGGGCACGTCCGGCACGCCCACGATCGTGAGCTTCGCTTCCGACCGGTCGTGCGCGACGCCGGAGATGATGGGCTGTTCCACAGTGTCTTCCTCCGTGGTCTTGGTCCTGAAGGGTGCGGGGATCTCGCCGTCGGTGACCCACGTGCCGGTCTTCTCCGAGAAGGAGGACCGGACGTGGATGGGCACACCGGAGCGGCGCGCGTATTCGACGCAGCGGAGCATGAGGATCTTGGCGCCGGAGGCGGCCATCTCCATCATCTCCTCGTATCCGATCTTGTGGATCTTGCGGGCGGAGGGGACGATGCGGGGGTCTGCCGTGAACACGCCGTCGACGTCGGAGTAGATCTCGCAGACGTCCGCATTCAGAGCGGCGGCCAGCGCGACAGCGGTCGTGTCGGAGCCGCCGCGGCCCAGCGTCGTGATGTTCTTCGCGGTCTGGCTGACACCCTGGAATCCGGCGACGATCGCCACGTGTCCCTCATCCAGTGCGGACTGGATGCGGCCGGGCGTCACGTCGATGATGCGGGCCTTCCCGTGCGTCTCGTCCGTGATGACGCCGGCCTGCGACCCGGTGAACGACTGCGCGCTCTCCCCCAGGTTCGCGATGGCCATGGCGAGGACGGCCATGGAGATCCGCTCCCCCGCCGTCAGCAGCATGTCGAGTTCGCGGGGCGGCGGCACGGGCGAGACCTGCTGCGCGAGGTCGATGAGGTCATCCGTCTGGTCTCCCATGGCGGAGACGACGACGACCACGTCGTGGCCGGCTTTCCGGTACGACACGATGCGCTTGGCGACCCGCTTGACGGATTCGGCATCCGCGACGGAGGATCCTCCGAACTTCTGTACGACGAGGCTCATGTGCTCAATTCTCTCGCGGGCTGTTCGGTCCGCTCGGCTGCGTGCGGGTGCACCGCCCGCGGCCGAACCGTCCCCCAGTCTACGGGCCGCGGTCCCGCAGCGAACGGTCACCCCCGTCGGTGTGAGGCAGGACCGATGTCGAGGCCGTGGTTCCCATCGCTCGGATGGGGACCGCGGCCTCGGCGGGATCCGGCCCGGTCATTGGGCGACGGTGAACAGGTCTCCCGGCTGGCAGTCCAGGGCGGAGCAGAGTGCGACGAGGGTCGTGAACCGCACCGCCTTCGCTCGGTTGTTCTTGAGGACGGAGAGGTTCGCGAGGCTCACTCCCACCTGTTCCGACAGTTGGGTGAGGGTGAGGCCGCGGCTCGCCAGCAGGTCGTCGATGTGGCAGATGACCCGGGGCTGCGGCTCAGGCATCTCAGATCACCCCTTCGAGCTCATCCTGCGCCTCCCGGCCGCGGAGGACCGCCCGGCGGAGCACCTCGACGAGGACGGCGGCACCGATCCAGAGGTAGGTGACCTCGGAGGTGATGCTGTTGCTCACCGCCGCGTCGCGCAGCCCCAGATCGCGGATGATGAGGTTGTCCGCCGGCATCTGCGCCAGACCGGCCAGCAGGCCCGCCACGATGATCGTCCAGGACAGACCCATGAGGCCGCGTGACGCACGGTCGCTGAAGGGGCGGGCGTGGACCACCTCGGTCACGACGCGGGTGGCGAACCAGGTCGCGACGAGGAGGCCGACCACAAGGATCGCCTTCGCTGCGATGAACTGGCCGATCGCCCAGGCGCTCAGGTCCGCGGTGGGGATCGAGAGCGTCGCGAGGCCCTCGACGGCCCGCTCCGACCCGGCCAGGGTGATCGCGGTGGGCTCCTCGAACTCGAGAACGGCCGGGATCCGGTCGGACAGCACTGCGCTGAAGAGCGGTGACAGAGTGACGTTCATGAGCGCGATGAGCGGGAAGATCAGCAGGAACGCGTAGCCCCACGAGTCCTTCTTCGCGGGCTTCCCCTGCGAAGCGGCGGAGGCGCCGCCTGTCGTCATGCTCGTGCTGTCATCCATGGTGCTGTCACCGCCGGTGTTGCCCTCGTTGATGCAGTCGCTGTGATGGATCTCGTTGTGGTCGGTGTCGTCAGTGTGATCATCGGGGGTGTTCGGGTTGATGGTGTTCATGGGATCTCGCCCCTCACGGTGTCTGATCCGGCGCGGCACCCTGCCGCTCTTATCGATGATCGATATATCGATAATCAATATGTTTGCCGTTTATCGATAAGAAGTCAAGGGCTCCGCAGAGATTCTCTGCGGAGCCCTTGTTGTGGGGAGACGGTGGGTGAGCGATCAGGTGACGGTGCGTCGGCCCTCGAAGGCGCGGCCCAGTGTCACCTCGTCCGCGTACTCGAGGTCGCCGCCCACGGGCAGGCCGGAGGCCAGGCGGGACACCGTGATGCCCACGCTGCTGAGCAGGCGGATGAGGTACGTCGCGGTGGCCTCGCCCTCGAGATTGGGGTCCGTCGCGATGACGACCTCGGTCACCTCGCCGTCGTTCAGGCGCGGCAGGAGGGTGCGGATGCGCAGGTCGTCCGGACCGATCCCGGCCATCGGGTCGATCGAGCCGCCCAGCACGTGGTACAGCCCGCGGAACTCGCGGGTGCGCTCGATCGCGAGGACGTCCTTGGGCTCCTCGACGACGCAGATCATCGTCCTGTCGCGACGCTCGTCGCGACAGATGACGCAGGTCTCGTCCTCCGCCACATTGCCGCACGTCTCGCAGAAGCGGACGCGGCGCTTGACCTCGCGCAGAGCGGTCGCCAGCGCGTCCACGTCAGCGGTGTCCGCCTGCAGGATGTGGAACGCCATCCGCTGCGCGGACTTGGGGCCGATCCCCGGCAGGCGGCCGAACTCCTCGACCAGGTCCTGCAGGGCGCCTTCGTAGAGCAGGCTCACTCGTCGAACTCCTCGATGATCACGCCACCCAGTATGCGCTCGACGACGGCAGGACCGAATTCCGTCGACTGCTGGATGTCCGCGTCACCGGAGGTGTCGTAGTCCGCATAGTTCTCGACGGGGTCCGGCACGTGCTCCTGGACAGGGGGCGGAGGGGATGCTGCGCCGCCGGCCACATCGCCGCTGTGGCGCTGCGCCAGTCGTGCGTAGCGGCCCAGCGGCCCGTCGTCGGACGGATCGCCCAGCCCCGGTGAGGATCCGGCCCCCTGACCGGTGCCGGATCCCGGCGAGGAGCCCTGTCCGGGGTTGTCAGTGAATGCGATGTCGACGTCTGCGTAGGCGCCCAGGAAGTCGAGGTCCGCCGGAGGCTGGGCCGACGCCTGTTCGCCCTGCGCGGCGCCGTGGTCACCTGCGACAGGCACCGGGTTCGGCTGAGGGCCGTCCGCGGACCAGGGGTCACTGCCCCGAGAGGAGCCGTCGCCTCGGTAGGGGTCGCCCGCGGCATACGGATCGTCGACCGGGTACGGCTCATCGGAGGGCTGGACATCGTCGGAGGGGTAGGGCTCGTCACCCGGATACGGCTCGATGTCGACCGGCGGCGGCACGACGACGGCCCCGAAATCCACAGCGCCTTCGCCGGCCGAGGTCTCCACGGGCTCCCGCTCGGATTCGTACGGGTGGGCAGGAGCTCCCACCGACTCGGTCGTCAGTTCAGCCGACTCAACCGGCAGGTCCGTCGACTGCACAGAGCGCACGGGATCCTCCGACTGAGAGGGGTCCGCGGGTTCAGCGGGTTCCGGCACGACAGGCGACTCATCCGTCCCCGTCGACCACGCGGGCAGGTCGGAGGACTGCGCCCAGGGGTCATCGCCGGAAGCGGACGCAGTGGAGACGGAAGAGGGCGCGACGGAACCGGGCTCAGACGCCTGCGGGCCCGTCACGGGCTGCGGACTGTCGCCCTCCGAATCGTCGTGGTGCTCGCGGTCCCCTGCAGCGTCGGACTGCCAGAACCGGTCGTGGTCGACCGGCTCGCGGTCGGCCTCACGTGGCCCCACCACCGAGTCGAGCTGCTCTCGCGTCACCGCATGCGGACCACCGGAGGCGCCGGGGCCACTGGGGCCACCTGACCCACCGGTGCCGCCGGAACCTCCAGCACCACCGGGGGCACCCTGACCGCCGCGCGGAGCGCCCCCGCCACCTGAGGGGCCGGGCGCATCCGGCTGCGCGGGAGGCGGTCCTGCGTTCTCGTCGCCCACCTCCACCTGGGCGCGGATGCCCAAGGACTGCTCGACCGCCGTGCTGACGAACTGCGCGTGCGGACCACGACGGAAGGCCTGGACCGAGCCGGGGTTGCTGAAGCCCAGGGACAGGACGCCGTCCGCGAACTGCTGCGGGAAGGCGTTCCCGCTCACGATCGCGTACGACAGTTTGCGCAGCTGCTGCAGCCGCGTCAGCACGTCCGGCCAGCCGCGCCGGATCGCGTCGATCTCCGCGCCCACACCCGGCGCCTGACGGATCTCCGGGGATGCGTGAGCCTCCCCGTACTGGGGCTCCGACTGCGCGGGCCGCGACTGCTGGGGCTCCGGCTGCTGGGGCGGGCGGGTAGCAGGCTGCTGAGCCTGTGCCTGCTGGTCCGGCCCTGCAGACGGAGCCGACTGCGCCTGCGACGTGGGCTGAGCCTGTGCCGGCTGAGGCTGCTGCGCAGGCTGGTCACGGCGCTCCGGCGGAGCCTGCTCCCCCGACTGGGCAGGACCGCTCTGCTGCGGAGGCCTGTTCTGTGCTGCGCGAGACCCGGACTGAGCCGGCGGCTCCGGCTGGGCATGCGCGGGCTGTTCGGTGCGGTTGCCCTGGGCGTGCTGCTCCTGCTGCTCCGACTGCCCCTGCGGCTCCGGCGCGGACTGTCGCTGCGAGCCGCGTCCGCGGGGCCCCTCGTCCAGCACGGATCGGGCCGAGGCCATCGCGTCCGCGACACC
>DYUK01000140.1 GCA_020743695.1 Brevibacterium senegalense | reverse complement strand
CGAGGAGCAGGAGCGGGACGTCGATCGTCGCGACGCGGTTGCGGATGTCATAGCCGGCCAGTGCGCCGCAGCAGTCGATGTAGCCCTCCGGATCCGTCTGGGCCAGTTGCTCGAGCACGATGGGGCCGGCCGCCACGTCCTCATCGAGGAAACCGGCCGCGAACCAGCGGTCCGCCGTGTCCGGAACGAGGGCGCGCAGGCCGCCGGGTCCGCGGACCTCGCCGATCCGCTCGTTCCAGCGCTCTTCACCGCCGAAGTACGCGCCGGTGCACAGTGCCGCGACGCCGCGCAGACGCTGCGGGTGGCGCAGAGCCAGGGTCAGGGCGATCGCGCCGGAGATCGAGACGCCGGCGAAGAAGAAGGTCGAAGCGCCGTGGGCGTCTGCGATGGCGACGACCTCGTCCGCGAGTGCGTCGATCGTGACGTCCGGCATGCGGGCGCTGGCGCCGTGGCCGGGGAGGTCGAGCGTGACGACCCGGAAGTCGTCCGCGAGGCGGTAGGCGACACCCGCCCACTGCGAGCCGTGCGTGCCCAGCGACGGGCCCAGGATCAGCAGAGGTGCGGAGGGGTCGGCGTCGTTGATGAGGGAGTGTGCGAGCGCAGTCATGAGGGATCCTTCCCAGCAGGTGGCAGGCCGACGAATGCGGGCGCGTCCAGCCTATCCGCCGCGGGTCGCCGGACGGCAGAGGCATCTCAGGGTGTGGCGGGGTGCCCGTGACGCGGCGTCGTCCCGAGGAGGTGGGGTCGCAGCGGGAGGTGCGGGGGCCTCGGCGGCGGGCGTGTCAGCCCAGACGGCCGCCGGACTCGCGCAGGTAGCAGGCGGGGCACAGGGACTCATAGGTGACGTCGACGCCGTCGATGGCGACCTGGTCGCCGGCGAAGACGAAGGTTCCGTCGACCTTCCGGCCGTTGAACATCGCCTTGCTGCCGCAGCGGCAGATGGTCTTGAGCTCCTCGAGGGAGTGCGCGATCTCCAGGAGCCGACCGGAGCCGGGGAAGGCGCTCGTGCGGAAGTCGGTGCGGATGCCGTAGGTCATGACCGGGACGCGGCGGTCCACGGCGATGCGCAGGAGGCCGTCGACCTGGGCGGGCTCCAGGAACTGGGCCTCGTCGATGAGCAGGCAGCTGACCGGCAGGCCCGGGTCGTCCAGCGTCTCGATGAGAGCAGTGTGGTCGACCCGCTGTGCGGCCTCGTCGAAGAGGGCGACAACGTCCTGACCGGGGGCGATGAGGAAGTCGACGGCGCGGGAGACGCCCAGGCGCGACACGATGAGGTCATCGCCCTTCGTGTCGATGTGGGGCTTCGCCAGCAGCACCCGCTGACCGCGCTCCTCGTAGTTGAAGGCTGCCTGCAGCAGCGCCGTCGACTTGCCGGAGTTCATCGCGCCGTAGCGGAAGTACAGCTTCGCCATGTGTGCGGTCACTCTCCTGGGGGTGCGGGCGGGGGTGCGGGCCGGGCCGGGAACGCCGGGCGGCAGCGGTGGGCCGCCGGGGGGGTGGCGGCCGGATGGGGGTGGGACATCGGAATCGTACTCGGTGACCGGGGCAGCGGCGGTCTCCCCGGCCTCGGCGACGGTGGGCTGCCCGGCCCGGCCGGGCGGGGCGCACGCGTGTGACTTCCAGCACGCGGGCATCCGGCGCTCAGCCGATTGCCAGAACGATAGACTGGCGCGGAATAACCCCCACCGAAGACGGAGATGCTGTTCCATGGCAAAGATCATGTACACGCGGACGGACGAGGCTCCGCTGCTGGCCACGTACTCGCTCAAGCCGATCGTGGAGGCGTTCGCCCGCACCGCCGGAGTCGATGTGGAGACCCGCGACATCTCGCTGGCCGGCCGCATCATCGCCCTGTTCCCGGAGCGCCTGACCGACGCGCAGCGCCTGGACGACGCCCTGGCAGAGCTGGGTGAGCTGGCGAAGACCCCGGACGCGAACATCATCAAGCTGCCCAACATCTCCGCCTCCGTCCCCCAGCTCAAGGCCGCGATCGCGGAGCTGCAGTCCCAGGGCTACGACCTGCCGGACTACCCGGAGGACCCGCAGACGGACGAGGAGAAGGACGCGCGCAAGCGCTACGACTCCGTCAAGGGCTCCGCCGTCAACCCGGTCCTGCGCGAGGGCAACTCCGACCGCCGCGCGCCCAAGGCGATCAAGCAGTACGCGAAGAAGTACCCGCACTCGATGGGCGAGTGGTCCGCGGACTCGAAGACCACCGTCGCGACGATGGGCGAGAACGACTTCGCCTCGAACGAGTTGTCGGTCGTCTCCCCCGCTGCGGACACCTTCACGATCCGCTTCACCCCGGCCGACGGCGAGGCGCGCGAGCTCAAGTCCTTCCCCGTCCTGGAGGGCGAGGTCGTCGACGGCACGTTCATGGACGCGAAGGCGCTCAACGAGTTCCTCACGGAGCAGGTGGCCGCCGCGAAGGAATCCGGCGTCCTGTTCTCCG
The DNA here is from genome assembly GCA_020743695.1 of Brevibacterium senegalense. Classification (GTDB taxonomy): domain Bacteria; phylum Actinomycetota; class Actinomycetes; order Actinomycetales; family Brevibacteriaceae; genus Brevibacterium; species Brevibacterium senegalense_A. The sequence continues at coordinate 1,516 of DYUK01000140.1, read as the reverse complement.
TGCACCTGAAGGCGACCATGATGAAGGTCTCCGACCCGGTCCTGTTCGGCCACGTGGTCCGTGCGTTCCTGCCCGAGGTCTTCGCACAGTACGGCGACCAGCTGGCCGCCGCGGGCCTGTCCGCGGACGACGGCCTGGGTGCGATCCTGTCCGGCCTGGACGCCCTCGATGCGGACACCGCAGCGGGCGTGAAGGCCGCGATCGAGAAGGGCCTGGACGAGGGCCCCGCCCTGGCGATGGTGAACTCCGCGAAGGGCATCACGAACCTGCACGTCCCCAGCGACGTGATCGTCGACGCCTCGATGCCCGCGATGATCCGCGTGGGCGGCAAGATGTGGGGCGCGGACGACCAGACGCACGACACGCTGGCCGTCATCCCCGACTCGTCGTACGCCGGCGTGTTCGAGGCCGTCATCAACGACTGCAAGGCCAACGGCGCGTACGACCCCACGACGATGGGCTCCGTCCCCAACGTGGGCCTCATGGCGCAGAAGGCGGAGGAGTACGGCTCGCACGACAAGACGTTCGTGCTGGACGCCGATGGCGTCGTCGAGGTCGTCAACGGTGCCGGCGAGGTCGTCATGAGCCACACCGTGTCCGCCGGTGACATCTGGCGCGCCTGCCAGACGAAGGACGTCCCGATCCGCGACTGGGTCCGCCTGGCCGTCGAGCGCGCACGCCTGTCCGACACCCCCGCCGTGTTCTGGCTGGACGAGAACCGCGCACACGACGCGCAGCTCATCGCGAAGGTCAAGGAGTACCTGGGCGACCACGACACGGACGGCCTGGACATCCGCATCATGTCGCCGGTCGAGGCGACGAAGCTGTCCGTCGAGCGCATCCGCCGCGGCGAGGACACGATCTCCGTCACCGGCAACGTGCTGCGCGACTACAACACGGACCTGTTCCCCATCCTGGAGCTGGGCACGTCCGCGAAGATGCTGTCCGTCGTCCCGCTGATCGCCGGTGGCGGTCTGTTCGAGACGGGCGCGGGCGGATCCGCGCCCAAGCACGTGCAGCAGCTGGTCGAGGAGAACCACCTGCGGTGGGATTCCATGGGCGAGTTCTTCGCGATCGCGGAGTCGTTCCGCCACTTCCAGAACAAGGAGGGCAACGACCGCGCGGGCGTGCTCGCCGCGACGCTGGACGACGCGACCGCGACCTTCCTGGAGGAGAACAAGTCGCCGTCGCGCAAGGTGAACGAGATCGACAACCGGGGCAGCCACTTCTACCTGGCCCTGTACTGGGCTGAGGAGCTGGCGAAGCAGACCGACGACCAGCCGCTGGCCCAGGCCATCGCTCCGGTCGCGAAGGCGCTGCGCGAGAACGAGGACGCGATCACCCGCGAGCTCATCTCCGTGCAGGGCCGCGAGGTCGACCTGGGCGGGTACTACAACCCGTCGGAGGAGAAGGCGGACGCCGTCATGCGTCCGTCGCAGAAGCTCAACGAGATCATCGCGACGCTGGGCTGAGGCTCGGGCCGGTGAGGCCGGGCCGGTGAGGCTCGGGCCGGTGA
>DYUK01000139.1 GCA_020743695.1 Brevibacterium senegalense | reverse complement strand
CGGGCGAAGGCCAGCGGCACCGTCAGCAGCGAGACCGCGCCGCCCACCAGCAGGGCGGTCGTGTAGGAGGAGCCGCCCGCGATGAGGCCGATGACCATCGCGCCCACACCGGTGCCGGCGTCGAAGCCGATGTTCCACACCGCGCTGGCCGCGCCGTAGTGCGGCCGGCGGACCGCCTCGAACGCGATGACGAGGGTGAGGTTCTGCAGCCCGCCGTAGCTGATACCCACGATCGTCGCGCCCACCAGCAGCGCCCACGCGACCGTGTCCAGCGGGTCGCTGACCGCCCACGCGACGACGGCCATCCCCACGACGGTGAGCAGCACCAGCGGCCAGATGTAGGCCTGCGCGCCGTGACGGTCCGCCAGTCCGCCGGCCCTCCAGCGGGCGATCGCAGCGGCCGCCGTGAGGAGCAGGAGAGCGACGGTGCTCAGCAGCGCGCTGTCGCTCATGGGCGCCATGAAGGTGATGAGCGCGCCACCGGCCAGGGTGACCGCCAGCAGGAGTGCCATGGGACGCAGGAGCGCGGTGTAGGGCGCGGGCTCGTTCGCCTCCGGGACGTGCTCGGCCATGCGGCCCAGCAGCACGGCCGGCACCGTCGCCAGCACCGGCAGCACGCCGATCGCGAAGATGACGCCGTACCCCAGGTTCTCGACCACCCAGGGACCGCCGGAGACGAAGAGGATCTGCGGGGCGGCGATCGCCAGGCCGTAGACACCGATCGCCTGGCCGCGGCGGGCGGGATCGACCAGCTCCGCGACCAGCGCGCTTCCGCACACCGTCAGCACACCGAAGCCCATGCCGCGGATCGCGGACAGGACGAGGATGGGGGCGAGCGCGTCGCTCAGCGCGAGGAACGCGGACGGCAGGCCCAGCAGCAGCATCCCGGCCGCCAGCACCGGGGTCCACCCGAACCGTCGCAGCGACCGGGGCACCACCATCTGGGTGAGGACGGTGAAGAGCATGAGGACGCCGTTGACCGCCCCCGCGCCCACGGACCCGGCACCGCCGTGCACCGCCCACAGCGGTGCGACCGGCATGAGCGCCGCGAAACCGGAGAAGCCCAGTGCGGTCATGAGCACCAGCAGCGGCATGCCGGGCTCGCGCAGGACGGAGCCGGGACGGGAGGAGGACATGTCCGCAGGCTATCGTGCCCGCCCGCGCCGCTCCCCTTGCCACTGTCACTACACTGGAGGGGTATGGACGTGAGCCTCGGGATGCCCACCGTCCGCGGCGCAGCGGACGGAGATTCCCCGGATGCAGCAGCGCGGTTGCGCGCGCGATCCGCGGCCGCGACCCGTGCGCATCTGGACGACCGCGCCGGTGACGCACCCACCGCACCGGGCCTCCACGACCGCTTCGGCAGGCGCGGCACGGACCTGCGGATCTCACTGACAGACAAGTGCAATCTGCGGTGCACGTACTGCATGCCCGCCGAGGGCATGGACTGGATGCCCCAGTCCTCCCTCCTCACCGCGGACGAGGTCGTCCGCCTCGTCGACATCGCCGTCACCGTCCACGGCGTCCGCGACCTGCGCCTGACCGGCGGCGAGCCGCTCATCCGCCCCGACCTCGAGGACATCGTCGCGGGCGTCCGCGCCCACCACCCGGACCTGCCCATCGCGCTCACGACGAACGGGATCGGCCTGACCCGCCGCGCGCAGACGCTCGCGGACGCAGGCCTCACCCGCATCAACGTCTCCCTCGACACGATCGACCCGGACACCTACCGCACGCTGGCCCGCCGCGACCGGCTCTCCGACGTGCTGGACGGGATCGACGCGGCGCTGGCCGCCGGCCTGCACCCGGTCAAGCTCAACGCGGTCCTCATGCGCGGCGTCAACGACGACCAGGCCCCGGACCTGCTGGCGTTCGCGCTGGCCCGCGGCGTGCGGCTGCGCTTCATCGAGCAGATGCCCCTGGACGGCGACCACGGCTGGACGCGCGAGGGGATGGTCACCGCCGCCGAGGTCCGGGCCCGGTTGGCGCAGCACTGGGACCTGGCACCGGATCAGGCCCCGCGCGACGGCGCCCCCGCCGAGCTCTGGCGGATCACCTCCCGGACGACCCCGCCGCGGGACCTGGGCACGGTGGGCGTCATCGCCTCGGTCACGGAGCCGTTCTGCTCCGCCTGCACCCGCACCCGCATCACGGCGGAGGGGAGGGTGCGCTCGTGTCTCTTCTCCCACGAGGAGTTCGATCTGGCCGCCGCACTGCGCTCCGGGGAGTCGGACGAGTCCGTCGCCCGCCTGTGGCAGCAGGCGATGTGGCTCAAGCCGGCCGCCCACGGCATGGACGCGCCGGGCCTGGACAGCGAGGACTATGTGCAGCCGGAGCGCTCGATGAGCGCGATCGGCGGCTGAACTCGATAGTCTCGAGGCGGGTCTCCGATGACAGGGCGAGACCCGTGGCGAGTCTCAGAGGGGCTGGTCCCAGAGGGAGGTGCGTGCGCCGATGAGCGACATGATCGAGGTCCGGTACTTCGCGGCCGCGCGGGCGGCCGCCGGCGGCACCGCGCGCGAGGCCGTCGCCCTCCCGCCCCGCACGGACGCCCTCACCCGTGAGCAGCTGGTCGCACTCCTCATCTCCCTCCACCCGGACCAGCCCGCGGGCGAGCCCTCGCTGACACAGGTCCTCGACCAGTCGAGCGTGCTGGTCGACGGCGTCGTCCTCCAGGACGAGGACGCCCCCACCGTCCGCGCGGGCATGCGCGTCGACGTGCTGCCCCCGTTCGCCGGCGGATGAGCACCCCGCACCCCGGCTGGGCGGAGGCGATGCGCCTGGCCCACACGCTGGGAGCGCAGGCGACGGCCGCTGCGACGGCAGGAACCACCGCCGAGGCCGTGGCCGGC
>DYUK01000138.1 GCA_020743695.1 Brevibacterium senegalense | reverse complement strand
GAGGATGGGCAGCGCGGCGAAGACGAGCATGACCGGGTTCTCGCGGCTGGTCTGCGCACCGCCGGCCTGCTGCTGATCGCGGCCGGCGGCCGGCGGGCCGTCGACGAACGCGCCGAAGACGAGCTTCGCGCAGTAGGCGAACGTGAGCACGGAGGCGGCGGCGCCCGCGATGAGCGCGGCCCAGCCGGTCCAGTCGGCGCCCGGCGCCTCCAGCAGCCCCGTGAACACGGACTCCTTCGACACGAAGCCCAGCAGCGGCGGAATCCCGGCCATCGACGCGCTGCCCAGGACCGTCACGACGAACGAGGCGGGGGCGACGCGGATGAGCTGCGGGATCGATCCCACCTGGCGGGTGTGCGCGATGTGGTCGATGACGCCCACCATCATGAAGAGCCCGGACTTGAAGAGCGCGTGCGCGATGACGTGCAGGACCGCGGCGACCAGCGCCATCTCCGTCCCCACCCCGATCGCGGCGGTGATGAGGCCCAGCTGGCTCACGGTCGAGTAGGCCATGAGCTTCTTGATGTCCGACTGGGTGAGCGCGAACCAGCCGCCGATCGCGGTCGTGAGCAGTCCGGCGACGATGAGGAGGGCGTTCCACGCGGGCACGTCCGCGAACGCGGGGCTGAAGCGGATGAGCAGGAAGATGCCCGCCTTCACGACCGCGGCGGCGTGCAGGTACGCGCTCACCGGGGTCGCGGCGGCCATCGCATCCGGCAGCCAGGAGTGGAACGGGAACTGCGCGGACTTCGTCATCGCGGACACGGCGACCAGCACCGCCAGCGTCGCGACGAGGAACGGGCTTGCCTGCTCCCACGCCGGTGACGTGAGTGCCTCGGAGATCCGGGTCGTGCCGGTCACGACGATGATCCCGGCGATCCCGGTCAGCAGGGTCAGTCCGCCCAGGAAGGTGATCAGCAGCGTCCGCATCGAGGGAGCCTGGGCGGCGGTGCCGGACCGGGCGATGAGCAGGAAGGAGGCGAGGCTGGTCGCCTCCCAGCAGACGAAGAGGACCAGCAGGTCGTCCGTGAGGACCAGGCCCGTCATCGCGAGCGTGAAGGTCGTCATGAGCCAGTAGAAGCTCAGCTGGCGGCCCTTCTCCAGGTATCCGGTCGAGTACGCGAGGACGACCGCGCCGATCACCAGTGCGATGAGGGTGAAGACGACGCCGATCCCGTCCGCGCGGAACGCCAGTTCGACTCCGGCGCCGGGGAGGCCCAGTCCGGGCGCCCAGGGGATCGACCACTCGAGTGGAGCGCCGTCGATCGCCGCGGTGACGGCGGGAAGGAAGGTGAGGGTCGCGAGCACGTAACCGGCCGCCAGCAGCCAGCCTGAGGCGCGTCCCAGCAGGGACGTGACGACGGGGACCAGGACGACCAGAGCGGCGAGCACACCGAGCGTGAGCACTAGGGGCAAGCGGGAACTCCTCCGGTCGTCAGCGACACTCCTCAGCGAACCGGCGCTGGTCTCGGGGTGTCCCGGACGACGGCACTGCTGGACGGCTGCAGGTGCATGAGCGCGTCCACTCTATCGAGACTCAGCGCACACGGGCAAAACGCTCAGGATCCGGACAGCGATCCGGCAGGCGCGTCGCAGGCGTCGACGCGACTAGGGTGGGGCCGCATGAGGCTCCTCTTCGACGCCCGATACACGCGCTGGCCGCGCCACGACGGCATCTCGCGCTACGGAGCAGGACTGCTGACCGCGCTGGCGCGCCTCACCGCGGACGACGACGCGATCACCCTCGAGGCGCTCATCCACGACGAGCGCCAGATCCCGATGCTGCCGACCGTGCCGCTCCACCGCGTCTCCGCGCCCACGTCGCCCCTCGAGCCGCTGCTGGCCCGGCAGATCAACCCGCTGCGCCCGGACGTCGTGTTCTCGCCCATGCAGACGATGGGGTCATGGGGCCGCGACTACCGGCTCATCCTCACGCTCCACGACCTCATCTACTACACCCATCCCACTCCCCCGCGGGACCTGTCCCTGCCCCTGCGCGGTCTGTGGCGCGCCTACCACACCGCGTACTGGCCCCAGCGACTCCTGCTGGACCGCGCGGACGCGGTCGTGACCGTCTCGCGGACGACCCGCGATCTCATGGCGGCTCACCGGCTCACGCGCCGGCCCGTCACCGTCGTCCCCAACGCCGCGGACGAGGTTCCGCGGCCGCCGCAGCGGCGGAACGGGCACGCGGCACGCACCCTCACGTACATGGGCGCCTTCCTGCCGTACAAGAACGCCGCGGCCCTGGTCCGGTCCCTGGCCTGGCTCCCCGGCTACACCCTGCACCTGGCGTCCCGGATCGAACCCCGGGAGGAGGCCCGGCTGCGGGCTCTTACGCCCGCGCAGGCCCGTGTCGTCTTCCACCGGGGCATCAGCGATGAGGACTACGCGCAGCTGCTCGATCGTTCGACGGCGCTCGTGACCGCGTCACGGGCCGAGGGCTACGGCCTGCCGATCGTCGAGGCGATGGCCCGGGGGGTTCCCGTCGTCGTGACGGACATGCCCATCTTCCGGGAGGTGACGGGGGCGGACGCCGATGCGCCGTCGGCCGCTGGTACGCGGCCGGGTGGTGGACCGGCGGAGTTCGCCGACCCGGATGATCCGCAGGACTTCGCCCGTGCGGTGCGCCGACTCGAAGATCCCGCCCGGTGGCGGGAGGCCGCGCAGTCGGGACCCGTCCGGGCCGCCGCGCACACGTGGGAGGACTCCGCACGCACACTGCTCGCGCTCGTGCGATCCCTGGCGGAGGACACTCAGGCCGGGGACGTCTCCTGAGCTCGGGCCACGGCCTCGGCGCCGCCGCCCCAGGCGCGCAGCACCCAGCCCGTCTCGCCGGGGATCAGGTGCGCATAGGTGCAGTTCGTGAGGACGCCCAGATGGCCGTGGGTCTCCGTCATGCCCAGCAGCAGCTCCGTCGCACCGCGGATGACAGCGCCGTGGGCGACGACCAGCAGATCCGCGTCGTCCGCGGCCTCCTCCACGTGCCGCAGCACGGCGTCGTGGACGCGCTGAGCGGACTCCGCACGGCTCTCACCGCCCGGCGGGCGCATGTCCGCACCGGACAGCCACGCCTCGAGGTCTTTCGGCCACGTGAGGGCGACCTCCTCGCGGGTGTAGCCCTCCCAGTCCCCCACGCTGATCTCGCGCAGCAGCTGGTCGTGGACGACGGGCAGGCCCGTCGCACGAGCGACCGCGTCCGCGGTCTGGGCCGCGCGCGCCAGGTCGGAGGCGACGATCGAGGTGATCGAGGCGGAGGCGGCCAGGTGTGCCGCGACGGCCTCGGCCTGGGCCAGCCCCAGGGAGTCGAGCGGCACGTCGACCTGGCCCTGGAAACGACCCACGGCGTTGTACTCCGTGCGGCCGTGCCGCAGGAGCGTGAGGGATTTCACCACAGTCAGTCCTCCTGGGGAGCGGCGGGGGCACCGGCGGCGGCCACGGCCTCGGCGACGTCGACCACCGGGCAGTCCTTCCACAGGCGCTCGAGTGCGTAGAACTCGCGGTCCTCGTCGACGAACACGTGCACGACGATGTCCGCGTAGTCGAGCAGGACCCAGCGGCCTCCACTCTTGCCCTCGCGGCGGACCGGCTTCTGGCCGTCCTCCCGCAGGAGGCGCTCCTCCACCCGGTCGACGATCGACAGCACCTGCCGCTCGCTGGGAGCGGACGCGATGACGAAGACATCCGTGACGACCAGTTGGAGGCTCACGTCGAGGGCGACGATGTTCGTGCCCAGTGCCTCGGAGGCCGCGAAGGCTGCGGAGCGGGCGAGGGCGACTGCTTCAGGGGTGGCGGTCACGGGTTCCTTCCGGAGTGGGTGCGGGTCAGAAGAGCAGGGTGATCGCGACGATGACGAGGATGAGCGCGGCGAATCCCGTCACGCCCAGGACGATGTAGGGGACCATCGAGTTGCGCTCCGCGACGAGCACGGAACCGTCCTCGTTCGTGACGGAACGGGCGCTCATGGGGCGCGCCGGCGGCTCCTCCAGCTCGTCCGAGTCCTCCTCCTCGTCCTCCTGGCCCAGACGGGACCACGGGTCCGCGGCGGGACGGGAGGTGCGGAAGACCGGCGACTCGGAGGTGCGGAACGTGTCCGTGCCGCGCGAGCCACCGGTCGCAGCGGATTCGTCGATCGCGGACATGGGCGTCGTGGGCGGGTTCGCCTCGAGGTCCGACTCCTGCACGATGGGCAGTGCGCCCGTCACCACACGGATGTTGGAACCCGTGGGCGGCTTGACGACGGGGCTGCGGCGCTTGAGCGGCGCGTCGTGGTCGCCCAGTGCCGACGGTGTGATGACGGCGGTCGAGCTGGTCTCGAAGTCCGGGCCGGTCGCATGGGAACCCACGCGGCGGCTCGCCAGGTCGAACTGCGGGGCTCCGGAGCCGGTGGTGACAGCACCGGTCCGTCCGGTGGCGGTGCCCGTCGAGTCGGTGCCCGTCGTGGCGGTGCTCGCGGTGGGGCTGCCCGTCGGGGACTGCGCGGACGTGTCGTCGAAGAGGGACCCCAGGCCGCCGCTGGGTCCGGCGGCCGGCTCGGCCGACGGCGCCGTGGTGACGGTGACCGGGTCGTCGGACCCGAAGAGGCTGCCGGAACGGCCGGACGCCTGAGGTGAGGTCTGGGTCGAGGGTTCGGTGGTCTCCGGCGTCGCGGACTCGGTGGACGACGGCGAGGTGGCCTGCGTGGAGTCGGAGTCGCCCTCGGCGTCGCCGCTCGGCGCGTGCTGGGAGGCGGTGGGAGCTGCGTCCGGAGTGGATGCAGGAGCCTCCGCAGCGGGCGCGGAAGGTTCGGAAGCCGTGGAGGTTTCGCGGTCCGTGGCGTCTGCAGTGCTCGTGGAGGCGGCTCGTCCCTCGGAGGTGGCTGCTGCTCCCGTGGACTCGCTGACCGACGATCCAGCGGCGTCCGCGGCGGGTGCGGCGTCAGCACTGTCCGCGGTATCCGCGCTGTCCGTCTCGATGCCGGCGGCGCGCTGTGCCAGGACGATCGGGATCGAGGCCGTCGGGATGTCCGCCGGCAGATCGTTCTCACGCAGGAAGCGCTTGCGCTCACCGCGGGTCGCGAAGTGCGGGGGTTCCGTCAGCTCGGCCGCCGCGGGAGGATCGGTGGGCGCAGGAGGTGCCGTCGGAGGCGCCGTGGGAGCGGGAGGTGCGGCGGGCGCGGGCTGAGCCGGTGCGTCCTGCGCCGACCGGGCCGGTGCAGCCGGCTTCTCCGGTGCTGCGGGCTGCGCTGGCGGCGCGGGCTGGGCCGGCGCTGCGGGCTTGGCAGGTGCTGCGGCCTCGGCCTCCGGGGCCTGCTGGTCGTCGGACCGCTCCGCCTTCGCCGCCTGCTGAGCGTCGTACGCGGCGTCGGCCTGCCGGCGCTCCGCCTCGCGGCGCTCCCGTCGCGTCATGAACTTCTCAGCCACTGTGACTCCTGTAGAGATCGTGCTTGGCAATGTACTGGACGACCCCGTCCGGCACGAGGTACCAGACCGGGAGATCCTGCTCCGCACGCCGGCGGCAGTCCGTCGACGAGATCGCGAGGGCGGGGATCTGCAGCAGACTCAGCCGGCCCGTGGGCAGGCCGTCCCCGGTCAGCTCGTGCCCCGGTCGGGACACGCCCACGAAGTGCGCCAGGGCGAACAGCTCGTCGACGTCCTTCCACGACAGGATCTGCGCGAGCGCATCCGCACCGGTGATGAAGAACATCTCCGCCGCATCGCCGTAGATTCCGCGCAAGTCCCGCAGCGTGTCGATGGTGTACGTGGGACCCGGGCGGTCGATGTCCACCCGCGAGACCGTGAACCGCGGATTCGAGGCCGTCGCGACGACCGTCATGAGGTAGCGGTGCTCGGCGGCGGAGACCCGTCGGTCCTGCTTCTGCCACGGGCGCCCCGTGGGCACGAACACGACCTCGTCCAGGTCGAACTTCGCCGCCGCCTCACTGGCGGCGACGAGGTGACCGTGGTGGATGGGGTCGAACGTGCCGCCCATGACGCCGATGCGGCGCGGGCGGTCTGCGGGGCGGACGGGAATCACTCGCGGAGGAGGACGAGGGGACCGGCGGCGTCAGTGCCGGTGCGAGATGCCGCTCCAGGACAGCGTGACGACGCCCAGGAACATGAGGATCGAGAAGGTGATGAGCCCGAACCCGATGGGCGGGATCGGCAGCTCGTACGCGACATGGGGCGTCTCGGCCACTGCTGCGAGGATCGAGGTGGTCATGAAGGCCGTCCTTCGTTCGGTGGAATGATCAGTCTGGGAAAGTGTCTCATGCCCGGGCGCGGGAGGCGGAGTCGGCCCGCCGCCGGGACTCAGGTGCGGATCTGGCCGTTGCCGCGCATGACCCATTTGGTGGTCGTGAGCGCCTCGAGGCCCATCGGTCCGCGAGCGTGGAGCTTCTGCGTCGAGATGCCCACCTCCGCGCCCAGCCCCAGCTGGCCGCCGTCGGTGAAGCGGGTCGACACGTTCACGCCCACGGCGGCCGCGTCGACCGCCTGCACGAACGTGTCCGCGTTCGCCAGGTCGTTCGTCACGATGACCTCCGTGTGACCGGACGTGTACGCGTGGATGTGCTCGATCGCCTCGTCGACGCTCGAGACCAGCCGGACGGCCAGCTCGAGGTCGAGGTACTCCTTCGCCCAGTCGCGGCGCGTGACCCGGCGGATCCGCATCCCCTCCGGCGCGAACGACTCGATCTCCTTGTCCGCGCGGACCACGACACCGGCCTCGTGCAGGGCGCCCAGGATCTTGGGCAGGACGCGCTTCGCGGCCTTCTCGTGGACCAGCAGGTTCTCCAGCGCGTTGCACACGCTGGGCCGATGCGTCTTCGAGTTGAGGACCAGGTCCGTCGCCATCCGCACGGGTGCCGACTGGTCGATGAACATGTGGACGTTGCCCACACCCGTCTCGATGACGGGGACCAGCGACTCGTGGACGACCCGCGCGATGAGCTCCGCACCGCCGCGCGGGATGAGCAGGTCGACGTGGTCGCGCGCCTGCATGAGCACGACCGTGCCGTCGCGGCCGAACTCGTCGATGCCGCTCACGACCTCCTCCGGGAGGCCTGCGGACGCGACGGCCTGTCGCAGCAGCGAGATGAGGAGCGTGTTCGAGGAGCGGGCCGCGGAACCGCCCCGCAGGACCACCGCGTTGCCGGACTTGAGCGCGAGGCTCGCGATGTCGACCGTCACGTTGGGCCGCGCCTCGTAGATGGCGCCCACGACACCCACCGGGACCGCCTCCTGGCTCACCCGCATGCCGTTGGGCATCGTCTGGCCGTGGCGGATGACGCCCACCGGATCCGGCAGGCCGATGACCTCGCGCACGGCTCCCGCGATGCCCCGCACCCGCTCCTCGGAGAGGGTGAGGCGGTCGATGAGCGATTCCGGCGTCTCGCGCTTGCGGGCCGTCTCGATGTCCTCCGCGTTCGCGGCGAGGATGTCGTCGACGTTGGCTTCGAGGGCATCCGCGATCGCTGCCAGCGCCTCGTTCTTCACCTGCGTCGACGCCTGCGCGATGCTGCTGGCGGACTCCTTCGCGGCCGCGACGATGCGCGTGACCCCGCGCGTCACGCGTGGACTGATCTCAGTCGTCATTGTTCCCCTTGTTCGAAGACCGCGTCCGTGAGGACCATATCGTTGCGGTGAATGACCTCTCTACGGTAGTCCGACCCCAGTGCGTTCCCCAAGTCCTCCGACGACCTGCCCATCATGGCGGGCAGCTCGTCCTCCGCGAAGTTCGCGATGCCGCGTGCCACGAGCGCGCCGTCCGGACCGCGCACGTCGACGGGGTCGCCGGCGTCGAAGCCGCCGTCCGCCCCCACGACGCCCACCGCCAGCAGGGACCGCCCCCGCTCGGACACCGCGCGGGCCGCGCCCGCGTCGACGTGGATCGTGCCGTGCCTCTGCGCCAGGTGAGCGATCCACAGCAGCCGGGTGGCCCGGCGTCGGTGCGTCACGCCGAAGGCGGTGCCCACCTCTCCCCCGGCCACGGCCTCGGCGATGTGGTCGGCCGAGGTGAGGATCGTCGCGATCCCGGAGTCCGCGGCCATCGTCGCAGCCTGCACCTTCGTGACCATCCCGCCGGTGCCGGTGCCCGCGGAGCCGGTCCCGCCGATCCGCAGCTCGTCGAGGTGGGCCGGACCGCCGATGAACGGCACCCGCTGGCTGCCGGGGGCGCCGGGCGGTGCGGTGAGGAGGGCCTCGACGTCGGACAGCAGGACGAGGGCCTCGGCGTGGATCAGGTGCGCGACGAGGGCGGACAGACGGTCGTTGTCGCCGAAGCGGACACCGTGGGAGACGACCGCGTCGTTCTCGTTCACGATGGGGAAGAGACCCAGTGCGAGCATGCGCTCGACCGCGCGCTGCGCGTTGCGGTACTTCGCGCGGTGGATGAGGTCATCCGCGGTCAGCAGCACCTGTGCGGGCACGATCCCGTGCTCTGCGAGCGTATGGGTGTACTCCGCCATGAGGAGGCTCTGGCCCACCCCTGCGGCCGCCTGCTTCGTCGCCTGGTCCTTGGGCCGTCGGGTGATGCCCATGGGCTCCAGCCCGGCGGCGACGGCACCGGAGGACACGAGGACGATCTCGCGACCCGCCGCCCGCTGCTCCCCCAGGACACGGGCGATGCGACGCACGCGATCCCGGTCCAATCCGTCCTGGACGGTCGACAGGGACGACGACCCGACTTTCACGACGATGCGCTTCGCGTCGCGCACCTGCGCGCGCGTCTGCGCCTCCGTCCTCACGCCTCCGCGTCCTCGTCATCGGCCTGCCGTGCACGGGCGGCGCGCTCCGCCAGGCGCTCCTCCTCGAACTCCGCGCGGGTCGCGGCCTTCGCGTCCATGCGCTCGTGGAAGGCCTCCTTGCGCTCGCGGCGGGTGGCGCGCGCCCGCTCCTCGAGGCGCGCGTCCGTGCCGCGTCCGCCCAGCAGCTCCGCACCGCCCACCATCGTGGGATCCCAGTCGAAGACGACGCCGTCGTCCGGGCCGATCACGACGGTGGAGCCCGGCACGGCACCCGCTCGGAACAGCTCCTTCTCCACACCCAGGCGTTCCAGTCGATCGCCCAGATAGCCCACGGCCTCGTCGTTCGCGAAGTCCGTCTGCAGGATCCAGGTCTCCGGCTTGGCACCCAGGATCCGGAAGATCGTCTCGCCTCCGGCCTCTTCGACGACAATGCGGAAGCCCGCGTCGTCGACCGCACGGGGACGCAGCACGATGCGCTCCGGCCGGGTCCCCTCCTCCTCGCGGCGGGCGCGCTCCGCCTCGACCAGTCCCGCCATCGCGAAGGACAGGTCGCGCAGGCCCGCGTGCGATACGGCGGAGACCTCGAAGACGCGGTAGCCGGCGGCCTCGAGCTCCGGCCGCACGAGCGCGGCCATCTCGCCGCTGTCGGTCACGTCGATCTTGTTGAGCGCGACGAGGGTGGGCCGCTCGTCCAGCGGCAGCAGGTCTCCCCCGTGCTCGATGTCGACGGCGTACGCCGCGAGCTCCTCCTCCAGCGCCCGCAGATCGCCCACGGGGTCGCGGCCGGGATCCCACGTGGCCAGGTCGATGACGTGGACCAGTCCGGCGCAGCGCTCGACGTGCCGCAGGAACTCGAGACCCAGGCCCTTGCCCTGCGCCGCCCCCGGGATGAGGCCCGGCACGTCCGCGACCGTGAAGCGCGTGCCTCCGGCCTCGACGACGCCCAGGTTGGGCACGAGGGTGGTGAACGGGTAGTCCGCGATCTTGGGGCGCGCGGCGGACAGTGCGGCGATGAGGCTGGACTTGCCGGCCGAGGGGAAGCCCACGAGCGCGATGTCCGCGACGGTCTTCACCTCGAGGACGAGGTCGTGGGACTGCCCGGGCGTGCCCAGGAGCGCGAAGCCGGGCGCCTTGCGCTTCGTCGATGCGAGCGCCGCGTTGCCCAGACCGCCGCGGCCACCCTGGGCCGCGACGAAACGGGTGCCCGGTTCGACGAGGTCCGCGAGGATGTCCCCGGCGGGGGTCTTCACGACGGTGCCCTCCGGCACCGGCAGCACCAGGTCGCCGCCGTCCGCACCGTGCTTGAGGTCGCCCTTGCCGATCCCGCCGTGGTCCGCCCGGCGGTGGGGTGAGCGGTGGTACGGGAGGAGCGTCGTGGTCTGCGAGTCGACCTCGAGGACCACGTTGCCGCCGTCACCGCCGTTGGCGCCGTCGGGTCCGCCCAGGGGCTTGAACTTCTCGCGCCGGATGGAGACGCACCCGTTGCCGCCGTCGCCGCCCGCGATGTGGAGGGTGACGCGATCGATGAACTCAGTGGCCATGGCTCCTCGCAGAGATGGAAGGGACGTCCTGCCGCGAGTCGCGGCGGACGCGTCCGCACACCCCGATCCTACGGGGCGCACGGTGCAGGAACGCCGGAGCGGGGCGAGTCAGTGGTGACTCGCCCCGCCCGGGACAGGTTCGCTGCGGGAGTCCGCGCTCAGGGAGCGAGGATGTTGACGACCTTGCGGCCGCCCTTCGCGCCGAAGTCGACGGTGCCGGCGGACAGGGCGAACAGGGTGTCGTCCTTGCCGCGGCCCACGTTGTCGCCCGGGTGGAACCGGGTGCCGCGCTGACGGACGAGGATCTCGCCCGCGTTGACGGTCTGGCCGCCGAAGCGCTTCACACCCAGGCGCTGGGCGTTCGAGTCGCGGCCGTTCTTGGTGGAGCTTGCGCCCTTCTTGGTTGCCATTGGCTTCTCTCCTTCAGGTGTCGCAGTCGCTCAGGCGATGCCGGTGATCTTGAGGCGGGTGAGGTCCTGGCGGTGGCCCTGACGCTTCTTGTAGCCCGTCTTGTTCTTGTACTTCTGGATGACGATCTTGGGACCGCGCAGCTCGTTGAGCACCTCTGCGGAGACCGTGATCTTCGACAGCGCATCCGCGGCCGTGGTGACGGTGTCGCCGTCCACGTGCAGCACTGCGGGGAGCTCGACAGTGTCGCCGGCCTCCGCCTTGATCCGATTGACCGTGATGACGTCGCCGACGCTGACCTTCTCCTGGTGGCCGCCGGCGCGGACGATGGCGTAGACCATGTGCGTACCTCTCGCTTCACTCCTGCGCGCGATCGTGCACCGCGCGACTTCCTGTCTGGAATGGGCGACCCCTCCTTGGCCTCCGCCACCCGCCGTGACCGGCGGAGAACGGACGTCCCATTACGAGGGGGGATCTGCCCCGATGCCCAAGGCACCGACGCACAACTCTAACGCATGGCGAGGGAGCCAGTCAAAGCCGAACGGCGCCTCCGGGGACGGCGCGAACGGCGTCAGGAGGCCTCGCGCGCCTCGTCCGCGATGCGCTCGTGGTGGCGGATGACCTCCGCCACGATGAAGGCGAGGACCTTCTCTGCGAACTCCGGGTCCAGGTGGGCGTCCTCCGCCAGCGCACGCAGCCGCTCCAGCTGGCGGGCCTCGCGCGCAGGGTCCGCGGGAGGCAGGGCGTGCTCCGCCTTGAGACGGCCCACCTTCTCCGTCAGCTTGAACCGCTCGGCCAGGACGTGGATGAGGACCGCATCGAGGTTGTCGATGCTGCCCCGCAGCGCGTCGAGTTCCGCAGGGATGTCAGCCATTCCGTC
The DNA here is from genome assembly GCA_020743695.1 of Brevibacterium senegalense. GTDB lineage: Bacteria > Actinomycetota > Actinomycetes > Actinomycetales > Brevibacteriaceae > Brevibacterium > Brevibacterium senegalense_A. Next base: position 3,265 of record DYUK01000138.1, on the reverse strand, counting down.
TCCTGATCCGCCGTCCGGGTCTGCGCGGCCGCACGTCACCCGCCGGTGCGGGGTGAGCAGCCTCACGGCCCCTCACGATACAGCGCCGCGCGCCCCGGCGGGAACCGGGGCGCGCGGCGCCGATCGTATGGATGGGACCCGGTGAGCGGGACCCGGCGGATGGGATCAGGCGTTGCCCTGCTCCTCACGGATGCGGGCGAGGTCCTCGTCCGTCTCCGCACCCAGCTCGTGCAGCCTGCCCGACTTCCTGTCGGCCAGGTACTCCTTCATCTCCTTCTTCACCACGGGCATGAGGATGTAGAGGCCCAGGATGTTGACGAAGGCGCAGCAGAACAGTGCCGCATCCGCGAAGTTGACGATCTGGCCGAAGGACGCGATGCATCCGATGACAATGAACATGAGGAGGATGCAGCGGAACAGGATGTCCGTCGCCTGGCGACGCCCGAAGAGGTAGTGCCAGGCCTTCTGCCCGTAGTACGCCCAGGTGATCAGGGTCGAGATGGCGAAGAGCATCACCGCGAAGGCGAGGAACACCGGCCACCAGGGGGTGATCGTCGCGAAGCCGGCGGACACGAGAGACACGCCGTCCGGCGACAGGCCCGTCTCCGCGAACTCCGCCATCGCACCGTCGTACGCCGAACCCGCGGCGATGACGATGGTCAGCGCGGTCATGAGGCAGACGACGATCGTGTCGAGGAACGGCTCCAGGAGTGCGACGAAGCCCTCCGACACCGGTCGCCGGGTCTTGACCGCCGAGTGCGCGATCGGAGCCGAGCCGATGCCGGCCTCGTTCGAGAACGCCGCGCGCTGGAAGCCGACGACCATGGTGCCGAAGATGCCGCCCGCGACGCTCTGCATGTCGAAGGCGCCGGCCACGATCGCACCCAGTGCCGGCAGGATCATGTCGAGGTTGCCCAGGATCACGATGAGGCAGGACAGCACGTAGAAGATGCCCATCGCGGGCACCAGCCGACTCGTCACGCTGCCGATCGACTTGATGCCGCCCAGGATGACGAGGCCGACGACGAACGCGATGAGGAGGCCGATGACGAGCCCACCCACGGGACCGGCGATGATGCTGCTGTCACCACCGGAGACCTCGCGCAGCTGCACGTAGGTCTGGTTCGCCTGGAACATGCCGCCGCCGGCGACGCCGAAGAGGAGGATGGCGATCGCGAAGAAGCCGGTCAGCGCCGTTGCGACCGGGCGGGAGAAGCGTGCGAACGCGACGGGGAGGTACTTGAAGGGGCCGCCGTTGACCACGCCGTCGGAGTCGATCTCGCGGTACTTCACACCCAGGGTGCACTCGACGAACTTCGTGCACATGCCCAGGAGGCCCGCGATGATCATCCAGAACGCGGCACCCGGGCCACCCATCGCCAGTGCGGCACCCACACCCGCGATGTTGCCCAGGCCGACCGTTCCGGACACCGCGGAGGTGAGTGCCTGGAAGTGTGTGACCTCACCCGGGTCGGTGGGCTTGGAGTACTTGCCGGAGACCACCTCCAGCGCGACCTTGAAGCCGCGGAACTGGATGAACTTGAAGTACACGGTGAAGATGATCGCGGCGACGATGAGCCAGATGACGACGAGTGGGACCGGGCCGATCGCGAAGAAGACGATGTTGCCGAAGACCGTCACGAAGGGCTCGAGGACTCCGTTGACCGTCTCCTCGATCGAATGGACGAGACCCTGACCCGCGGGTTGCGCGCTCAGGACTGAGCTCAGTTGTGTGTTCATGGAGTCAGAGACTACAAGTCCGATATGACGTCCATCACATTCTCCGGCACTTCGGAGGTCAAGTTTACCTGATTGTTATTCGCGTCACATCGGACGGTGCTCTCACCGGCATCAAAGCCACGGGACACGTGGGACTCGCGACACGCGCAGAGCCCCCGAGCGCCCCGCGCACGCGGGGGTCGGGGGCTCTGTCGGGGCGTCCGGAGACGGCTTGCGGTCAGTCCTCCATGCCCAACATGAGGATCGGGAGCGCCGGCTTCTGCGGCTGGGACTCGGAGGACTCGTCAGCCGCCTCGTCGGCGTCGGACTCCGCGTCCGTCGCCAAGGCCGTGGTCGCCTCCGAGGACATGGTCGCCTCCCCTGCGGGCTGCGGCTCCGGCTCCGGCCGCGTCTGCACGGTCGTCGCCGAGTCCGCGCCGATCATGAACGGTGCCGGGCCCGCATCCTGGGCCGGCACGAACGCCTGCCACGCCTCGACCTTCGGCTCCTCGGTTTTCGGTGCCGTAGCCTTCGGCTTCTCGGTCGTCTGCTCGTCGACATTCGGCTTCTCCGCGCCCGCAGCGGCTGTGTCAGGCGCAGCCGTCTCGACCGAGGCCGTCTCCGACGCGTCGGTCTGGGTCTCTGCCGTCACCGCCGTCGTGGAGTCCTGCTGGGTCTGGCCCTCGTGGTCACGCTGCGCGGAGCCGCGAGAACGGGAGCGCCCGCCCCGGCGGCGCGAACGGCGCTCGGACGACTTCTCCTCGCCGTTCTGGTCGTCGCCGTTCGGCGCGGCACCGCTCCGGTCATCACCGCCCTTGTTGTCACCGCCCTTGTCGTCGACGCCCTTCGCGCCGGCGGCGTCCGCCTCGTCGTCGCTCTTCTTGAGCGTCGCCTTCGCGATCGCGGCGACGGCGGAGCGGGACTGGTCCTGCTTCTTCTCCGCCTCCGGATCCTGCTGGGGCGCGGGCTGGTCGCCGGACCGTCCGCCCTGGTCCCCGCCGCGCGACCGGCGGCCGCGACCGCGGTTCGACGAGCCGGAGTCCTTCTCGTCCGTGCCCGGCAGCATGAGGCCGCGGCCGGACATGTCCTCGCCGGCGGCGTCGAACGACTCCGCCAGACCCGTGCCGATCCGCTTGCGCGTCATCTGGACGAGGCCCAGCGACGTCACCTCCGCCACCTGGTGGCGCGTGCGATCGCGGGCCAGGCACTCGACGAGGCGCCGCGTCACGAGGTCGCGGTTCGACTCGAGCACCATGTCGATGAAGTCGACGACGATGATGCCGCCGATGTCGCGCAGACGCAGCTGGCGGATGACCTCCTCCGCCGCCTCGAGGTTGTTCTTCGTGACCGTCTCCTCGAGGTTGCCCCCGGAGCCGGTGAACTTGCCGGTGTTCACGTCGACGACCGTCATCGCCTCCGTGCGGTCGATGACGAGCGAACCGCCCGAGGGCAGATTCACCTTCCGGCTCAGCGCCTTCTCGACCTGCTCGTTCACCCGGAAGTGGTCGAACATGTCCGTGCCCTCCGCGGCCGCCTGAGCCGTGGG
>DYUK01000137.1 GCA_020743695.1 Brevibacterium senegalense | reverse complement strand
ATCAGGGAATCGATCACCGAAGGAGCCCATCGTGGCAGGCCCAGCACAGACGCAGACGACACGCGTCACACCACCCACCCCCAGTCCGGTGCCCGCACCGGGCGGGGTCGCTCACCGCGGCTCCCGCTCGCAGCCGGAGGTGATGACCGGCGCGCAGGCGGTCATCCGCACCCTTGAGAAGCTGGGCGTCGACACCGTCTTCGGCCTGCCCGGCGGCACCATCCTCCCCACCTACGACCCGCTGCTCGACTCGGAGCAGATCCAGCACGTCCTCGTCCGGCACGAGCAGGGCGCCGGTCACGCTGCGACCGGCTACGCCGCGGCCACCGGACGCGTGGGCGTCTGCATGGCGACCTCGGGCCCGGGCGCGACCAACCTCGTGACCCCGCTCATGGACGCGCAGATGGACTCCGTCCCGCTCCTGGCGATCACGGGGCAGCAGTCGTCCAAGCTCCTGGGCACGGATGCGTTCCAGGAGGCGGACATCGTCGGCATGACGATGCCCGCGACGAAGCACTCCTTCCTGGTGACCCAGGCCAAGGACATCCCGCACGCCATCCGCGCGGCGTACCACATCGCCAGCACCGGCCGTCCCGGGCCCGTCCTCGTCGACATCACGAAGGACGCCCAGCAGGCGGAGCTGGAGTTCGTGTGGGACGAGGAGCTGGACCTGCCCGGCTACCGTCCGGTCAACCGTCCACACGCCAAGCAGATCCGTGAGGCCGCGTCCCTCATCGCGGAGTCGAAGCGCCCGGTCTTCTATGTGGGCGGCGGCGTGATCCGCTCGGGTGCCCACGAGGAGCTGCTGGCCCTGGCGGAGGCGACGCACATCCCCGTCACCACCACCCTCATGGCCCGCGGCGCGTTCCCCGACTCGCACGACCTGCACCTGGGCATGCCCGGCATGCACGGCACGGTCCCCGCCGTCGCCGCGATCCAGAAGGCGGACCTCCTCATCGCGGTGGGCTCCCGCTTCGATGACCGCGTCACCGGCGACCTCGCCTCCTTCGCCCCGCTGGCCCGCGTCATCCATGCGGACATCGACCCCGCGGAGATCGGCAAGAACCGGGTGGCGGACGTCCCGATCGTGGGCGACGCCGCCGAGGTCCTCGACGCCCTGCTGTCGGAGATGAAGCAGCACCACGCGCAGGCGCTGGAGGATCGGCGCCCCGAGTGGTGGACCCTGGCCGACGGCTGGCGGAAGAGCTACCCGCTGGGCTACGAGGCCAACGATGAGGGACTGTGCGATCCGCAGTACGTCATCCAGCGCATCTCCGCGCTCACCGGCCCGGAGGGCGTCTACGTCGCGGGCGTGGGCCAGCACCAGATGTGGGCCGCCCAGTTCGTCGAGTACGAGCGCCCCAACTCGTGGCTCAACTCCGGCGGCCTGGGCACGATGGGCTACTCCGTGCCGGCCGCGATGGGCGCGAAGGTGGGCGAGCCCGACCGTCAGGTGTGGGCGATCGACGGCGACGGCTGCTTCCAGATGACCAATCAGGAGCTGGCCACCTGCGTCATCAACAACATCCCCATCAAGGTGGCGATCATCAACAACTCGTCGCTGGGCATGGTCCGCCAGTGGCAGACGCTGTTCTACGACGGCCGCTACTCGCACTCCGACCTCAACACCGGTCACGAGTCCGTGCGGGTGCCGGACTTCGTGAAGCTCGCGGACGCCTACGGCTGCGAGGGCATCCGGGTCACCCGCAACGACGAGGTCGATGCCGCGGTCGCCCGGGCGCTGGAGATCAACGACCGTCCGGTCGTCATCGACTTCGTCGTCCCGGCGGACGCGATGGTGTGGCCCATGGTGGCCGCCGGCGTGAGCAACGACCAGATCCAGTACGCCCGCGACATCCGCCCGGACTTCTCCGGCGAGACCGAGGAAGGGGAAGAGGCATGAGCCGCCACACGCTGTCCGTCCTCGTCGAGGACAAGCCCGGTGTGCTGACCCGGTTCACGGGTCTCATCGCCCGTCGCGGGTTCAACATCCACTCCCTGGCCGTCGGCACGACCGAGGTCGAGGGACTGTCCCGCATCACAGTGGTCGTGGACGTCGCGGACACACCGCTGGAGCAGGTGACGAAGCAGCTCAACAAGCTGGTCAACGTCATCAAGATCGTGGAGCTGGAGCCGGAGACCTCGGTCCGCCGTGCTCACATGATCTTCAAGGTCCGCGCCGACGCCGTGACGAGGGTGCAGGTCGCCTCCGTCGTGGAGATGTTCGACGCGCAGATCGTCGACGTGGGACTCGACGCGGTGAGCGTCGAGGCGACCGGCGAGCAGGACAAGGTCGACGCGCTCCAGCGGGTGCTGGAGCCCTTCGGCATCAAGGAGATCGTGCAGTCCGGGATGATCGCGATCGGACGTGGGCCCAAGTCCATGACCGACCGCTCCGGACGCTGATTTCGAGACACACTTTCGGGCTGGACACGGCCCGTACTACTCTGGGATGCGGGCATTCGCATCCCACCATTCGAGAAGGAGAAACCCCATGGCAGCAGAGCGCTTCTACGACGATGACGCAGATCTGTCCGCACTGCAGGGCAAGAAGGTTGCCGTCATCGGCTACGGCTCGCAGGGCCACGCGCACTCGCTCAGCCTCCGCGACTCCGGAGTCGAGGTTCGGATCGGCCTCAAGGAGGGCTCGAAGAGCCGCGACAAGGCCGAGGCCGAGGGCCTGACCGTCGGCACCCCCGCCGAGGTCTCCGAGTGGGCGGACGTCATCACGATCGCCGCTCCGGACCAGGTCCAGGCGCAGATCTTCAACGAGTCGGTCAAGGACAACCTGACCGCGGGCAAGACCCTCGTCTTCATCCACGGCTTCAACATCCGCTTCGGCTACATCCAGGCGCCCGAGGGCGTCGACGTCGTCATGGTCGCCCCCAAGGGCCCCGGCCACGTGGTCCGCCGCGAGTTCGTCGACGGCCGCGGCGTCCCGGTCCTCGTCGCCGTCGAGGTCGACGCGTCCGGCAGCGCCTGGACGACCGCCCTCGCCTACGCGAAGGCCATCGGCGGACTGCGCGCCGGCGGCATCAAGACGACCTTCACGGAGGAGACGGAGACGGACCTCTTCGGCGAGCAGGCAGTGCTGTGCGGCGGTGCCTCGCACCTCGTCCAGTACGGCTTCGAGGTCCTCACGGAGGCCGGCTACCAGCCGGAGATCGCGTACTTCGAGGTCCTGCACGAGCTCAAGCTCATCGTCGACCTCATGGTCGAGGGCGGCATCGCGAAGCAGCGCTGGTCGTGCTCCGACACGGCCGAGTACGGCGACTACGTCTCCGGCCCCCGCGTCATCACGCCGGAGGTCAAGGAGAACATGAAGGCCGTCCTGGCGGACATCCAGAACGGCTCGTTCGCCCAGCGCTTCATGGACGACCAGGCCGCGGGCGCTCCGGAGTTCAAGGAGCTGCGCGCCAAGGAGGAGCAGCACCCGATCGAGGCCACCGGCCGCGAGCTGCGCCAGATGTTCGCCTGGCTCAAGGACTCCGAGGACGACTACGTCGAGGGCACCGCAGCGCGCTGATCCCCACCCCGTGTCCCACCCCTGACACGGATCGACGAGCCGAGCGCCCCGCACCCACCGGTGCGGGGCGCTCCGCGTCCGGCGGCGTGTGACCCACCGCGCGTCGCGACGGTGCTATACCCTGGTCGGGTGACCGAATACCGCTTCGAGACATTTGAACCGGCTCTGGAGGACGGCGCCCCCGACCAGCGCACGACGGCGTACATGCAGGCGGTGCGCGCTGGCTTCCACGACAAGCGCGTCGAGGGGGAGAAGCTCCTCAAGCGCACACAGCGGGCCATCGCGGATGAGCGCGTCTTCACCGCTGCCTATGCGGACAGCGCACCTGCCCTCGCCCTGGACCCCACGATCCCCGTCGCCACGTTCGCCCACTTCGAGAAGACGATGAACGTGGGAGGGGGAGTCCTGGTGCCGGCCCACCTCATCACGTGGGTGACGGTACGACCCACTCACCGCCGGCGCGGTCTGCTGCGCAGCATGATGACCGCGAACCTGGCGAAGGCCGCCGAGGCCGGCTACCCGTTCGCGGCGCTCACCGTGACTGAGGGCAGCATCTACCGCCGCTTCGGCTTCGGTGCGGCCACCTGGTACAACGAGGTCGAGGTCGACACCCGCGCGGGCTTCGCGATGGCAGTCGAGCCCGACCGGCGCGTCGAGATGGTCGACCCGCACGTCCTGCGCGACCTGGGCCCGCAGCTCTACGAGCGCTTCCAGCACAAGTCCCCGGGCGCCACCGGACGTCAGCGCGTTCTCGTCGATGTGGCCTCGGGCGACCTCAACCTCACGACGGACGAGGCGGACCCCTCCACCCGGGCCGCCCTCCACTACGACGAGCACGGCGAGCCGGACGGCTACGTGAGCTACCGCTTCGCGGGCTGGGACGTCGCCCCGGCAACTCTCGAGGTGCTCGACTTCGTCGCCGCATCCGATGCCGCCTACGCCTCGCTGTGGGCGTTCCTGGGGGCCGTCGACCTGGTCGAGCGCGTCCGCTTCGGCTACTCCGCGCAGGAGTCGCCGCTGCCGTGGCTGCTGACCGACCCGCGGCGCGTGAAGATCACCGGGCAGAGCGACGGCATGTGGCTGCGGATCCTCGACGTCGTCAACGCACTCGAGGCGCGTCCGTACTCCGTCGCCGGTGAGCTGACGCTGGCGGTCCGCGACGACATGGACCATGCCGAGGGCGTCTACCGACTCCGCTCGGACGGCAGGGCCGGCACTGTTGAGCGCATCGCTGACTCCTCCGACTCTCCGGAGGGCCGCGCGGCGGACCTGCGCATGGGTGTGCCGGAGCTGGGCTCCCTGTACCTGGGCGGTGCGGACCCCGTCGTCCTCGCCCGCGCAGGCCGGATCACGAAGGCCTCCGATGAGGCCGCCGTGAGGGCCCGCGGACTGCTGGCCCTGGAGCGGGCACCGTACGCGCCGAACGACTTCTGAGGAGTGGGCTCATGCCACTCCTCAGTTTGACGACCAGCGCCCGCTGCATCCGCTCGTGGCCGCTCCTGCAGCGCGGCGACGAGACGCACACCCCGGCCTGCGCGCACGCGCACCGTCCCGCGACGGACGGCTGTGATGCTCCCCTCATCGCGTTCGACCGGATGTGTCGCACCGGAGTCCACGGGGCCTCGGACGCCGGTGATCTCGCACCCAACCCCGCCAGTTGCGCCCGGAGGTGCCGTCGCCCGCGCGGGTGACGGATTGTGACAATGTGACGAAGCGCGGCGCGCTGTGTCGGCACGAGTCCTACCGTTGATCGCATGTCCTCAGCACCCTCCATCCGGGCCGCGGATCTCCCGCGCGCTCTCACGCCCGCTCCCACCCCGCATCCCCGCTTCACCGAACTGCCGCAGGCGGACCACGCGAAGACGCTCCGGGCCTCGGGCACCGGCACCGGCTCGCAGCAGACGCGGGTGCGGGTGCGCGACTTCGCGTTCGTCTCCGACGAGCCGGTGGCGATCGGCGGCCGCGACGAAGGCCCCACGCCCATGGAGTACCTGGCCGGTGCGGTGAACGCGTGCATCACGGTCGTCATCGATCAGTCCGCTGCGCGCTGCGGCCTGCCCGTCGACGCGGTGCAGACGTACACGCTGGCGAAGCAGGACACCCGTGGGCTGGCAGGCCGCGCGGACGTCCAGCCGTATATGTACGCGTACCGGTTGCAGATCGTCATCGCGACCGGCGAGACGCGCGAGACGGAGCTCGTCTCCTTCGCCGCGGCCGCCGAGCGGACCTGCCCGGCCATCAATCTCCTGCGCGATGCGAACACCGGCCTCGAGGTCGTGTGGTCCTTCGTCGCCGAGGCCGCGGACGGTGCCGCGGAGGCGCTCAGCAACGCGGCCTGGGGCTACCCCGTCGCGGGCGCCGCACCCCAGCCGTTCCTCACCGTCGTGAACGCGGATCGCGCGGGAGACCGCGCATGACCGCCGTCGGCCTCTGGACTTTGGGGCTGGCCCTGGCCTACACCGTCTGGCTCGTGGTGGGCGGGCGCTGGCTCGTCGCCCGCCGGTCGACCGGCTCGAACTTCTTCGTGAGTGGTCGGTCCTTCAGCCCGTGGACCGTCGCCTTCTGCATCACCGGTCTGTTCTCCGGCTCCTCCTACATCGCGATCGTCGAGCTGAGCTACCGCACCGGCGTCTCCGCCATCTGGTACGGCGTCGCGGAGACCGTGCAGAT
>DYUK01000136.1 GCA_020743695.1 Brevibacterium senegalense | reverse complement strand
CGTCTTCGAGTGGAAGCCCGCGGTGTTGACCGCGACGACGGCGCAGAAGTCCTCGGCCGCGCGGGCGCGGGACAGGAGCGACCAGTGGTCGACGCGCGGGGCGGGCCAGGCGGCGGGGACGACGAAGACCTCCGCGCCCCGGTCCAGCAACGCGCGGAACAGTTCCGGGAAGCGCAGGTCGTAGCAGGTCGCCAGGCCCAGGGTCACGGTGCGGCCCGCGACCTCGATGTCCGCGGTGACGATGTCCTCGCCGGCCTCCAGCAGCTTCGGCTCGCCATTGCCGAACCCGAAGCGGTGGATCTTCCGGTAGATCGCGACGATCTCACCGGACGGGTCGAGGAGGACGGAGGTGTTCCACAGTCCGCGGTCGCCGTCGGCCAGCTCCGGCAGGGCCTTCACGTCGTGGTCGACGCCGGCCAGACGCTCGAGCGCCTCCGGGGTCGCCTCGATGAAGGAACCCATGTGCAGGTAGGCGCCCACGGTCCGGGCGGCCTCGCGCATCGCGGTGACGACCGGGCCGTCCAGCGTCTGCGCAGCGGCACCCCAGCGGCGGTAGCCGAAACCGGTCGACGGCCACAGCTCGGGCAGGACGATGAGGTCCGCGTGGTGCTGCGTGCGGACCAGGTCCGTCACGCGAGCGACGCGGTCCTCGAGCGTCTCGTCGTCGTCATAGCCCAGTTGGATTCCGGAGATGCGCATGGGTCCAGGGTATCGCCGGGGGCCTGCACGCCGCGACCGGTCGACCGGCCGCAAGACGCGAGCGTCCGCCGCGCGAACCCGGCCCGGCCTTGACTGGGGTCAGTCGGCGGTGACGGCCGCCGCGAGGCGGTTGAGCGACTCCTCGAGAGCCTCGCGCGGGATCGCGGGGAACGTCACCCGCTCGAGCACGCCCGGATCGGTGACATCCGACCAGCTGTACGTGAGCGAGACCTCGGTGGAGTCGGACCCCTGGGATGTGAGCTCGTAGAGCCACTCCCATCCCAGCGGAGCCTCGGGCGCAGAGCCGTCCGCGGCCTCGGGAGCGGGCTTCCAGCCCACTATCTTGTTCTCGTCGTAGGCGGTGACGAAGTTGTGCGTGCGGTAGTCCCCGCCCATCGCGTCCGCGTGCATGTTCATGACGAACTTCTGGCCCGCGGCGGTGATGCGCTCCGTGTCGTCTGCCGCGCGCACCGTGTCCGAGCCGTCGAACTCGTGGTGACGGGCGGGCAGGGTGAGGACCTCGAAGACGTCCTTCGCGGGGACGTCGAGCGTGCGGGTCACGGTCAGGTGCGTCGTGTCATCAGCCATGACTTCAACGTCTCATGGCAGTCCGGTCGCTTCAAGGGACCGTGTCACGGGACCGTGGGAATACGCACGCGAACCGTCCGCACGGGTCCGGAGGAGCGACAAGCCGGCACCTCCGGGAACGACGACGCGACCGGCTCCCCGTGAGGGGAACCGGTCGCGTCGGTGGTGGATCAGGCGCTCACGCGCACCGATTCACTTGTTCGAGGCAGCAGCCTTGAGCTTCGAACCGGCCGAGAGCTTGACGGAGTAGCCCGCCGGGATCTCGATCTCGGCACCGGTCTGCGGGTTGCGGCCCTTGCGAGCGGCACGCTCGGTGCGCTCCACGGACAGCCAGCCCGGGATCGTGAGCTTGTCGCCGGCGGAGACGGCCTCCGTGAAGGACTCGAAGACGCCGTCGAGCACGTCCGAGACCTGCTTCTGGGTCAGACCGGACTTCTCTGCAACCTCTGCGACGAGTTCGCTGCGGTTCTTAGCCATGGATGTGTCCTCCTTCAGGACGTGGGTGCACGTGGTGCGGTGTTCAGGCTTCCTGACTGGTCCGAAACTACCAGACGACTGCCGCGCCTGCGCGCAAGCGCCACGCAGACTTCAGGAGATCACCAGCTGGACTTGGTCACGCCGGGCAGCTGGCCCTTGTGCGCCATGTCGCGGAAACGGACGCGGGAGAGACCGAACTTGCGGAGGTGTCCGCGGGGACGGCCGTCCACCTGGTCGCGGTTGCGCAGACGGACGGGCGAGGCGTCGCGGGGCAGCTTCTGGAGGCCCAGACGCGCCTCCTCGCGCTGCTCATCGGTGCTGTCCGGGTGGACCAGCTGACGCTTGAGCGTGGCGCGGCGCTCCGCGTAGCGCTCGACGATGACCTGACGCTGCTTCTCGCGTGCGATCTTGGACTTCTTGGCCATGTGCGCTCAGCGCTCCTCTCGGAAGTCGACGTGCTTGCGGATGACCGGGTCGTACTTCTTCAGCACGATGCGGTCCGGGTTGTTGCGGCGGTTCTTGCGGGTCACGTAGGTGAACCCGGTGCCCGCCGTCGACTTCAGCTTGATGATGGGGCGAATGTCCTGGGCCTTTGCCATCAGAGCTTCACTCCCTTCGAGATGAGGTCGGCGACAACCGCATCGATCCCGCGGACGTCGATCACCTTGATGCCCTTGGCGGACACGTTCAGGGTGACGTTCTTGCGCAGAGACGGCACGTAGTAGCGCTTCTTCTGAATGTTCGGGTCGAAGCGACGCTTGGTGCGTCGGTTCGAGTGGGACACGTTGTGTCCGAAACCGGGGACGGCCCCGGTCACCTGGCAGGTCGCTGCCATGTTCTCCTCCAGTTCACAGTTGGCGGCGGCGGTGAAGCTTCTCCCCCGGACCGGTCCAGGACCGTCCGGCGTCGACAGCCTGCAGCCATCGCAGACATCAGCACATCGTTCACCGGGTGCAGCTCGTGCGCGTGCGGACACGCGCGGTGAAGAACCGCGAGCGGTGATTCAGCAGTCACCCGGTGGAGGGTGCGCGGACGCGGCCCGTCACGGGACGGGTCGCGGATGTCTCACCAGCGCTGTAGCCAAAGCCTGTGAGAGAGGGCCCAGCCTGTGCGCAGCGCTCAATGAGCACGTGCGGTGCTCGCATCCGCACGATCCCGATCCCCCGCCCCTGGCGGCAGTCGGCGATCACGCGGCGATGCACCGCGTTCACAACAGTCCACAAGTCTAAGCGAGGCCCGCGCGCCCGGGCAAGTCACGGGGTGGCTCCTGTTGCCGTCGCGGGTGCCCCATGTCAGAGTGATCGCATGCACCGCTCGTCCTGCCCGATCGCCGCATCCATGGGTGGATGCTGCGCGGATGGCGGCCGATGAGCTCTCCCCAGCACTCCGCCCCGCCGTCGCGCCCGCGCATCCGCAAGGCCCACAGCGATGCGCACGACTACTCCACACCCGGCGGTCCGTCCTACGCGCCCAACGGCCCGCCGCCGCAGTCGGCAGCGCACGACCGCTCCACGTACTACGAGTACATCGCGCGGCACGGCGGCGAGAACCGGACGCCGGGCGTTTCCGCCCCTGCGGTCGGCAGTCCGGACAGCGCACACGCGGACAGCGGGAGCGCCCCGAACAGCAGCACGCCGTACGGCAGCGCGCAGCAGGGCAGTGCGCCGCAGGGCAGCGGCCCTCACGGAGCCGGCGCAGTCGGCAGCGCGCCGCCCGGCGGCACTCCCAACGGCGGCGCCCCGCACGGCGGAGGCCCTGCCGCACCCGGCTCTCCCGGAGCTCCGGCGCCCTTCCGGCTGCGCGGGCTCCTGGTCGGCATCGTCGTGCTGGCGGTCGTCGTCACAGTGACGATCGTCCTGGGCGCGGTGTTCCTGGGACCGGACCGCGGCATGCAGGCGACCGACGCGCCGTCGTCCGACGCGCAGTCGTCCGCACCCACCACCGGCACCGGCGAGTCGTCACCCGACGCCACGTCCCAGGCCACGGCCGGCGAGCAGCTGACCGCTGAGGTCGACGAGGGCACGCAGATCGCCCAGGACCGGCTGGCGGAGCAGTGGGTCGTGCAGCTGAGCGCGAAGAAGCCGGGCCTGGAGGCCAACGGGAAGACGTGGGCGGAGGAGGACATCCTCGCGGAGTTCACGGAGAACCAGCGCCGCCACCCGGAGGCCATCCTCCTGTGGAGCGGCGACTGGAGCAGCTTCCGTCTGGACGACTTCTGGGTCACCGTCCTCGCAGAGCCCTACGACACTCCCGAGGAGGCCCTGGAGACGTGCCGCAACCTGGGCCTGGACCGCGACAACTGCTTCGCGAAGAAGCTGTCGACCTCCGAGGGCCCCGACGGCACGACCCTCCTGAACGACTGACGTCAGGAACAGGCGCCGCAGATGCCGTCGAGCTCGATCGTGAAGCGGATGTCGCGGAACGACCGATTGCGCGCGGCGCGGGCCAGGCTGTGGTGCTCGGCGCTCGCCTCGATCTCGTCCGTGCGCCCGCAGCTGCGGCAGCGCACGTGGTGGTGCGGGGCGCGCCCGCAACGACGGTAGAGGGCCTCGCCCTCGGGGCCGTAGACGGCGTGGATCGCCCCGGCCTCGTGGAGGCTGGTGAGGTGGCGGTAGACGGTCGCGAGCGAGATCTCCATCCGAGTGCGATTCTGTACTGCGCTGCTGCTCACGGCGGCCTCCTCTGTCCCGGCAGAATGTCCGCACCACGCGCCGGGCCCCGGTGGGGAGGATCCGAAGGTCCTCCCCACCGGGGCCCGTGTCAGCAGCGCGTCAGAACAACAGCGTGGCGTCAGAACAGCAGAGTGATCGGGTCCTCCAGCACGTCCGCGACGTCGCGGAGGAAGCGGGAGATCACCTCGCCGTCGACCACACGGTGGTCGGCGGACGCCGCGAGCGTCATGACCTCGCGGACGACCAGCTCGTCGTCGACGACCCACGGCTTCTTCTGCACCTGACCGGCCGCGACGATCGCGGACTCGCCCGGGTTGATGATGGGCGTGCCCCAGTCGACGCCGAACACGCCCACGTTCGTGATCGTGATCGTCCCGCCGGACTGCGCCGCCGGACTGGTGCGGCCGGTACGGGCGACGGAGACCAGCTCGCCGATCGCAGTGCCCAGCTCCCGCAGGCCCATCCGGTCCGCGTCCTTGATGTTGGGCACGATGAGGCCCCGGTCCGTCGCCGCGGCGACGCCCAGGTTCACGTAGTTCCGGTACGTGACGACCTCGTCGTCCAGGCGCGCGTTCATCCCCGGGTGCCGCAGCGCGGCCCGCGTCACGGCCTTCGCGATGATGAGCAGCGGCGACACGCGGACGTCCTCGCCCAGCGACTTCTCCGCCTTGAGCCGGCGCACCAGCTCCATCATGCGGGTCACGTCGATCTCGACGCCCACCGTCACGTGCGGGGAGGTGAAGGCGGACGCGACCATCGCGTTCGCCATCGCCTTCTTGACACCCTTGAGCGGCACCTGCTCCTCCCGCGCGGGGTCCACCGCGGGTGCCGTGCCGCCGGCCGGCTGCGCTCCACCGCTCTGCGGAACGACCGCCGCCGAGGCCGCGGTCCCGTCCACGTGCGCCTGCAGGTCCGCTCGGGTCACCTCGCCGTTCGCGCCGGTGGCGCGCACAGAAGCCAGGTCGATGCCCTGGTCCTTCGCGAGCTTCCGCACCGGCGGCTTCGCCAGGGGGCGGCCGGAGCCGGCACCCGGTGCAGCTGCGGGAGCCGCCGCAGGTGAAGAACTCGCGCCGGCACCGTTCGAAGACGCCGCATCGTTCGGGGCAGCAGCAGGCGCAGCCGGGGTGGCCTGCGGTGCAGAGGCGCTGGCCGTCGAGGCAGCGGGCACTCCCGTCGCACCTGGCTTGCGGGGGCGGCGCTTCGAGGAGGATTCGACGGCGCCGTACCCCACGAGGGTCGCACCCGATCCGCCGCCGGCGTCCGTGGAGCCCGCATCCGCGGCTCCTCCGGTGCCCGCAGTGCTCCCTGCCTCCTGCGAGCCCGCGGCCGAGGAACCGGCCGTCGCAACGGCGGCGGGGGCGGCCTCGGCGGCGGTGTCCCCGTCCGCGGAGCCGAACCGGACGATGGGGGTGCCCACCTCGACGGTGTCCCCCTCCGTGACCAGCAGCTCGGCGATGGTCCCCGCGTGGGGGCTGGGCAGCTCGACGAGAGACTTCGCGGTCTCGATCTCGACGAGGATCTGATTCACCGTCACGGAATCGCCCGCGGCGACCTTCCACGCGACGATGTCGGCTTCCGTGAGCCCCTCCCCGGGATCGGGGAGGACGAAGACGTCAGACATGATGTCCTTTCGCTTGCGCGGTCGAGGCGCTCAGTAGGCGAGCGCGCGGTCGACGGCGTCGAGGATGCGGTCGAGGTCCGGCAGGTGGTGCGACTCCAGCTTGGAGGGCGGGTACGGGATGTGGAACCCGCCCGCGCGCAGCACCGGCGCCTCGAGGTGGAAGAAGCAGCGCTCCGTGATCCGGGCGGCGATCTCCGCCCCCAGACCCAGGAAGACCGCGGCCTCGTGGGCGACGACCAGCCGGCCGGTGCGCTTGACGGACGCCTCGATCGTGTCGAAGTCGATGGGGCTGAGGCTGCGCAGATCGATGAGCTCGATGCTGGCGCCCTCCTCCGCCTTCGCCTCGACGACGTCCAGGGCCGTGGGCATGAGCGGACCGTAGGACACGAGGGTGAGGTCCGTGCCCTCCTTCACGACCTGCGCGGCGTGCGTCTGCGCCCCCCGCTGGTCGACGTCCACGTCGCCGCGCATCCAGTAGCGGCGCTTGGGCTCGAAGAACATGACCGGGTCGTCGCTGCGGATCGCGTCCTGGATCATCCAGTACGCGTCGTGCGGCGTCGACGGCGAGATGATGCGCAGGCCCGCGTGGTGGGCGAAGACGGCCTCCGGGCTCTCCGAGTGGTGCTCGGGGGAGCCGATCCCGCCGCCGTAGGGCACGCGGATGACCATCGGGATGTTCTCGTGGCCGTGCGTGCGGGCGTGCAGCTTGGCGACCTGGGTGACGATCTGGTCGTAGGCAGGGAAGATGAACGCGTCGAACTGGATCTCGATGACCGGGCGGTACCCGCGGATCGCCATTCCGACCGAGGTGCCGACGATGCCGGACTCCGCGAGCGGGGCATCGATGACGCGCTGGTCGCCGAAGTCCTTCTGCAGGCCCTCCGTGACGCGGAAGACGCCGCCCAGCTTGCCGATGTCCTCGCCGATGAGCACGACCTTGTCGTCGTCCTCCATCGCCTTCCGCAGACCGGCCGTGATCGCCTTCGACAGTGGCATGGTGGTCGTCATCTCAGACGGTCTCCTCTGCGCCCTCGAAGGAGGCGAGGTACGCGAGGTAGGCATCGCGCTCCTCGTCGACGAGGGCGTGGGGCTCCGCGTACACGTGCTCCCACATGGCCTCCGGCGCCGGCGGCTCCATCGCGATGCAGGTCGCCCGGATGCGGGCGGCCATCTCGTCCGCCTCCGTGTCGACGGCGGCGAACTCACCGTCTGCGATGCCCTGCTTCTCCAGGTAGCGGCGCAGGCGCAGGATCGGGTCCTTCGCGGCCCACGCCTCCGTCTCCGCATCGCTGCGGTACTTCGTGGGGTCGTCGGCCGTCGTGTGCGCGCCCATCCGGTACGTGAAGGCCTCGATGAGCAGGGGTCCGTTGCCGGCGCGGATCGAATCGGCGCTGGCGCGGGCGACCGCGTAGGTGGCGAGCACGTCGTTGCCGTCGACCCGGATGCCGGGGACGCCGAAGCCGCGGCCGCGCTGGTTGAGCGGCACCGGGGTCTGGACGTTCGTGGGCTCGGAGATCGCCCACTGGTTGTTCTGGCAGTAGAAGAGGACCGGCGCGTTGAAGGCGCCGGCGAAGGTGAGGCCCTCCGACACGTCGCCCTGCGAGCTGGCGCCGTCGCCGAAGCAGGCGACCGCGATCGCATCGCGGTCCGCGTCGCCGGTGCCCACGTCGCCGTCCATCTGGATGCCCATCGCGTACCCGGTCGCGTGGAGGACCTGGGAGCCGATGACGATCGTGTAGGTGTGGAAGCGGTTGGCCTGCGGGTCCCAGCCGCCGTGCGTCTGGCCGCGGAACATGCCCAGCAGCTCCGTGGGATCGATGCCGCGGGTCCAGGCCAGACCGTGCTCACGGTAGGTGGGGAACACGAAGTCCTGCTTCCGCAGTGCGCGGCCCAGGCCGATCTGCGCGGCCTCCTGGCCCAGCAGCGGCGCCCACAGGCCCAGCTGGCCCTGGCGCTGCAGTGCGTTGCCCTCCGCATCCACACGGCGCACCAGCACCATGTCGCGGTAGAAGGCGAAGAGGTCCTCTGTGGTGAGCTCTGCGGCGAAGACGTCGTACTCGCCGGAGCTGACGCGCTCCCCCTCCGGGGTGAGCATCTGGATCATGTGCGGTCCCGCCTGCCTCGTCGCACGCGCTCCCGCTGAAAGGTCGGATGTCATGATTCTCTTCCTCTCCTGGACGCTGGCTCCCGGGTGTGGGGGCCGCGCTCGGATGGTGGAGCGCCCGCGGATGTGCGGGCGCGCCGAACGTGATGCTTTTCACATCAGAGCTTCACGATACCGGAGCGCGAGAGCCGTGCCAAACGGGGATGCGCGATGGTGCACACACCCCCTTTCCGTCCCGCCGCACGGGTGTGCGGCGGTGCCGACGGAGCGCCAGGTGCGCACCCCGTCCGCACCTCCACCGTAGGGACGCGAACCGGGTGTTGGAGGGTCCGGACAGGAGACGGGCGGCGCACGTGAGGCAGCGCACAATCACTCTGACGTCATAGTTTGACGTCCGAGTGTTCCCTGGTGAGCGGGTCACCGCCGCGTCCCCTCCGCGCTGTGCAGCTGCGTGACCCGCCCGTCGAAGAACCGCTCGTTGCGGCGCTGCCACGACCGCATCCCGGGATTCCCCGTCCGGTCCAGCCGACGGATGGTGCCGTCGTACAGGACACCGGAGTGCGCGGCGGTGGGACCGGCCAGCACCCGGTCGATCTCCGCCCGGGTCATCCCCCGGCGGGCGAGCGCGGCGCGCTGCGCGGCCTCGTCCAGGTCGACCTCGAGGGTGGTCCAGTTCGACGCGTCCGCGTTGCGGCCGCCGTCCAGGTCGGGGATGAGGTCCTGCGCGTGCTCGACGGAGAGCATGTCGATGCCGTCCTGAGGCGGGAAGTCCGTCACCGGTGCCCCCACGGTGAAGACCGTCGTGACGTTGACGCGGCGGCGGAACTCCGGGTCGGATGCCAGAGAGCCCGCGACCAGACCGCCCTGCGAGTACCCCACGAGCATGACCTCCTCACCGGGGTCGATCCCCGCCTCCTCGATCGCCGTGCGCACGATCCGGTGCTGAGCGGATTCGAAGCCCGCCGCCGTCTCCACGTTCGTCGTGTTGTCCGTGGTCTCCGCGCCCGCGGACATCGACTGGCTGGTCGTCGCGGGGATGTAGACGATGTGGCGGACGCCGCCGTCCTCGCCCTCGATCCGCTCGATGCGGACCGTGCCGTTGTCCCGGCCGGCCGACTGCTCCCATTCGCGCTCCCACAGTTCGCTGACCGAGCCCGGCGCGCGCAACGGGGTCGTGCGCCCCGTGCGCGGGTCGACGACATCCGTGTCCTGCCGGGAGACGGTCACGTCGACCGGTCGGTGGTAGCCGCCGGGCCGTGCGAGCGGCTGCTCCCCGAAGAGTCCGGCCTGTCCGCCCACCAGCAGCAGGAGCCCGGTGAGGGTCTGCGAGTCGCGCGGGATGAGGCCGCCCTCCAGCGGCAGGAGCGAGAACGCGATCGGCACGCCGGCGAAGCCGGACACCGCGCCGGGCAGGACGTGCTCCAGCAGCGTGCCGGTCAGTCCGGAGTGCGCGCCGGCCCCGCGGACCAGCTCCGTCGCACCGTCGGCCAGCACACCCAGGACGCGGTCCGCGCCCTGCTGGGCCAGTGCGTCCGCGTCGATGCCGGTCACTCCCTCGAGCACCTCGAACACGCCCGCCTCCCGGGCGCCCCGCCACACGACGAGGCCACCGCCCACTGTGAGCGCGAGGCCGGCGGCCAGCTCGAGGGTGCCGCCCTGCAGCAGACCGATGCGGACCGCGTGCCCGGCCGCATGCGAGGCGACGGTGAGGACGAGGCCGAAGGAGGCCGCGAGAAGCTCGTCCGCCGCCGTGTACGCGTCCGCGCTGCCTCTCAGTGCGGCGGCGAGTCCCCGCAGGCGCAGGTCCGCGCCGGCCGCGCGGGCGAAGAACTCTCCGGTCGCGGCCTCGAGCACGAGTCCCGTCGTCGGGGCGAGCGCGAGCGCCAGGACCGTCGCGTCGAGTTCCGCCCGCCCCAGGGTGACGAGTGCGGTCTCCAGCTCGTCCGCGAGCGCGTCCAGCACGTCCGCCTGCAGGTGCAGGTCCTCCAGATGGGCGCGTACACCGGTGGGGCCGCCCGTGACCGTCACCTCCGGGACCGGTCCTACAGTCATGCGGATGACTCCCCACCGGCACGCGGGTCCGCCTGCGCGACCGTCTCCTCCTGCACCTGCGCCCGTGCGAGCGCATCGGCCAGCTGCGCGACGAGCGCGCGCTCGAGCTGCTCTGCCGGCGAACTGCGCAGCACCCTGGCCGGTGGCACAGGTGCGCCCGCCGGCAGCAGCCAGCGGCTCAGCACCGCGGAGACGGGGTGCGGTGCGTCCCCGGACCCCACGAGGTGCGACAGCCTCGCGGGGGCCTCAGCCGCGGCGAACACGCCCAGGAGGAGGACTCCGGGGTCCAGCATCCCGGCCTCACCGTGCGGCACGCGTCCCACCAGGATCACCGTCTGCCGCGCACCGTGTGCAGCCTCCGCGATGACCGTGTGCCCCGGATGGAGGAACCAGTGGACCGACCGCACGTGCGAGGCGGCCGCCGCCTCCAGCGCGTGCGTGCAGAGTCGGACACCGGGTGGCACCGGCGCATCCGCGACCGGAGTCTCGTGTTCGTCCGTGCCCCCGGGAACCGCCGGAGTGCGAGTGCTCGCGGGATCAGCCGCCACCGCCGGACGCAGCACCGCGGGCCACTCACGTCCGACCGCGCTCTGCCCACCGCCGCGCAGAGCGACCGCCAGATCGCGTCCGTCCACCACGCACCAGGATGCGGCACCCTCCCGAACCCCGGCTCCGGCCCGAGCCCCGGCTCCCGCACCGCCCGGCATCTCACCGGCAGCCGATTCAGCGCCCACCCGTCCCGCACTCACAGCAGGCCTCCCTCGCGGATGAGCTCCGGCAGACCCGGTGCGGTGAGAGCGTCGCCGGCAGCGGCCTCGGCGGCGGCGACGGAGTCGCGGACCTCCTCCAGCGCGGCCACGTGCGCGCGCAGGGCCCCGATGACGGCCTCGGCTGCGGCGACGAGGGCGGTGCCGTCGCGCACCCAGGTGTCCAGAGCGGACACGTAGGCCGTGCTCGCAGGCGAGCGCCACTCGAGCCACTGGCCCGCGCGCCCCCGGCCCACGACGCTGTCGAGCACACCGATCTGCGTCTCCCACACCCGCTGATCCGCCTGCAGTTCCTCGATGACGACCGTCACCGCCGCAGCCCCGATCCCCTCCGCCACCGCTTCCACCCGTCCTCTCCCCGCACGGCACTGTCCCCGCCCGGCTCTCGCCCCGCACGACCGACCTCGCGGCCACGATCCACCGGCCGCCCCGGCGGCGCACCGCTCCCCCGCACCTGTGGATCACCGCAGGCCCGTCCCCAGCTCCGTCCGCGCGCCGTGGTCGCCCCCGCGTCCCGGCCTGTGACCGGCAGTCGCACCCGCGCGCGTGCGTGAGAGAATCGCGGCATGACGAACCGCGTGCCGCTCGCCCAGCTCGACCCGACCCTCACCCTCGGCCCCCTGGACGGCCGCTACCGCGGGGACACCGCGCCCCTCATCGACCACCTGTCGGAGGCTGCGCTCAACCGCGATCGCATCCACGTCGAGGTCGAATGGTTCATCCACCTCGCGGAATCCGGTGCAGTGCGCGGCACGCGTGAGCTGCTGGAGGACGAGAAGTCCCAGCTGCGCGACTGGGCGGCAGGCTTCGACCTGGAGACGATCGAACAGCTCAAGACGTTCGAGGCCGTCACGGTCCACGACGTCAAGGCCGTCGAGTACTCGATCAAGGAGTTCCTCGACCAGATCGGCGCAGGCGACCTGTCCGAGCTGGTCCACTTCTGCTGCACGTCGGAGGACATCAACAACCTGTCGTACGCGCTGGGGGTCAAGGGCGCCGTGCAGGAGGTGTGGCTGCCGGCGGCACGTCAGCTCATCGACGCGCTCGCGGACATGGCCCAGGAGCTGGCGGACGTCCCCCTCCTGTCCCACACCCACGGCCAGCCCGCGACTCCGTCGACCATGGGCAAGGAGGTCGCGGTCTTCGTGCACCGCCTCCGCCGCCAGCTGGCCCGCATCGAACAGGCGGAGTTCCTGGGCAAGATCAACGGCGCCACCGGCACCTACGCCGCGCACGTCGTCGCCTCACCGGGGGTCGACTGGCCCACCATCGCGCAGGACTTCGTCGAGCACCTGGGCCTCACGTTCAACCCGCTCACCACGCAGATCGAGTCGCACGACTGGCAGGCGGAGCTGTTCGGTGCCATCAGCCACTTCAACCGGATCTGCCACAACCTGGCGACGGACATGTGGACCTACATCTCGATGGAGTACTTCATCCAGATCCCCGTCGAGGGCGCCACCGGCTCTTCGACGATGCCGCACAAGGTCAACCCGATCCGCTTCGAGAACGCGGAGGCGAACCTCGAGCTCTCCAACGCGCTCCTCGACTCGCTGGCCGCGACCCTCACGACTTCGCGCCTGCAGCGCGATCTGACGGATTCGACGACGCAGCGCAACATCGGCGTCGCCTTCGGCCACTCGCTCCTGGCGCTGGGCAACCTCCACAAGGGCCTGGGCCGCCTGAAGTGCAACCCGGATGCGCTGAACGCGGACCTGGACCGCAACTGGGAGGTGCTGGCGGAGGCGATCCAGTCCGTCATGCGCGCCGCGTTCCTGCGCGGCATCGAGGGCATGGACAACCCGTACGAGAAGCTCAAGGAGCTGACCCGCGGGCACCGCGTCGACGGCCCCGCCCTGCGCGAGTTCGTCTCGACCCTGGGCCTGCCCGACGACGACACCGCCCGTCTGGCGGAGCTCACCCCCACCGCGTACGTGGGGCGGGCCGCGGAGCTGGCGCGCGCGGAGGTCGCGGCCTGGCGGTCCACCCGCTGACCAGCGCTCACTCGAGCGTCGCGTACTCCAGGACGGGGCGGCCCGCGTTGCCGTAGCGCGGGCGCCTCTCCACGAGGCTCGCATCCGCCATCGCCTCGAGGTACCGGCGCGCGGTGACGCGGGAGACGCCGATCCTCTCGGCGGCCTCGGCGGCGGAGCACCCGCCCTCGCCCAGGATCGTGAGGATCTGGTCCTGCACCGCGTCGGGGACGCCCGCGGCGCGTGGGGGCGCACTGCCGGCGCGCAGCCCTTCGACGGCTGCGTCCACGAGCGACTGGGTGACCTGGTCCCCGCCCTGCTCCTGGGCCAGCGACTCCCGGAATCCCCGGAACGCCTCGAGCTTGGTGCGCAGCACCGGGAATGTGAACGGCTTGAGGATGTAGTGGACGACCCCCAGTGACAGGGCCTCCTGCACGACCTGCATGTCGCGGGCCGCGGTCACGGCGATGACGTCGACCGGCACCTTCCGGGCGCGCAGGTTCCGCACCAGCAGCAGCCCGTGGCCGTCAGGCAGGTTCATGTCCAGCAGCACCAGGTCGATCTGCGACGAGTCGACCCCGATGATCCGATCCGTCAGCGCGGCCAGCGCGTGCTGCGCATTGCGCGCGATCCCCACGACGCGGAAGCCGTCCATGCGCTCGACGTAGGAGGCATGGGCCTTCGCGGCGATCTCCTCGTCCTCCACGACGAGGACACCCAGCGGCCGCTGGGGATCGTCCCGCTGCGCATCATCACTCACAGGTCCCACACTTTCACCGTAGATCCCCGGAATCGGTTGCGCCAGTGTCCGCCTCCGGCGCCGGCGGCACCCAGACCGTGAAGAGGGCGCCGCGCAGTGGCTTGGCCATCTCTGCGACCTCCGCCTCGTCGCACAGTTCGTCTCCGGATCCCTGCACGTCGATCGCCCCGCCCATCCGGCGCACCGCCTGCACCGTCAGAGCCAGGCCCACACCGCGCGAGGAGTGCTCCATCCGCCCCTCGCCCGTCGCCTGCGCGACGCCGTCGTGCTTCGTCGACCAGCCGCGCTCGAACACGTTGTCCAGTGCGGACTCCTCGATGCCCGGACCGTCGTCGCTCACCTCGATGACCAGGCCCGATGTCTTGTTCCCGGAGAACCGCACCCGCACGGTCCGCCGGTCCGCCGGCACCGCGTCCGAACTGACCGCGTCCAGCGCGTTGTCCACCAGGTTGCCGATGATCGTGACGAGGTCCCGATCGTCCGCGGTGATCGTGCCGTGCAGGTCGTCCGTGTCGAGCTCCAGGCGGATCCCGCTCTCCGACGCCTGCGAGATCTTCGTGAGCAGCAGCGCCGTGAGGATGGGGTGGTCGAAGCCGTCCAGCAGGTTGTCCGCGGGCCGCTCCGCCTGGTCGATCTCCCGCGTCGCGAACTCGACGGCCTCGTCGAACGCGCCGGTCTCCACGAGCGAGACGATCATGTGGAGCCGGTTCGCGTACTCGTGGGTCTGCGACCGCAGGGATTCGGAGAACGAGCGGACGGACACCAGCTCGCCCGTGAGCTCCTGCAGCTCCGTGTGGTCGCGCATCGTCATGACCCACGTGTCCGGCGACTGCGAGGCCGGCTGCTGGTTGACGACGAGGACCCGGCGGACCGTGTAGTGGATCTCGTCGCGGGCGTACCGGCCCTCCGCCAGCAGCGCCTTGAGCGACGGGTCGAGGTCCAGGTCCTGCAGGGCGATGGGGGTCCGGGCCGTCGAGTCCGGCATGCCCAGCAGCTGGGCCGCCTCCTCGTTGAAGAAGACGATGCCCTGCCCGCGGTCCACCAGCACGAGGCCCTCGGACACCGCCCGCAGGACGGAGCCGTAGTAGTCGAGGACGGCACCCAGCTCCTCTGTGCCGTAGTCGCCGGTCACCCGCCGCAGGCCGCGCAGCGTCACCCAGTTCGCGCCCACGCCCAACAGGATGACGAGTCCGCCCATGAGCCAGATCGCCCGCGCCTGCGGGGCGAACGCATCGCGGACCGCATCCGGACTCACGCCTACGACGGCGGCCCCCACCACCTGCGGTGCGGCGTCGGCGTCCAGGTCGGCCTGCCCGCGGGCCGTCCGGCTGGACTCGTCCGGCCCTGCGGTGTCCGCTCCCGAGGCCGGGGTCGCCTCTGCGTCCGCGCCCGGGGGCGGGCCGGTGAGGATGGGGGCGACGGCGACCAGCATGCCGCTGCCGCCGCCGATGTAGCGGACCGTCGTCTCCCCGTTGGCCAGCGCGTCTTGGTCGAGGCCGGTCACGATGCTGCCGGTGCGGGTCTCCACGTCCTCACCGGAGGCGACGATGACCGGCCGTTCGCGCTGGGTCGCCTCGTCCGAGGTGGAGGTGCCGCCCAGGGCCCCCACCGCGGACAGCTGCGAGGCGGGGATGACCTCGACGAGGTCGACGCCATAATCCGACCGGACGTCTTCGAGCCGCTCCGTCAGGAGCGCGTTCTCGTCCGTGTCCGCCAGGAAGACCGGCAGCGGGTCCGCGTCCGCGTCGCCGCGCTGCGACTGGACGTCGACGATGTGGTCGAGCACCAGCGTGGACCGTGCCAGGGACTCCGCGGTGCTGGTGAGCTGCTGTTCCGCGCGCCGGTCGTGCTGGTCGCTCAGCACGAAGTAGAGGATGGTCGTGACGAGCAGGGCGATGCCCACGAGCATGACCCCGTTGGCGAACATGATCCGCCCCGCGACGCCGGTGTCCCGGAAAAGCCGGAGCCCGCGCTTCTCCCGCCCCCCGCGCATCAGTGCTGCCACATCCACGAGCCGCGTCAGTGGAGGACGGGGCCGTCGTGCTCCTCGACGTCCTCGCGGGAGACCACCCAGTTGAGGACGAACGCCATGAGCGTCGCCGCGACGAACGCGACCGCGCCGTAGAGTGCGGGCAGGCCCAGGTGGACGACCGCGGCGGGGCCCTCCGTCGCGAACCGGCTGCCCACGGTCACGACACCGCTCACGACGAACGCGACGAGACCGGCGATGAGGCCGAACACCACCGCGTGGCGGTACGGCACGCTCTTCCGCGCGCGCGGCTGTGAGGAGGGGTCTGCCTGGGGCTGGTTCTGCTGTTCCATGTTCCGCCCATCCTACCGGGGACCCCATGGCACACTGGACGCGTGTCCCGCCTCTCGCCGCCCGCCCTCGTCGCGCTGATCGCCGGTGCGGTCCTCGTGACGCTGCTGCTCATCGTGCACCTGACGCAGGCGGACCGCGGGCTGCGGGTCGAGGCCGTCGCGCAGCAGACTGATGCGGCGGATGCACCGGGCACGGGCACCACCGATGCTGAGCCGGTCTTCAGCCTCGAGGAAGTCCGCTCGCACCTGCTGGACGAGGACTCCGAAGGCTCCTCGACCATCGACGCCGAGCTGACGGAGACCCTGCTCTACTGCGACGAGTGCCTGAGCCAAGGCGCGGCCCTCACGATCGAGGAGAAGCCCTTCCAGGTCGTCCTCCTGACCGAACCTGGGGAGGACTCCGTGTTCGCCGCCGCCGTGATCGGCGAGGAGGGCGGTCAACCGCGTCTGCACCTGGTAGTTTCAGGGCAGGACCTGTCCCTCACTCCCGGCCGCGGTGGGACGCTCGTCGCACAGGAGCCGCGCTTCACGGCGGCGGATGAGGCCTGCTGCCCGACCGGTTGGTCGGTGCAGGTCTACCGGTTCCACGACGGGCGGTTCGAGGCCGGCCAGCGGATCTCCAGCGTCGGCGCGACGTGACGACCGCCGGGCGGCGGACGGGGTCCGGTCCGGCGAGCCAGCAGGGGGAGGCACACGATGCACATCGTTCTTGTCGAGGACGATGAGGTGATCCGCGAGACGACGCAGATCAGCCTGGAGCGCTTCGGCTACACCGTCACGTCGTTCGCGGACGGCCGCGAGGGCTTCGAGTTCGTCACCGCGCACGGCGCGGACGCGGTCCTGCTCGACCTCATGCTCCCCACGATGAATGGCGCGTCGATCACCCGGGCGATCCGCGAGCGGTCCACGATCCCCATCGTCATCGTCTCCGCCCGCTCCGAGCCGATCGACATCGTCCAGGCGCTGGAGGCCGGTGCGGACGACTACCTCACGAAGCCGTTCGACATGCAGGTGCTCAACGCGCGCATCCGCGCGGTGGTCCGCCGCTTCATCACCTCCGGCACCGGGGCGATGGGCTACTCCCCCGCCAGTGCCGCGACCAGCAGCGCGCACGAGACGGTGATCGGCCCCGGCGGCCGCATCATCAGCGGCGGCGATCTGCCGGACGTCCTGGGACCCACCCCCGGCTTCGACTCACCGCGCTCCCCCGCCGGCGCGCCCGCGACCGGTGGCGACCAGTCGCAGGAGCATTCGCACCCCGCGATCGTGGGCTCCAGCCCGCACCCCGCGATCGTGGGGTCCGTCCCGGCGGGCGGGGCAGGGGACCCGGCCCCGGCCTCGGCGATGGGGTCCGCGGCGACCGCGGACGGTCACGACCCGGCGGCGACGCTGGAACGGCGGCTCACGCTGGGGTCGCTCACGATCGACACGGGCCGGCTCACGGTCGAGATCGACGGTGCGGAGGTGCACCTCACCCCCACGGAGCTGCGGATCCTCCTGCTGCTGACGGAGGAGCCGGGACACGTGTACTCGCGGGAGAAGATCGCGTACACGGTCTGGGGCTACGAATGGGCGGGCGACTCGCGGGTCGTCGACGTCCACATCCAGCGGCTGCGGAAGAAGATCGGGGCGGAGCGGATCGAGACGGTCCGGGGCTTCGGATACCGGTTCGCGGGCTGACGGATGGCCGACCCCCGGACGGCCGAGTCGCGGCCCGCCGACCCCCGATCCGACGACTCCCGGTCCGGCTGGGCGCGGATGTCGCTGCGCTGGAAGATCGTCCTGCTGGTCGTCACCTCCGTCGTCATCGCGGCGCTGAGCTGCGGCGTCGTCGTGCGGCAGTCCGCGGCGCGGGCGGAGACGGAACGGCAGCGCGCCAACGTCTCCGAGCAGCTGACGGACGCGGTCTCCGTCTACTCGAACACGGGCGTCCTCACGCTCAACACGACGATCGACGACCCGGAGCTGCCGGCGGAAGCGCGCGACTCCGCCCTGGCCGGCCACACCGTCACGACGATGCACCCGGTCGACGGGCAGGACCACCTGTGGGCGGCGACGCCCATCCAGGTGGGCTCGCACCAGGCGGTCATCTCCGTGCGGCAGTCGACGGCTGAGTCGGAGGAGCTGCTGGCAGGCATCGACCGCGCGGTCCTGCTGGGCATGACGGGAGCGGTGCTGGTGGTGGGCGGGATCGCCTCGTACGCGGCGGGGCAGATCTCGCGGCGCCTCACCCTGGGGGCGCAGGCCGCCCGGCGGATCGCGCACGGGGATACGACGACGCGGGTGTCGGACGTCATCGACTACGGCAGCGACGAGGTCGCGGACTTCGCGCAGGCCGTCGACTTCGCCGTCGAGCGGCTGACGGAGAGGATCGAGTCCGAGCAGCGCTTCACCGCGGATCTCGCCCACGAGATGCGCACTCCGCTCACGGGCCTGGTGAACGCGACGAACCTGCTGGAGGAGGAGTCCCGGCCCGCGGAGCTCGTCAAGGAGCGGGTGGCCCGCATGCAGGTGCTCGTCGAGGACCTGCTGGAGGTGTCGCGCCTCGATGCGGGACGCGCGGAGACGCACCTGGGATCGGTGGCCGTCGACGGGACCATGCACTCGCTCATGAGCACGCTCGAGGGCTCGGGCGCGCTGGCCGGTCACGACGTCTCCGTCACGTACGAGGCGGGCGACGCGCGGATCACGACGGACCAGCGCCGGTTCGAGCGGATCATCACGAACCTCCTGGTCAACGCGGTCAAGCACGGCGAGGACCCCATCCGCGTCGAGGTGCATCCGGACCGGATCGTCGTCGCGGACTCCGGCCCCGGCTATCCGCCGGACATCCTGGCGACGGGTCCCACCCGCTTCGTGTCCGCCGGCGGCGGCGGGATGGGCCTGGGCCTCGTCATCGC
>DYUK01000135.1 GCA_020743695.1 Brevibacterium senegalense | reverse complement strand
TCATCGACGCCCACCTCCACGCGATCTCGACCGCGAACACCATCGCCGAGGTCGACCTCCGGCAGGTGCGCAGCCTGCGTGCCGCTGTGGACACCGTCGCCGCCCACGCGGCCGCGCTGGGCCCGGGCGAGTGGGTCACCGGCGGACGCTGGGACTCGAACACGTGGGACATGGGCCGCGGGGACTCGTACCAGCCGGATCGCGCCGCCCTGGACGCGGCGGTGCCGGACCGGCCGGTCGCGCTGTGGTCCGTCGACTACCACACGCTGTGGCTCAACGGGGCGGCACTCGAGGCCGTGGGCATCGACGACCGCACGCCCAACCCCGTGGGCGGAGAGATCGTGCGCGACGCTTCCGGCCGTGCCACGGGCATCCTGCGTGAGGACGCCGCGACGATCGCGGAGCGGCGCATGCCGGCGCTGTCGCTGGATCAGCGCGCGCAGAACCTCCTGACGGCTCAGCGGAAGTGGCTGGCGGAGGGGCTCACGGGTGTCCACGACATCGACGGCGCGCCCTCGCAGGAGGCCTGGGACGCGCTGCGGGATGACGACGGCCTGCTGCTGCGCGTCGTCAAGTACCTGCGCCTCGACGAGTTGGACCGGGCGCGCGGGGAAGGCTGGCGGACCGGTGACCAGCTGGGGCGCCACCGGATCGCGGGGCAGCCCGAGGCCGTCCTGCCGTGGGACTCCCCGGACGTCGACGACTGGTTCGTCCGCGGCGGCCTCAAGCTCTTCTCCGATGGCGCGCTGGGCTCACAGACGTCCTTCATGACGGATCCGTTCCCCGCCCGGCCCGGCGAGGACCACCTGCCCAACTACGGTCTGCCCATCGCCGGCGAGGACCTGCTGGTCGAACAGATCGAACAGGCGCTGGAGGCCGGGATCGCGCTGGCCGTCCACGCGATCGGCGACCGGGCGAACCACCATGTGCTGAGCGCCTTCGCCCGCACCCGCGACAGTTCGTCGCGCGCACAGCAGCGGCACCGCCGCCCCCTGCGGCACAGGATCGAGCACGCGCAGTTCGTCCGCCCGGAGGAGGTCGCGCTCTTCGCGTCCCTGGGGATCGTCGCGTCGATGCAGCCGCGCCACTGCATCTCCGATCTGCACCTGCTCGAGTCGCTGCGCCCCGACCCCCGCCTGGCCGCCTACGCCTGGAAGGACCTCGCCGCCGCGGGCGCGGCCGTCGCGTTCGGGTCGGACGGGCCCGTCGAACCCACGGACCCGTTCGCCGGGATCTACGCGGCGATGACGCGGGCGCACATCGACGGCGACCCGACCACGGTGTTCCAGCCTGAGCGCAGGATCCCGGCGTGGGACGCGATCGCAGCCCACACCTCCGGAGCGGCCCACGCCGCCGGGCTGGAGAACCGCGTGGGCACTCTGGCCCCGGGCATGGCGGCGGATCTCATCGCGATCGACGTCGACCCGTTCGTCGCGGACGGCGGCAGCGGCTTCACAGGGGAGTACGACAGTGAGGCCGCCCTGTTCGAGCACGCGCTGGCTGTCCGCGACGCGACCGTCCACCTCACCGCCGTCGGCGGCGACGTCGCCTTCGCACGACCGTGAGCGGGGCGGGCGCGCCTCGCAAAGCCTCATCCGCATGCTGATCCGCGCCCCGGCCGATCCCCGCCGGATCGCGCCACCGCACCCCGGGACCCGTGCGGTGGCGCACCGCCCCCGGGTCGCCTATCCTGTCTGTGACCGCCGCAATGACACTGCGTGGGAGAGCCGCTGACGCGGCGCCGAAGGTGCAATCCCTCCCCGGGAAACTCTCAGGCCCAGTACCGCGCATCGTGCAGGCGACTCTGGAGCGGACCGCCGCCACCCCCGTGGTGGTCGGGACGTCGACAGAGCGGGGAGGACGAACCGCAACGCGTCCGTCCCCGTGGATGGGCGCATCCACGGAGGAGACCCATGACCGCTGGTGCAGAGATCCGAACCCCCGACGCGGCCGCCGCGCTCGCCCATGTGACCGCGACGTCCGGCGACGGTGCCCGTCCGTTCGCGGACCGCCACATCGGCCCGCGTGCGCAGCAGACGCAGGAGATGCTCGCAGAGCTGGGCTTCGAGTCCCTCGAGGCGCTCGCCGCCGCCGCGGTGCCGGCGAACATCGCACAGGGCTCCCCGCTCGCGTTCCCCGCGCTGGGCGAGAAGGAGACGCAGGACCGCCTGCGGGAACTCGCGTCGAAGAACACGATGCGCGTCCAGATGATCGGCCAGGGCTACCACGACACGATCACGCCGGCCGCGATCCGCCGCAACGTGGTGGAGAACCCCGCCTGGTACACCGCCTACACCCCGTACCAGCCGGAGATCAGCCAGGGCCGCCTCGAGGCCCTCCTCAACTTCCAGACGGCCGTGCAGGACCTCACCGGCCTCGACATCGCGAACGCGTCGCTGCTGGACGAGGCGACCGCCGTCGCCGAGGCCGTCCTCCTCATGCGCCGCGCCTCCAAGAAGGGCACGACGGTCGTGCTGGATTCGGAGCTGCACCCGCAGTCGATCGCGATCGTCCGCGTGCGCGCCCGCGCGATGGATTTCTCCGTCCGCGTCGAGGACCTGTCGCAGGGCCTCGTGGGCGAGGACGTGTTCGGCATCGTCGTCGCCCAGCCGGGCACGACCGGTGCGATCCGCACCTTCGACGACGCGATCGCCGGTGCGAAGGAGCGCGGTGCGCTCGTCACCTTCGCCGCGGACCTCCTGGCGCTCACCCTCCTCAAGGACCCGGGCTCGCAGGGCGCGGACATCGCGGTGGGCTCCGCCCAGCGCTTCGGCGTCCCCCTGTTCTTCGGCGGCCCGCACGCCGCCTTCATGGCCGTGAAGTCCGGCCTGCAGCGCCAGCTGCCGGGCCGCCTGGTGGGCGTGAGCCACGACGTGGACGGCAAGCCCGGCTACCGCCTGGCCCTCCAGACGCGCGAGCAGCACATCCGCCGCCAGAAGGCGACGAGCAACATCTGCACCGCGCAGGCACTGCTGGCCGTCGTCGCGAGCTTCTACGCCGTCTACCACGGCCCCGTGGGCCTCACCCGGATCGCCTCCCGCATCCACCGGCTGGCGACGGGCTTCGCCGAGGCCGCCGTCACCGCCGCGGGCACGTCGCTGGCCGCGGGTGAGGACGCACAGTTCTTCGACACCGTCGCCCTCACCGTCCCGGATGCGGACGCGGCCGTGGCCGCGACCGAGGCCGCGGGCGTCAACATCCGCCGGATCGACGGCACGACGGTCGCCGTGAGCTTCGGTGAGCCCCACACGGTCGCGGACGCGAACGCGGTGCTGACCGCCCTGGGTGCCACCCGCACCCTCGACGCGGATGAGTTCGAGGCCGCCGGGCAGGGCTCCTTCGGCGACGCTGCCATCGCGGCGCCGGCCTGGGGTGAGGACCTGCACCGCACGACGGAGTTCCTCACGCACCCGATCTTCCGCTCGATCGGCTCGGAGACCCAGCTCATGCGCTACATGCGCACGCTGGCGGATCGCGACCTGGCGCTCGATCGCACGATGATCCCGCTGGGCTCGTGCACGATGAAGCTCAACTCGGCGGTCGAGATGGAGGCCATCACCTGGCCGGAGTTCGCCTCGATCCACCCGTTCGTCCCCGCGGAGCAGTCCGCCGGCTGGCGCGAGCTCATCCAGGATCTCGAGGATCTGCTGGTCGACGTGACCGGCTACGACCGCGTCTCGCTGCAGCCCAACGCCGGCTCGCAGGGCGAGTTCGCGGGTCTGCTGGCGATCCGCCGCTACCACCTGGCCAACGGCGATGAGGACCGCCGGATCTGCATCATCCCGCAGTCCGCGCACGGCACGAACGCCTCCTCCGCCGTGCTGGCCGGTCTGGACGTCGCCGTCGTCAAGACGGCGGAGGACGGCTCGATCGACCTCGAGGACCTCGATGCGAAGATCGAGAAGCACGCGGACCAGCTGGCCGCGATCATGATCACCTACCCCTCGACTCACGGCGTCTTCGAGGAGGACGTCCGTGCGGTCTGCCAGAAGGTGCACGACGCGGGCGGCCAGGTCTACGTGGACGGTGCGAACCTCAATGCGCTCATGGGCCTGGCGCAGCCGGGCGAGTTCGGCGGCGACGTCTCGCACCTCAACCTCCACAAGACGTTCTGCATCCCGCACGGCGGCGGCGGTCCCGGCGTGGGCCCGGTCGCGGTGCGGGAGCACCTGGCCCCCTACCTGCCCGGTGACGCGACGGACCCCCGCCTGGTCGCGGGCGATGCCGATGGCCTGGGCAGCCCCATCAGCGCCTCGATGTTCGGCTCGGCCGGCGTCCTGCCCATCAGCTGGGCGTTCCTGCGTCTCATGGGCGGAGCGGGTGTGACGGAGGCGTCGCAGATGGCGCTGCTGACGGCCAACTACGTCTCGAAGAAGCTGTCGGATGCGTTCCCCACGCTCTACTCCGGCGACACGGGCCTCGTCGCGCACGAGTGCATCCTCGACCTGCGCGCGCTCACCGCGAAGACCGGCGTGACCGCGGAGGACGTGGCGAAGCGCCTCATCGACTACGGCTTCCACGCGCCCACCCTCGCGTTCCCGGTCGCGGGCACGCTCATGGTGGAGCCCACGGAGTCGGAGGACAAGGGCGAGATCGACCGCTTCATCGAGGCGATGGTCGCGATCCGCGCGGAGATCGACGCGATCGGCACGGAGTACGACTACGAGTCCTCCCCGCTCAAGAACTCCCCGCACACCGCCACGTGCGTCATGGACGACTGGGACCAGCCGTACTCGCGTGAGACGGCGGTGTTCCCGGTCCAGGGCCTGCGCCTCACGAAGTACTTCCCGCCGGTGCGCCGGATCGACGGCGCGTACGGCGACCGCAACCTCGTCTGCTCGTGCCCGCCGCCGGAGGCGTTCGAGAACGTCTGATCCGCGCACCGTCCCCTCATCCCCACGCCTCACCAGGAGTCACCGATGACCACAACCACCGCCCTCCACGACCTGCATGCGCAGCTGGGGGCCTCCTTCACCGACTTCGGCGGCTGGGACATGCCGCTCAAGTACGGGTCCGAGCTGGCCGAGCACCGCGCGGTCCGCGAGTCCGCCGGCATCTTCGATCTCTCCCACATGGGTGAGGTGCGGGTGACCGGTGCGGACGCTGCTGCGTTCCTGGACTTCGCCCTGCTGGCGAAGTACTCGATCGTGAAGGTGGGCCGCGCGAAGTACGGCCTCATCCTGGACGCGTCCGGCGGCGTGCGGGACGACCTCATCACCTACCGGCTGGCGGACGACGAGTTCCTCGTCGTGCCCAACGCGGGCAACGCCCCCGCCGTCGCCGAGGCCCTGGTCGCCCGCGCGGAGGAGTTCACCTCCCAGCGGGTGCCGGGGGCGGACGTGACGGTGACGGACGAGTCCGCGGACACGTCCCTCGTCGCCGTGCAGGGCCCCCGGTCCGAGGCCGTGGTCCGGACGGTCGCCCGCGAGGCCGACCAGCAGGGGATCGAGGAGCTGGGCTACTACGGGTGGATGACCGCGGGACTGGCGACGGCCTCGGGCGAGGTCGAGGTCCTGCTGGCCCGCACGGGGTACACCGGCGAGGACGGTTTCGAGATCTACCTGGGCAACGCGGACGCGCAGCCGGTCTGGGAGGCGCTGGTCGCCGGTGCCCAGGGCGCCGGCATCGAGCTGACGCCGTGCGGGCTGGCCTCCCGCGACTCGCTGCGACTGGAGGCGGGCATGCCGCTGTACGGCAACGAGATCACGCTCGAGACGACGCCCGCGGACATCGGGATGGGGAAGATGGCCGCGAACGCGCTCAAGCGGGAGCACCTCTTCGCCCGCGAGGCGATCGAGAAGCAGGTCGAGTCGGAGCCGGCCCGCCGCCTCGTGGGACTCGTGTCCGACGGACGCAGGGCCGCGCGTGCCGGGTCCTCCGTGCTGGTCGACGGGCAGGAGGTGGGCACGGTGACCTCCGGTCAGCCGTCGCCCACCCTGGGCCACCCGGTCGCGCTCGCGTTCCTCGACCGGGAGCACGCGGAGCCGGGCACGGAGCTCGAGGTCGACATCCGCGGCAAGTCGCACCCGTTCCGTGTGACCGAGACGCCGTTCTACAAGCGAGCCTGACCTGCGGCGGTGCGACCGTCCGCACGGTCGCACCGCCGCCCCGCACCCCTCTGCATCACCGATGAACCCGCACACCCCGACACGAAGAAGGTCCCCTCATGGCACAACTGCCCCCGCTGCCCCCGCAGTACTCTTACTCCGCTGAGCACGAGTGGGTGAATGCCACCGCGGACGCGGTCGTCGGAGCGACCCTCAAGGTGGGCATCACCGCGATCGCCTCCGATGCCCTGGGCGAGGTCGTGTACGCGGACATCCCGGAGGTGGGCGACAGCGTCACCGCCGGCGAGATCTGCGGCGAGGTCGAGTCCACGAAGACGGTCTCCGACCTCTTCTCGCCCGTGACCGGCGAGGTCACGGCCGTCAACGAGCTGGTGTCCGCGAACCCGGGCATCCTCAACACGGATCCGTACGGCGAGGGCTGGCTGTTCGAGGTCGCCGTGACCGCGGCCGGACCTCTCCTGGACGACAAGGCCTACGCGGAGGCCAACCACCTCGCCTGAGGAGGCTTACATGCCCATCAGTGTCTTCGACCTGTTCACCGTGGGGATCGGGCCCTCGAGCTCGCACACGGTGGGCCCCATGCGAGCGGCCGCGAGCTTCGTCGAGCTGGTGGGGGAGCGGATCGGGGAGGTCCGCGCCCTCGAGGTCGACGTGTACGGCTCGCTGGCGGCGACCGGCCGGGGCCACGGCACCTTCGATGCGATCCTGCTGGGACTCGAGGGATGCCAACCCGACCAGGTGCTGCCCGACGAGGTGGACGAGCGGTCCGCGCGGATGACGGAGACCGGCATCGTCCGGTTCGGCGATCGCGTCGAGATCCCGTTCACCGTCGCAGACATGCGGCAGCGGCCGCTCACCGTCCTGGAGCGGCACACGAACGCGCTCGAGCTGCGGGCGCGCAGTGCGACGGGTGAGGAGCTCGCGCACGAGATCTACTACTCCGTGGGCGGCGGCTTCGTGGTCACCCAGTCGGATGAGGAGCAGGCGGTGCTGGGCACGGCTGCGGGCGATACCGCGCGGGAGCCCGCGACCCCGTACGACTTCCGCTCCGGCGACGACCTCCTGCGGATCGCGCGGGAGGAGGGGCTGGCGATCTGGGAGATCATGCTGGCGAACGAGCTGGGCGCCGGCCGGACGGAGGCGGAGGTGCGGGAGGGCCTCCTGCACATCGCGCGGGTGATGGAGGAGTGCTCGGCGAACAGTCTGGACCGCTCCGGCCATCTGCCGGGCGGCCTGAAGGTGCGTCGGCGCGCGCACGACTGGTTCCTGCGGCTCAAGGAGGAGGACCCGGATCGCGATCCGCGCTACTACCAGGAGTGGGTCAACCTCATCGCGCTGGCCATCAACGAGGAGAACGCGAGTGGCGGCCGGGTCGTCACCGCACCCACGAACGGGGCCGCCGGCATCATCCCGGCGGTGCTGCACTACGCGCTCCACTACGTCGACTGGGTCGTGGACGGCGGTGACGAGTCGCGTGCGGAGGCGACGGTGCGCTTCCTGCTGACCGCCGGCGCGATCGGCGTGCTCTACAAGGAGGGCGCCTCGATCTCCGGTGCGGAGGTGGGCTGCCAGGGCGAGGTGGGCTCCGCGTCGTCGATGGCGGCCGGCGGGCTGGCCCAGGTGCTGGGCGGGACCGTCGAGCAGGTGGAGAACGCGGCGGAGATCGCGATGGAGCACAACCTGGGCCTCACGTGCGACCCGATCGCCGGTCTGGTGCAGGTGCCGTGCATCGAGCGGAACGCGATCGGAGCGGGCAAGTCGATCAACGCGGCGAGGATGGCGCTGTGGGGCGACGGCGAGCACTTCGTGAGCCTCGACGAGGTCATCGCGACGATGAAGGCCACCGGCGCCGACATGAGCGACAAGTACAAGGAGACCGCGATGGGCGGCCTGGCCGTCAACGTCGTGGAGTGCTGATGGGCGCCTCCTGACGGGCACGTCCTGACGGGAGGGGCGACGACAGAGGGGCGGGACCGGTGTTCGACCGGTCCCGCCCCTCTTCTCCAGAGACTGCGGCAGTCCTGGAGACTGCGGGCGCTCAGCGCTC
Organism: Brevibacterium senegalense; assembly: GCA_020743695.1. Taxonomy (GTDB): domain Bacteria; phylum Actinomycetota; class Actinomycetes; order Actinomycetales; family Brevibacteriaceae; genus Brevibacterium; species Brevibacterium senegalense_A. Next base: position 15,242 of record DYUK01000135.1, on the reverse strand, counting down.
CAGCAGGGACTCCGTCGTGAGGGTGCCGGGCAGGGCGACGGTCACGTGGGTGCCCCACGGGTCGCGGACGGTGAGGCGATCGCCGTCGTCCGCGCTCTGCAGCCCCGCGGCGGTCAGGCGCGACGCGACCGAGTCGAGGTCGTCGCGCGCGGGCACGGTGATCGACACATCGCCCAGCCCCAGGGTGGCGGCGCGCGGTCCCGCACCGCGGCTGTTCCACGTGTTCATCGCGACGTGGTGGTGGTAGCCGCCGGCGGACGCGAAGAGCGCACCCGGGTGGGAGCCCAGCATCGTCTCGAAGCCCAGCGAGTCCACGTAGAAGTCGCGGGCCCGCGCGATGTCGCCCACCTGCAGGTGGACGTGGCCGATGATGCCCGCGTGGTCCTCCGTGTTGGTGAGCGCCTCCTCGGTCAGGTGCTTCTGCAGGTAGGCGTTGGGGTCGAGGAAGATCGAGACCATCTCGACCTCACCGTTGGCCTGGTAGGTCCATGCGGAGCGCGGGCGATCGCGGTAGAGCTCGATGCCGTTGCCCTCCGGGTCCGTGAAGTAGAAGGCCTCGCTCACCAGGTGATCGCTGGAGCCCACGAACCGGCTGGCCGGGTGCTGCGCGGCGCGGGCGACAGTTGCGGCCAGCGAGGCCTCGTTCTCGAAGAGGAAGGCGGTGTGGAACAGGCCGGCCTGCGAGTGGTCGACACCGGGCAGGCCCGCGGTCTTGACGAGGCGGATGAGGGGGACGTCGCCGCGTCCCAGCACGCGCACGACGTCGCGGCCCTGGCTGCGCTCCTCGATGGGGGTGAGGGCCAGCGCGTTCGCGTAGTACGCGCTCATCGTCTCCAGGTCGCCCACGTGCAGCGTGACGGCGCCCATGGTCGTGGCGGGGTTGAGGGTCCGGTCGAGAGTGGGGGCGGTGCTCATGGTGACTCCAGAGGGTCGTCGTGCGGTGATGACTCCAGCGTAGATAGTTGAAAGTTGAATTACAAGGGTTGTGATCGACGTTACGTCGTCGGCCAGTAGTGGGAATCCGGTGTGGAGCGGGAGCCGAAGATCGCCTGGCCCACGCGCACGCACTCCGCGCCCTCCTCGACCGCGATCTCGAAGTCGCCGGACATGCCCATCGACAGCTCGCCGGGGCCGATGAGGTCCGGGTCCTGCTCGCGGGCCCGATCGCGGATCGTCCGCAGGAGCCGGAAGCACGCGCGGACATCACCCGCGTCCGTCGTGAGGGTCGCGAGCGTCATGAACCCGCGCACGCGCAGTGCGGTGAAGGCGGGCAGCTCTGCGAGGAATGCCGGCACCTCCTCGGGCGGGAGGCCGTACTTCGAGTCCTCGCCGGAGGTGTTGACCTGCACGTGCACGTCGAGACTGCGCCCGGCCGCCTGCAGGCGGCGGTCGAGGGCCGCCGCGGCGCGCAGACGGTCCAGCGCCTGGAACTCCGAGGCGTGCGCGGCGACGTCGCGCGCCTTGTTCGTCTGCAGATGGCCGATGACGGACCACTGCACACCCAGGTCCGCGAGGTTCTGCGCCTTCCGCGTCGCCTCCTGCACCTTGTTCTCGCCCAGCTGCGTGCAGCCCGCCTCCACCGCGAGCCGGATGCGGTCCTCGGGGACCGTCTTGCTGACGGGCAGCAGGCGCACGTCCTGCGGATCGCGGCCCGCTCGCTGCGCTGCGGCCTCGATCCGCCGGTGCACCTGCGCGAGGCGATCCCGGAACTCGTCGACGGTCGTCGCCGGGGCGTAGTCGGCGTGGTTCACAGACCCATCATCGGAATATGGCATAGGACAAAAATAGCACCGTCTATGCTGTGCGGACTGAGCGATATCGGACAAGGAGTCCCGCCCGTGTTCACCGGACTGAGTGCTTTCCCCCTGACCCCCGTCGTCGACGACCGCATTGACCTCGAGGCCTGCGCCCGCATCGTGGCGCACCTCCGCGATGCGGGGGCCGACTCGATCACCGCACTGGGGTCGACCGGGCTCTACGCCTACTTCACGCGGGAGGAGCGCAGCGCCGTCATCCGCACCACCGTCCAGCACGCCGGTGAGGTTCCGGTCATCGCGGGGGTCGGGGCGCTGAGCACCCGCGACGTCCGGCAGCACATCGACGACGCGCAGCAGGCCGGCGCCGCGGGTGTCCTCCTGGCACCGATGTCCTACCACCCGCTCACCCGCGACGAGGTGTACGCGCTCTACGAGGACGCGGCCCGGGACCTGTCCGTTCCGCTGGCGGTCTACGACAACCCCACCGTCACCGGCGTCACCTTCGACGACGACCTCTACGCGGCGATCGCAGCGCTCCCCGGGGTGGCCTCGATCAAGATCCCCGGTGTCCCCACCGGTGCGGATGCAGCCGTCCGCCGAGTCGCGGAGATCCGCGCGCGCATCCCCGCCCACGTGACGATCGGGGTGTCCGGAGACGCGCACGCGGCCCGCGGGCTGCAGGCCGGGTGCGACGCCTGGTACTCCGTCATCGCCGGGACCGTTCCGCAGACCGCCCGGACGATCTTCGACCCCGCGCAGCGAGGCGATCACGACGCGGCGGAACGCGCCTCCGACCGCCTGTCGCCGCTGTGGGACCTGTTCGCGGCGCACGGCGGAAGCCTGCGCGTGGTCGCCGCGCTCGCGGAGCTGTGCGGACTCACGACTGCGCCGACGCTGCCGAGGCCGCTGCTGGGTCTCGATCCCGTCGCCCGTGCCGAGGTCGCACGGGTTGCGGAGGCCCTGGGCCTCGTCTGACGCGGCGAAGCGGCACGCGCCGCACCTCGACGGACCGCGCTCCGACAGGGTTGTGCCCCCAAGGGTCAGGACTTGCGGGCGCGGTGCTTCTCCCAGAACTCCGGCTGCGTCACCTCGTCCGTGCCGTCCCACGCGTCGATGCCCGGGAGGTCAGACATCCGGTCGCGGTGGAACAGCGGCTCCTTCCCGGCCCGACGCTGCTCCTGGTAGTCGCGCAGGATCCGCAGGACGACGGGGCTCAGCAGCAGGACCGCGATGAGGTTGATGAAGGCCATGACCGCCATTGCGATGTTCGCGGCGGTCCATACCGCGTCGAGCGCGACGACGGCTCCGCCGAAGACGGCAAGCACCACAATGAGGCGGTAGATCGTCAGCGCTCCCTTCTTCCGCGTGAGGTACTCGATGTTCGTCTCGCCGTAGTAGTAGTTGCCCAGGATCGAGCTGAAGGCGAAGAAGAAGATGGCGACGCTGAGGAAGTGCACGCCCCACTCGCCCACCTGCATCGCGAGTGCCGTCTGCGTGAGCTGCGATCCCTGTGGGGTGCCGTACTCCGGGTTCGACAGCAGGACGATGAAGCCCGTGATCGTGCAGACGAGGAGCGTGTCGAAGTAGACGCCCAGCGACTGCACCAGTCCCTGCTTCGCCGGGTGCGAGGCGGACGAGGTCGCGGCGGCGTTGGGGACGGAGCCGATGCCGGCCTCGTTGGAGAACAGGCCGCGGCGGATGCCCTCCATCATGATCGTGCCCAGTGCCGCGCCGGCGATCGACTGGAAGCCCAGGGCGTCCGTCACGATCGTGCCCAGCATCGCGGGGACGGCGCCGATGTTGAGGATCACGACGATGATGCCCAGGATCAGGTAGAGGACGGCCATGACCGGCACGATGACGGCAGCGATCGCGGAGATGCGCTGCACGCCGCCCACGAAGATGATGCCGGCGGCCACCGCGATGATGAGGCCCACGATGATCGAGAAGCCGCTGCCGGAGGCCTCCGTGCCGAAGCTCGCCGCCAGCGAGTCCGTGATCGAGTTCGACTGGACGGTGTTGAAGACGATGCCGTAGACGACCGCGACGATGACCGCGAAGAGCGCGCCGACCGCAGGGGCATTCAGCCCCTTCGTGATGTAGTACGCGGGGCCGCCGCGGAAGGCGGCGCCGTCCTTGACCTTGTAGAGCTGGCCCAGGGCGGACTCCGCGAACGCGGTCGCGCCGCCCACCACCGCGGTCACCCACATCCAGAAGACCGCGCCGGGGCCGCCGATGCTGATCGCCAGCGCGACGCCGGTGATGTTCGCGGTGCCCACACGGCTGGCGGCGGAGATGCAGAAGGCCCGGAACGGCGAGATCTGCTTGTTCCCGTCCGCATCGTGGCCCGCAGGTTCGCGGATCAGCCGGAGCATCTCCGGCAGCAGCCGCAGCTGGACGACGCCGGTCCGGATCGTCAGGTACAGGCCGACGGGGACGAGGACGGCCACGAGCACGTAGCCCAAGAACCCGTCGACACTGGTGATGAAGGAGTTGAACGCTTCCATCGGAGGAACCTTCCCGGAGGGGGTCGGAGGGGCGCGGCTCAGACCGCGCGCACGGCAGTACGGCCACAGTCTGTCACTCCCGCGGCGGTCCGGGGCGGAACCGGCCCGGTGACCCGGGAACCGGGCCGCTGCCGCGGGAGCCGGCCACGGCCTCGGCGGGGTCAGCGGAAGAGCGTCCCCAGCCGCTCCAGGCCCTCCGCGATCGTCTCGACGGGGTTGGAGACGAAGCTCAGGCGGATGGTCGACGGGCGCGGATCCTCGACGTAGAACTGCGCACCGGGGATGTACACGACACCGGCCTGGACGGCGTCGGTGATCGACTCGTTCGCGTCGAAGCCCTCCGGCAGGTTGGCCCACAGGAACATGCCGCCCATGGGGGTGTTGAGCGTGTACCCGTCGGGCAGGACCGCATCGAGCCCGGCCACCATCGCGTCGCGGCGGCGCCGGTACTCCGCGCGCACCGGTACCAGCTTCGCGTCCAGGTCGTTGTGGGTGAGCCAGTCGACCGCCGCCAGCTGGTCGATCGTCGACGTCTGCAGCGACGTGCCCTGCTTCGTCGTCGCGAGCGTGTCGAGCACCTCCTGCGGCCCGCGGATCCACCCGATCCGCAGACCCGGGGCCAGCACCTTCGACAGCGTGCCCAGGTACAGCGACTTGTGCCGCAGCCGCGGGTCCGCGCTGATTGGGGTCATCGTCCACTCGTCGTAGCGCAGCTCCGAGTACGGGTCGTCCTCGATGAGCCAGATGTTGTAGCGGGCCAGGATGTCCGCGACCTCGCGCCGGCGGGACTCCGGCATCGTCACGCCCGTGGGGTTGTGGAATGTGGGGATGAGGTAGATCGCCCGCGGCTGGTACTGCAGGATCGCCGCCTCCAGCGCCTCCGGCACCAGTCCGCCGGAATCCGTGTCGACGGGCCGGAACTGGGCGCGCGACAGGGCGAACGCCTGCAGGGCGGACACGAACGTGGGGTTCTCCGTCAGGACGATCGAGTCCGGATCGAGGATCACCTGTCCGACGAGTCCCAGGCCCTGCTGAGAGCCGGACGTGATGAGCACGTCGTCCGCCTCCGAGTGCAGCCCGTTGTGCGTCATCCGCGCTGCGATCGCCTCGCGCAGCTCCGGTTCGCCCTCCGTCGACGAGTACTGGAGCGCGCGGGCCCCGTGCTCCTCCAGCACCCGTTGGTACGACTTGCCGATCCCCTCGACGTCGAAACTCTCGCTGGCCGGCGCCCCTCCGCCGAAGCTGATGACGTTCGGATCCTGCGCCAGCGCCAGCAGCGCACGGATGGGGGAGCCGCCCAGCGAGGACACGTGCGCGTTGATCGGCGGCATCGGGAGGTGCTGTGCGCGAGTGACCATGCTCACATGGTGGCGCTCGCATCCTGGGATCCGCAAGAGGACGCGCCCAGATCCAGTCGCGGCCAGTCCGCCAGGCGCCGCAGCACCTGCCGGTCGTGGGTCGCGACGACGACGGCGCCGCTCGCGGACTCGAGGCCCGCCAGCAGATCGTCGACCAGCGCCATCGACAGGTGATTGGTCGGCTCGTCCAGCAGGAGCACGTCCGGTTCCTCCGCGAGTGCCCGCGTCAGCCGCCGCCTGCGCAGCTGCCCCGGCGAGCGGTGGTCGCGCGGGTCGTCGCCGGGCTCGGGCTCGTCCTCCTGCCGCACATGCGCGACGCTCACGGCGCCGTGCCGGCGCACCGACCCCGCATCGGGCCCGAGGCCGCCCGCCAGCATCGCGAGCAGCGTCGACTTGCCTGCGCCGTTGGGTCCGACCACCAGCAGCCGGTCACCGCCGGCCAGCCGGACGGTCACCGGATGCGGGGAGCGGTCGGTGACCGCGACCTCGGCGGCGGTGAGCAGCGGGGCACCGGGCTGGGTGGTGCCGGTCGGCACGGACAGCCGCGGCGGGGGCGGGGGCACGGTCAGGGCGTGCCGGCGCAGCTCGTCCTCGCGGCGGTGCAGCGCCTGCACGACACCGGGCGCACGCGACTGCCGCTGGTGCTTGTGGGTGCCCTTGTCCGGCCGCCAGCCCGTGGACAGGCGACCGCGCGCCTGATCGACGGCCTCCTGGAGGCGCCGGTGCTGGGCCTGCTGGTCGTCGTACGCGGCCTGCCAGGCCTCGCGGTCGCGGGCGCGGCCGGTCCGCCAGCCGTCCCAGCCGCCGCCGTGCAGCCGGGGCCGTCCGTCGGAGGTGGGGTCGAGGTCGAGGAACTCGTGGGCGGTGTCCGCCAGCAGGGCCGCGTCGTGGGAGACGAGCAGCAGACCGCCCGAGCGGGCGGACAGGGTGGCGGTGAGGAAGTCGAGGCCGGCGGCGTCGAGGTGGTTCGTGGGCTCGTCGAGGACCAGCAGCTCCGGCTGCGCGCCCAGGACGCAGGCCAGCCGCACGCGGTACCGCTGCCCCACGGACAGGTGGGCCAGCGGGCGCGAACGATCCGTGACCGCCCCCAGGGACTCGAGGGCGATGTCGACCCGTCGCTGCGCATCCCACGCGTCGAGCTGGATGCATCGGTCGAGGGCGCGGGAGTAGGCGTCCTGGGCGCCGGGGGATTCCGTCGCGAGCGCGGCGGCGGCCTCGTCGAAGGCGGCCAGCGCGGAGAGGGCCGGGCGGATCGCCGCGTCGACCAGGTCGCCCACGGTCGTGCGGGCGGGTGCGGGCAACTCCTGATCCGCGATCGCGATCGTGCCGGCGCGCTCGACGGTGCCGGCATCCGGGGTGAGGCGACCGGTGAGGATGCGCAGAAGCGTCGTCTTGCCGCTGCCGTTCTCGCCCACGACCGCCAGCTTCGTCGTCGCGGACACGGTCACGTCGACGTCCGTGAGGAGCGGTCGCGATCCGGGGGAGTGGTGGATGCCGCGGGCGCGCAGGTGCGCACGGTCGCCGGCGGGGGTGTTCAGAGTGGTCGTGGGGGTCTGCGGGGCAGACGAGAGGGGAGATGTGCGGGGCACGGATCCTCCTGGATGCGGGCACGCTGACGGTGCCGGTCGGATGGAATGCGTCCGACAGCGGAGGAGAGGGGTGTGAGAACCGGGTCGCGTCCGCCGTCAGCGGCGGGTGCGGAGCCGTCCGTGCAACATCATGCGGACAAGGCTACGGGCCGTGGGGAGAGGGAGGCAAGGTCAGGTGCGGTGTGATGTGCCTGCCGCGGGTGTGAGGTATCCATCATGGTTTCAGGCGTTCTTCATGCGATTCTCTAGGTACTCTCGAAAGTGACGACCGGGGCGGTGCGTCCACGGACCGACCCGACCGCCGTCTTCATCGTCAGACCTGCTCGCCGATGTTCGCGGCGACCGGCAGGGAGGACTCCACGATGAAAGCGACCGCAGTGCCGCAGGACTCGACGACGCGCTTCACCGGACTGGCGCGGATCTACGACAGGTTCCGGCCGGGCTACCCGGCGGAGTGCCTGAGCTGGCTGGCCGACACACTGCGACTGGGCACCTCGTGCCACGTGGCGGATGTGGGCGCCGGCACCGGCAAGCTGTCGGAGGAACTGGTCTACGAGGGCATCCGCACCGTCGCGATCGAGCCCAACCCGGACATGTTCCAGGTGCTCGAGGCGAAGTCCGCGACCACCAGCCTCCTGACCGCGGTGCAGGCGACCGCTGAGGACTCGACGCTGCCCGATGCGTCCATGAACCTCATCACCGCCGGGCAGTCGTTCCACTGGTTCGACCAGCAGCGCTTCCGGGCCGAGTGCCGCCGCGTGCTCAAGCCGGGTGGACAGGTCGCGCTCCTGTGGAACTCGCGCAGGCGCGACAGCGACTTCACGCAGGCCACTGCAGACGTGTTCCGTCGCCACATCTCCGATTTCCCGGGGTTCAGCGGCGACCACAAGGTGAGTGCGGAGGAGTTCGACGAGTTCTTCGAGCCCGACGGATTCGAGTACCGCGAGTTCGCCCACGACCAGATGCTCACGGTCGATGAGTTCCTGGGCCGCAATTTGTCCGCGACCTACGCGCCGCGCGAGGGCGATCCCGCCTACGCTCCGCTGGTCGCGGATCTGCGCCGGCTGTTCGATGATCACCGCGAGGACGACGTGGTGCGCTTCCCGCTCACGACCCGCCTGTTCCTGGGCGGCGTGGGGGTCTGACCGACTGACGGCACTGCCCGGCGACGATGCGGGACGGCTGTGCTGGGTCAGGCGCTGGGGGACTGGGTCCGATGATCGGACTGCGGACAAGTGCTCCAAGTCTCAACGATCTGGTCCATGATGGTGGTCGTGATACGAGAGGGCGACCACCGATGACCGATGCGACGACGCAGAACGGGACTGCCGACAACACCGGGAAGTTCACGGGACTGGGTGCGATCTATGCGCGCAGTCGACCCGGATATCCTGCCGCACTGCTGGACATGCTGGTCCAGCGGGTGGCCAGCCGGATGGGCGAGGATCCGGCGGCCCCGGGTGCGCGGCCGGTCGTCGCGGATATCGGCGCCGGCACGGGCAAGCTCACCGCAGAGCTGCTGCGCCGCGACTGGGGCGTCACCGCCGTCGAGCCCAACGACGATATGCGCGCGGCCCTCACCGCGACGATCGGAGAAGCGGACGGACTGAGCGTCGTGGGCGCTCCGGCCGAGTCCACCGGACTGGACGCGGGGACGATCTCGCTGGTGACCGTCGCGCAGGCCTTCCACTGGTTCGATGTCGACGCGTTCCGGGCGGAGTGCCGGCGCATCCTGGTGCCGGGCGGTCAGGTGGCGCTCATCTGGAACTTCCGCCGCGCGGAGGAGCCCTCCGTCGACGCGGTCATCGAGGCGTTCCGCGCCCGCGTGGGCGGCTTCACCGGACTCACCCTCGCAGAGAAGGTGACGGACGTGGAGCTGGCGCGGTTCTACGGCGGATCGCACTACGAGCGGCTCGAGTACGACAACGACGAACTCATCACGTGGGACACGTTCCGCGAGCGCCACCTGTCGCTGTCCTTCGCGCCCAAGGAGGGCGACCCGGCCCGCGAGCCGCTCATCGAGGACCTGCAGCGGATCTTCGAGCAGTACGCGGTCGACGGCTTCTACCGCTTCCCCAACTCCACGCACGTCCTGGTGGGCGACGTGCGCTGACGCGCCACCCCACTGAAAAGACAGCGGGAGTCGCAATCTGCATGTCCATACACATGCATATTGCGACTCCCGCTGTCTTTTCGGCGTCTGGTGGCCAGGCGGCCGGCTGAAGTGACCTCAACCAGTTGGCTCAGGCCGCCTCAGGCGACCACCGCGGTGTGGCGACTCAGGGCGCCAGGTGGACCGCGGCCTCGGCGCTGGCGACGCGGAAGGTGAAGGTCTCCTGCAGGTACAGGTTCACCTTCTGGGCATCGTGCGAGTCGTAGCCGATGGAGACGTCCTGGCCGATGTGCAGCTCGTAGTCGCCGCCGCGCTGGGAGACGACCAGGGCGCCGTCGATCGCCGGCGCCCAGATGACGCGACCCTCACCCAGGATGCGCTGGATGTGGGCGGAGACGGGGTTGCCCTCGTCCGCCGACTCGGCCAGCTGGGTGTAGAGCTCGGCCGACAGCAGCAGGTTGTAGGGGCCGGCGACACCGTCGAGGCGCAGGGCCGTGATGGCCTCGGCGACCGACGACGTGAGGTCCTTGATGTCCGGCTGCAGCTGGATGGGCTTGTGCGGGCTGGCGGCGATGATGCCGGCGAGGCCTACGCCGTCCGCGGACCCGCTCAGCACCGCGTTGTCCTCCGCCTTCGCCAGGCGCATCGCGGCGTCCTTCGCGGGATCCCAGTCTGCGTCCACCGCACCGCGGGCGACGCTGTCGACCTCGTCGCGATCGACGGAGAACGGCACGCGCAGCTCGATGACCGGGAGGACGACGCGGGTGCGGCCGCGCACGCCGTCGACGTCCGTGCCCGACTCCTTCACGCGTCCGGTGGTGAGCGAGGAGAACTCGTAGCCGCGCGGCTCGGGCATCTCGACGAACCGGCGGCCCGCGATGTGCCGGCGGAAGGTCTGCTTGACCTCGTCCTCCAGATCAGCCCAGGCGGCGTCGGACAGGGGTGCGAGTTCACGATGAAGGTTGTTCATGGTCGTCCCTCCTCAGGTTCGTGCCGAGGTCCGCGTCCCGATGTTCGTGAGCGCCTCGTTTTCTTGAGTGATTCTAGTTTACTGCGGATCGAAGTGGTCTACCAGTGAGTATGCACTCACTGATCCGAGTGCTGTCCAGGGTTGGTGAGGTCGACCTTACCGGGTGCGACCTCAGAGGGGGCGATCGCTGTGGGTGCGCCCTGGGCGGGTGCGGCGTGGGTGGGTGCTGACTGGGCGGGCGCGGCCTCGGCGGTGGTGGTCTCCAGCTTCCGGCGCTTGCCCAGCAGCGAGAGGACGACGACCACGATGGCGAGGAGCACGAGCGGCACCAGCATGAAGGGGCCGCCCTGGCCGGCGGAGCGGTCGAAGCCCTCCGTCATCTCCCCGGCCAGCGCGGCCACCAGCAGCAGGAAGAGGTTGTTCGCGATGTGGATGGCGATGGCGGCCTCAAGTCCGCCGGTCCGCTGCGTGAGGATCGAGAGCAGGACGCCGAAGCCCAGGTAGTAGAGGATGAGCCACGGATCCTGGGCGAAGTGGAAGACGGCGAACAGCGGGGCGCTCACGGCCGTGCCGACGACGAAGGACCAGCGCGGTGAGCGGACCCAGCTGCCGGCGGAGCGCTGCACGACGCCGCGGAACATGTACTCCTCGGCGGCGGCCTGGAGCGGGGTCGTGAGGATGATGATGACCGCGAAAGCGACGACGGTGCCGTCGATCCGAAGGTTCTGATACGCGGGATCGAGGAAGCTCGCCGCGGCGAACAGCAGGTAGATCGGCACGACGACCGCGGCCGCGAGTGCCAGCCACGACCAGCGGAACCGGCCGACGACGGAGTGGAAGTGGCCCCAGCGCAGACCGATGAGGAAGCGGTGGGCGAGGAACGCGACGACCGCGGAAGCCAGGAGGCTCACGTTGGTCGCGGCGAGCAGCGTCGGCGACATGGACACCTGCCCCTCCATGAGAGCGTCCGTGTCCGCATTGCCCAGGGCCAGGTCGACCGCGATCGCGACGAAGCTCAGGATGAAGGAGAACGTCAGGATCGCCACGATGACGAGGACGGTGCTGACGAGGCCGCGCCACCAGCCGCGGCGGGGCGTGCGGTAGGACGAGGTGAAGGGAAGGCCCGGCAGTGGCGCGACGGGGCCTCGCGCCGCAGCCTGCACCTGGGCCGCCTGTTGCAGCGCGGCCTGCGTCGGTGCGGGGTCGTGCGGGGCCGGGTGGGGCTGCGGGGAAGGGGAATGCGGGACGTCGCTCATGGGAATCAGCCTAGTCCGCGCAGGCGGCCGTGAGGGGAGAGTCGTTCGATGCTGTCGGCTATGGATTCTCATCTGTCGCATCGGTGTGCATGTCCTGCGGGCGTGTTGAATCTTCTTGAGGTTCTTCACATGTCACCGTGATGAGACAGTGGAGGTGACGCAGACGTCGACCCGCTCCTGCAGGAGGCAGACGATGGCCAACCACCTCGCTCACGCGACCAGCCCGTACCTCAACCAGCACGCGGACAACCCGATCGACTGGCATGTCTGGGGGCCCGAGGCGTTCGAGGAGGCCGCCCGCCGCGACGTCCCCGTCCTCGTGAGCATCGGCTATGCGACCTGCCACTGGTGCCACGTCATGGCCCGCGAGTCCTTCTCCGAACCCCAGCTGGGCGCCCTGGCGAACGAGTCCGTCGTCGCGATCAAGGTCGACCGTGAGGAGCTGCCCGCCGTCGACGGTTTCTACATGGACGCCCTGCTGGCGATGCGCGGACAGGGCGGGTGGCCGCTCACCGTCTTCACGACCCCGGACAGCCGTCCGTTCTTCGCCGGCACCTACTTCCCGCCCCAGCCGCGCGACGGCATGCCCAGCCTGTCGCAGGTGATCACGACGATCGCGCGCACATGGCGCGACGATCGGCAGAAGGCGGAGCAGATCGCCTCCCAGCTGGCGCAGAGCCTCATCCGCCTCCCCGATCTGTCGCTGGGACTGCCCGCCGAGGCCCCCACCCCGCAGATCGACGACGACACCCTGACAGCCGCGGCCGAGAACCTCCTCGCCGCCCAGGACCGCCGCTGGGGCGGCTTCGGGCAGACGCCCAAGTTCCCGCCGCTGCTGAGCATCGTCCACCTGCTGCGCCGGCACGCACGGCTGGGCACCTCGCCCGAGGCCGCGGACCTGGAGGCCGTCCGCCGCACCATCGCGGGGATCGCCGCCGGGGGGATCCGGGACCACGTGGACGGCGGGATCTCCCGCTACAGCGTCGACGCGCAGTGGCACATCCCCCACTTCGAGAAGATGCTCTTCGACAACGCGCAGTACCTGCGGGCGACCGTCGACTGGCTGGAGACGGAGCGCCGCTGGGACCCGACATCCCGATACGCCCGGCTGGCGCACCGCGAGGCGACGGAGACCGCCGCGTTCCTGCTGGAGCGGATGCAGCTGCCGGACGGCGGCTTCGCCTCGGGGCTGGACGCGGATTCCGTGGACGACGCCGGTGAGCGCACCGAGGGGGCCTACTACCTCGAGACCGCAGACGGGGTGCCCGCCCCGTTCCAGCCCCTGGGCCCGGTCGAGGCCGCGCATCCGGACCGGCCCTTCGCGGTGGGTCTCCCCGCGCTCGCGGACTGGGTGCACGGGGAGGGGGAGTCCGGTGACGTTGCGCCGTGGGAGACGTCCCAGGCGGTCGCCGCCCGCGACGAGCTCGCCCGCAGGCGGGCGGATAGGCCCCTGCCGCAGCGCGACGACAAGCTCGTGACCGAGTGGAACGCGCTCGCCATCACCGCGCTCGCCCGGGCCGGCCGCGTCCTGGACGATGAGCGGCTCACCGCCGCAGCGCGACGCGCCTTCGACGCGGTCCTCGCATCGAACCGCGGTGATACATCGGGAACCCCTGGCGGTGCAGACGCGCTGGGTCACCCCGGCGCCCGCGTCGTCCGCAGCAGCACGAACGGCGTCGCCGGTCCCGGCCAGGCGACCCTGGCGGATGTCGCGCAGCTGGCGATCGCGGCGCACGCGGTGGGGGAGTCGGAGATGTTCGACTCCCTCCTGCGCGAGGCGCTGGGCTTCGTCATCTTCCCGGTCCGGCAAGACGAGGCGGAGGAGCCGGCCGACCAGCCGGGTGCGACGACTTCAGAGGGACCTGAAGCGAACGCAACGGAGCCAGTGGTCCAGTCGGGTGAGACGGACGCGGCGGGGCAAGGGGCCTCGGGAACGGAGGCGTCCAGCGACGCGGACCCGTGGGCCGGGGCGAGCCTGCTCGACGCGCACGGTGACGGGATCGTGCCGGTGCGGGGCTCGGACCCGTTGGACGACTCGACGCCGTCCGGACGGGCGGCCCTCATCGAGGCGCTGCGGCTGGCGGATGAGACAGCCGGTGACGAGACCATCGGTGGCCAGAAAGCGGACGACGCGGACCGCGCCGACGCCGCGGACCTGCGACAGCTGCGCGCCGTCCTCCTCGCCTCCGTGCTGCCGGCCCTGCAGCAGGCGACCCGATCGCTGGGGTGGGTGCTGGCGGAGGCGGAGCTGGACGCGGCTGCGCCGGACGCGGAGAGCGACGCGCAGCGGACGGAGTGAGTTGCAGACGGAGTGAGCTTGCTCCTGTCGCGGACGCCGGACTGTCGGATAGCGTGACGGGATGAGCACGCACACGATCACGTCAGAGAACCTGCAGTCCACCATCGCAGACAACGACATCGTCATCCTCGACTTCTGGGCCGACTGGTGCGGCCCCTGCAAGAGCTTCGCCCCGGTTTTCGAGCAGGCCTCGGAGCAGCACTCGGACATCGCCTTCGGCAAGGTCGACACGGAGGACCAGCAGCAGATGGCCGCCGCGTTCGGCATCTCCTCGATCCCCACCCTCATGGTCTTCCGCGAAGGCGTGGGCGTCTTCCGTCAGGCCGGCGCCCTGCCCGCCCCGCAGCTGGAGGAGCTCATCACCGGCGTGCGCGGCCTCGACATGGAGGACGTGCACGCGAAGGTCGCTGAGCAGCAGAAGAAGATGGCCGAGGAGCAGGCGGCGAAGGAGTCCCAGCAGGGCACCGGCGGAGCGCCGGGCACCTCGCCCACGGACTTCTGAGGCGCGACCACCCCGCATCGTCGACGGACCCCCTGACGGCCCTGTCGCCGAGGCAAGGGTGATGCACTCGGCAGGTCCCCGCGCGCACCCTCCTCGCGAACCGGCAGCCCTTGCCTCGGCGAGAGGAGGGTGAGCAGTCGGGGGACACCAGCCGTCCTGCGGCTCGTGCCGCGCCCCCTCAGCTCGCCAGGAACCGGGCGAGTGCCGCGCGGAGGTCGGCCAGGTCGGACAGCGCACACATCTCGCGCGCCGAGTGCATCGACCACAGCGCCGGCCCCACATCCACCGTCGTCATGCCCAGTCGCGTCGCGGTGAGCGGGCCGATCGTCGACCCGCACGGGATCGTGTTGTTCGAGACGAACTCCTGGAAGCGCACCCCGGCGTCGCGGCACGCCCGCGCCCACACGGCGGTCCCCACCGCGTCCGTCGCGTAGCGCTGCTGGGCGTTGATCTTCAGCAGCGGTCCGCCGCCCAGGACCGGCCGGTTCACCGGGTCGTGGTGTCCCTGGTAGTTGGGGTGCACCGCGTGCCCTGCGTCGGAGGACACGCACACGGATCCGGACAGTGCCCGGAGGTGGGCCGTCCGATCGCCGCCCAGGCCCGCGGTGATCCGCTCGAGGACGTCGGCCAGGAACGGACCGCTCGCACCGGACCGCGTCTCCGACCCCACCTCCTCGTGGTCGAACGCTGCCAGCACCGCGATCCCCGTGAGGTCCGCGGGATCGACCTGCGCCAGCGCGCTCGTGCCGGCCCACACGGAGGCCAGGTTGTCGAGCCGCGGCGACGCGAGGAACTCGCTGTGCGCGCCGAACACCGCCGGCTCCTGCACGGGGAACGTGTGGACGTCGTAGCCGGCGACGTCTGCGACGTCGACCCCCGCCGAGGCCGCCA
>DYUK01000134.1 GCA_020743695.1 Brevibacterium senegalense | reverse complement strand
CGATCGACGACCGCGCGGCGACACCGCAGGCGAAGGGGATCGACAACCCCCTCATGGACGCGCTGATCGGCACACGCCGGTTCTTCAACCGGAGGGCACAGCTCTCCGACGACAACCGCGAGGTGCACTATGAGGGCGGTCGCCACGGGGACTCCTTCTACCGCAACCGCTGGTCGCACGACCGGGTCGTGCGGTCGACCCACGGGGTCAACTGCACCGGCTCGTGCTCGTGGCAGGTGTACGTCAAGGACGGCCTCATCACGTGGGAGTCCCAGGCGACGGACTACCCCAGCGCCGGACCGGACATGCCGGAGTACGAGCCGCGCGGCTGCCCCCGCGGCGCCTCCTTCTCCTGGTACACGTACTCGCCCACCCGCGTCCGCTACCCGTACGTGCGCGGAGCGCTCATGGGGATGTTCCGGCAGGCGAAGAAGGAGCACGGCGGCGACCCGGTGCTCGCGTGGCAGTCGATCGTCGAGGACCCGGAGAAGGCGAAGCGGTACAAGTCCGTGCGCGGCAAGGGCGGACTGGTCCGCGCCACCTGGGACGAAGCCGTCGAGATCGTCGCGGCCGCGTACGTCTACACCGTCAAGCACGTGGGCCCGGACCGCGCGACTGGGTTCTCGCCCATCCCCGCGATGAGTCCCGTGTCCTTCTCCTCCGGCGCCCGCTTCCACCAGCTGATCGGCGGCTCCATGCTGTCGTTCTACGACTGGTACGCGGACCTGCCGCCGGCCTCGCCGCAGGTGTTCGGCGACCAGACGGACGTGCCGGAGTCCGGCGACTGGTGGAACGCGAGCTACCTCATGATGTGGGGCTCGAACGTGCCGCTCACCCGCACCCCCGACGCCCACTGGATGGCGGAGGCACGCTACCGCGGGCAGAAGGTCATCTCGATCGCACCCGACTACGCGGAGAACGTGAAGTTCGCGGACGAGTGGCTGGCCCCGGCCACGGGCACGGACGGCGCGCTCGCGATGGCGATGGGCCACGTGATCCTCCGCGAGTTCTTCGTCGAGGACACCACGGAGTACTTCGACGACTACGTCCGCCGGTACACGGACCTGCCGTTCCTCGTGGAGCTCGATGCGGGTGAGGACGGCGCGTACACCCCCGGCAAGTTCCTCGTCGCCGGCGACCTGGGCGCGGACGTCACCCCGGAGGCGGACACCCCGCACGCGGACTTCAAGCCGGCGCTGTGGGACACCGCGACGGATGCGCCTGCGATCCCCAACGGGACACTGGGCCACCGCTACTCCGAGGACGGGAAGGGCCGGTGGAATCTGGACCTGGGCGACCTCCGGCCCGCCCTCACCCTGCTGGACACCGCCGAGTCCGTGGTCGAGATCGATCTGGCACGCTTCGACACGGCCGCACAGGGCGAGATCGACACCATCCGCCGCGGTGTGCCCGTCCGCCGGATCGGCGGCCGGCTCGTCACGACGGTGTTCGATCTGCTGCTGGCGGAGTACGGGGTGGGCCGGGACGGCCTGCCCGGGACGTGGGCCACCGGCTACGACGACCCCACCTCACCGGGGACGCCGGCCTGGCAGGAGCGCATCACGGGGGTGCCCGGTCAGGCGGCCGCCCGGATCGGCCGCGAGTTCGCGCAGAACGCGCGGGACTCGCAGGGCCGCTCGATGATCCTCATGGGTGCGGGCACGAACCACTGGTTCCACTCCGATCAGACGTACCGGACCTTCCTCACCCTCACGACCCTGTGCGGCACGCAGGGCGTCAACGGCGGCGGGTGGGCGCACTACGTGGGCCAGGAGAAGATCCGACCGTTCACCGGCTGGCTCCACCTGGCGAACGCACTGGACTGGTCCCGCCCGCCGCGGCAGATGACCCAGACGACCTACTGGTACATGCACACCGACCAGTGGCGCTACGACCAGTTCGGAGCGGACACCCTGAGCGCCCGGGCGGGCAAGGGGCGCTTCGCGGGCATGTCGACCGCGGACGCGATCGCGCAGGCCACGCGACTGGGGTGGCAACCGTACTACCCAACCTTCGACCGGAACCCGCTCGACATCACGGACGAGGCCGCAGCGGCCGGACGTTCCAGCGTCGACCACCTGGTCGACGCGCTCAAGGACGGCAGCATCAACTTCGCCGTCGAGGATCCGGACGCGGAGAACAACTATCCGCGGATCTGGTCGATGTGGCGGGCGAACACGCTGGGCTCGTCCGCGAAGGGGGACCAGTACTTCCTCAAGCACCTGCTGGGGGTCGACAACACGGTCTCCGCGGAGGAGACGCCCGAGTCCGTGCGCCCGCGCGACGTGCGGTGGCGCGACGAGGCCCCCATCGGGAAGATCGACCTCCTCCTCACGCTGGACTTCCGGATGACGACGACGACCCTGCACAGCGACGTCATCCTCCCGGCGGCCACCTGGTATGAGAAGCACGACCTCTCGACCACGGACATGCACCCGTTCGTCAACACGTTCAACCCCGCGATCTCCACCCCGTGGCAGTCGCGCACGGACTGGGACACGTGGGCGACGATCGCGAAGCGCTTCTCCGAACTGGCGCGCACCCACCTGGGCACCCGGAAGGACATCGTGGCCCAGCCGCTCCAGCACGACTCGCCGGACGAGGTGAACACGCCGCACGGGCGGGTGAAGGACTGGAAGCGGGGCGAGGTGGAGCCCATCCCGGGCGTCACGCTGCCCCACCTCGTCGAGGTCGAGCGGGACTACACGACCATCCACGAGAAGTACACGTCGATCGGCCCGCTGCTGGAGACCAAGGGCTTCGGAGCCCGCGGCATCCCGTTCGAGGCGGCGCACCACGTCGAGCGGCTGCGGCGGCTCAACGGGGTCGTGACGCACGGGGTGGGCAAGGGCCAGCCCAAGCTGGAGACGGACCGGCAGGCCGCGGACTACATCCTGGGGCTGTCCGGGACGACGAACGGACTGCTGGCGACGGAGGGCTTCCGCACACTCGAGGAGCGGACCGGCACGAAGCTCGCGGACCTGTCCGCGGAGCACGAGGGCAAACAGGTGTCCTTCGAGGACGCGAAGGCGGCACCCACCCCGGTCATCACGTCGCCGGAGTGGTCCGGGTCGGAATCCGGCGGGCGCCGCTACTCGCCGTTCACCATCAACGTGGAGAGGCTCAAGCCCTGGCACACGCTCACGGGCAGATACCACTTCTACATCGACCACGACTGGTTCCAGGAGATGGGCGACAGCCTGCCCACCTTCCGTCCGCCGCTGGACATGAATGCGCTGTTCGGGGAGCCGGCCGTGGGGGAGTCGGACGGGACCGCGATCTCCGTCCGCTACCTCACCCCGCACAACAAGTGGGCGATCCACTCGATGTACCAGGAGAACTTCTTCATGATGTCGCTGGGCCGCGGCGGCCAGACCATCTGGATGAGCGTCGAGGACGCCCAGGCGGCGGGCATCGAGGACAACGACTGGATCGAGGCGGTCAACCGGAACGGGGCGGTCGCGGCCCGCGCGATCGTCTCGCACCGGATGCCGAAGGGCACCGCGTTCATGCACCACGCGCAGGAGAGGACGGTCAACGTGCCGCTGTCGGAGACGACGGGACAGCGCGGCGGCATCCACAACTCGCTCACCCGGATCATGATCAAGCCCACCCACCTGGTGGGCGGGTACGGGCAGCTGTCCTTCGCATTCAACTACTACGGACCCACGGGCAACCAGCGCGACGAGGTCACCGTGATCCGGCGACGCCGGAACCAGGACGTCGAGTACTGAGGAGGCATGCGGCGATGAGAGTCATGGCGCAGATGTCGATGGTGATGAGCCTCGACAAGTGCATCGGCTGCCACACGTGCTCGGTCACGTGCAAGCAGGCGTGGACGAACCGGAAGGGCACGGAGTACGTCTGGTTCAACAATGTCGAGACGCGTCCCGGGCAGGGCTATCCGCGCGGGTACGAGGACCAGGAGAAGTGGCGGGGCGGGTGGGCGCTCAGCCCGTCGGGCAGGCTCCGTCTCAAGGACGGCGGCAAGTTCGGCAAGCTCGCCCGGATCTTCTCCAACCCCCGGATGCCCGACATCGAGGACTACTACGAGCCCTGGACGTACGAGTACGACAACCTGCTCAAGTCGCCGGAGCAGCAGCACATCCCCACCGCTCCGCCGCGGTCGCTGCTGACGGGCGAGCGGATGGACATCCAGTGGTCCGGCAACTGGGACGACGACCTGGGCGGGACGTACGCGCACAAGGACAAGGATCCGATGCTCAAGGGCATCGAGGACAAGGTGCGCCTCGAGTTCGAGGACACCTTCATGTTCTACCTGCCCCGCATCTGCGAGCACTGCCTCAACCCGTCGTGCGTCGCCTCCTGCCCGTCCGGCGCGATCTACAAGCGCGAGGAGGACGGGATCGTCCTGGTCGACCAGGAGCGGTGCCGCGGCTGGCGGATGTGCGTGACGGGCTGCCCCTACAAGAAGATCTACTTCAACCACAAGACGGGCAAGGCGGAGAAGTGCACGTTCTGCTATCCCCGGATCGAGAACGGCGAGCCTACCGTGTGCGCGGAGACGTGCGTGGGCCGGCTGCGCTACATCGGCCTCGTGCTCTACGACGCGGACCGAGTGACGGAGGCGGCGTCGACGCCGGAGGACCGGGACCTCTACGAGGCGCAGAAGGACCTGATCCTCGACCCGTTCGACCCGGAGGTCATGGAGGCGGCGGAGCAGGAGGGCATCCCGTACGACTGGATCATGGGCGCGCAGAACTCCCCGATCTACAAGCTCATCAAGGAGTACGAGGTCGCGCTGCCGCTCCATCCGGAGTACCGGACGATGCCGATGGTCTGGTACATCCCGCCGCTGTCGCCGGTCGTCGACGTCGTCAAGGACACCGGCTACGACGCCGAGGACTCCGGCAACCTGTTCGCGGCGATCGACGAGCTGCGGATCCCCATCGAGTACCTGGCGAACCTCTTCACCGCCGGTGACGTCGACATCGTCTCCGACGTGCTGCGGAAGATGGCGGCGATGCGCTCGTACATGCGCGACATCAACCTGGGCGGGGAAGGCGACGCGTCGATCCCGCACGCGGTGGGACTGGACCCGCAGACGATGGAGGAGATGTACCGGCTGCTGGCCATCGCGAAGTACGACGAGCGGTACGTGATCCCGGCCGGGCACGCGGAGCAGGCGCACGACCTCGAGGGGATCGGCTCCGACTGCCCGCTCAACTTCGACGGCGGCCCCGGCATGGAAGACGTGCCCGGGCTGCAGGGCAACGGTCTCAAGCTGGCCGGCGAGGGAGACCGCGACCGCCTGCGCGGACGGGTCAACCTCTTCAACTGGAACGGTCGCGGCAGGCCCGACGGCCTCTTCCCGGATCCGCAGGGGGCCTGACATGTTCGTCCCCCTCGCATTCCTCAAGAAGTGGAAGTCCCGCGCGTCCGCGGCGGCGTCCGGACAGCTGGAGACCGCTGTGCCGCTCACGGACGACCAGGTGCGGGCGACGTGGTTGGCGGCGTCGTGGCTCATCGGGTATCCCGACGATGAGGTCCTCGACCGCCTGGACTTGATCGCGCAGCTGGCCGGTACGCTGCCGGACCCCGTCGCCGCGGACCTGCTGCGGACCGTGGCCGGACTGCGCGAGGCGGATCCGCAGACCATCCGGTCCGAGTACGTGGAGACCTTCGACACCCGCAGGCGGGGCTGCCTCTATCTCACGTACTTCACGAACGGTGACACCCGGAAGCGGGGCATGGCGCTGCTGGAGATCAAGCAGACCTACCGGGAGGCGGGTCTCGACGTGTCCGACGACGAGCTGCCGGACCACCTCGCCTACGTGCTGGAGT
>DYUK01000133.1 GCA_020743695.1 Brevibacterium senegalense | reverse complement strand
GCTCGTCGACGAAATGGACGGCCTTGGGCACCTTGAACGGCGCCAGCCGACCGCGGACATGCGCGACGATCGTCTCCTCGTCGATCGCCGCCTTCGTCACGACGAACGCGGTGATCGCCTCGATCCACTTGTCGTCCGGCATGCCGACGACGGCGACCTCCGCGACCTGATCGAGCTCGAAGATCGCGTCCTCGACCTGCCGGGAGGCGACCAGCACACCGCCGGAGTTGATGACGTCCTTGACCCGGTCGACGACCTCGATGAAGCCCTCCTCGTCCTGGATCACCAGGTCGCCGGAGTGGAACCAGCCGCCGCGGAACGCCTCCTCTGTGGCCTCGGGCTTGTTCCAGTAGCCCTCGCACAGCTGCGGCGACCGGTAGAGGATCTCGCCCTGCTGACCCGGTTCCACATCCTCACCGGAGGCATCGACGACGCGCGTCTCGACGAAGAGGGACGGGCGTCCCGCGGAGCCGGGGTGGTCCGCGTGCTCCTCCGGGCGCAGGACGGTGCAGAGCGGACCCATCTCCGACTGCCCGAACGCGTTGTAGAACCCCATCCCCGGCAGCGCCTCCTGCAGCCGCGCCAGGATGGGGCCGGGCATGATCGAGGCGCCGTAGTAGCCCTTCGTGAGGCTCGTGAGATCGCGAGTGGCGAACTCCGGGTGGTTGGCGATCGCGACCCACACGGTGGGTGCGGCGAAGAACGACGTGATGCCGCGGGTCTCGAACAGGTCGAACAGCTGCTCCGGCACCGGTCCGGGCACGATGATGCTGCGGGCGCCCTGCGCCAGCGCCGGCAGCAGGAACACGTGCATCTGGGCCGAGTGGTAGAGCGGCAGCGCGTGGACGAAGACGTCGTCCGCCACGATGTCGAGCGAGGTGATGCAGCTGATGTAGTGGTGCAGCAGCGCCCGGTGCGTCATGATCGCGCCCTTGGGTGCGGACGTGGTGCCGGAGGTGTAGAGCAGCTGGGCGATGTCCGTGTCGACGACGGGGAACTCGTCGTCCGCCTGCGGTGCGGTGTCCGTCGCCCGGACCGTGTCGAGCAGGTCCTCGAACGTGCGGACCGGCAGCGTGGCGCCGGTCGCGGTGGCGGACACGCGTGCGGCGAACTCCTCGTCCGCGAACACCGTGGTCGCGCCGGAGTCGGTGAAGAAGTAGTCGAGCTCGTCGCCCTGGACCTGGTAGTTGATCGGCACGTGGACGAGCCCGGCGCGGGCGCAGGCGAGGAACAGGAGCGCGTACAGGTCCGAGTTCTTCCCGTAGGCGGCCACCCGGTCGCCGTGGGACAGGCCCAGGCTCAGCAGGTGCCGCGCCAGTGCGGTCACCGCCGTGTCCCACTGGGCGAAGGTCCACGTCCGGTCGCCGAACTCGACCGCGGCGCGGTCCGGGGTGCGCTGCGCGGTGCGACGGACGAGGTCCGCGATGGTGCTCTGCCGGGGTGCTGTGATCGGTCTCATGATCGGAAACGTATCGAACCCACGTGACCTGCGCCACTCCGCCGTCCGAGGTGCGGGACCGCGTCGACTACGGTGGGTGTATGGCGTCCCCCACACTCGCGCAGGTGCGCACCCTCATCGATGATCTGTGGCCGGAATCCTTCGCGGAGTCCTGGGACTCCGTGGGCCTGACGGTGGGTGATCCCGCCGCCCCGGTCACGGCGATCCTCCTGGCCGTGGACCCCACGGACGACGTCGTCGCCGAGGCCGCGGAGACCTCCGCGGACCTCCTCCTCACGCATCATCCGCTGCTGCTGCGCGGGGTCACCTCCGTCGCCGCGGACACGCTCAAGGGCGGCCAGGTCACACGTCTGCTGCAGGCGGGAGTCGCGCACATCGCGGCCCACACGAACGCAGACTCCCAGCTGGGCGGGGTCTCCGATGCCCTCATCGACGTTCTGGACGCGCAGGTCGAGGGGCCGCTGGCCCCCACCGCCGGCGCGCCGGACGGGGTGGGGATCGGTCGCGTGGGCACCGTGCGCCCCACGACGGTGCGCGCGCTGGCGCAGGCGCTGGCGGACGCTCTGCCGGTCACCGCGACCGGGGTGCGCATCGCGGGGGACCCGGACGCCCCGGTCGAGCGGGTCGCCGTGTGCGGCGGTGCCGGCGACGGGCTCTTCGACGAGGTCCGAGCCTCCGGTGCCCAGGTGTACGTCACGTCCGACCTGCGTCACCACCCGGCGACGGAGGCGCGCGACACCGCCCACCGCGGGGACGGCACTCCGCATCTCATCGACATCTCGCACTGGGCGGCCGAATCGCTGTGGCTGGACCGGGCAGCGTCCCAGCTGCGGGCCTCGGCGGCGCACAGCGGCTGGGACGTGACCGTGACGGTCTCGACCCGGCGCACGGACGCGTGGACGCTGCGGATCGGACAGGAGGACACCGATGGCTGAGACGACGCTGACCGGCGAGCAGACGCAGGCGCTGCGCGACTGGATCGAGGAGAGCGGGCGGGTGCGCGCGCTCCAGCACGAGGCGAAGCAGACGGAGCGGCTGGAGAGACTGCGGGCGCTGGCGCAGGAGCACGGGGAGGCGAAGGCCGCCCTGGAGCAGCATACGCAGACGCACCAGGAGCACGCGACGGCCGCGCGTGCGGCGGAGACCCGGGCGGACGACCTGCGCGCACGCGTCACCCGCACGGAGACGAAGCTCAACGACGGCACTGGTCTCACGTCCCGCGATCTGCTGAGCCTGCAGGACGAGATCGCCGGACTGCAGTCGACGATCGAGGAGGTCGAGCTCGAGGAGATGGAGGAGCTCGAGGCCGCGGACGCAGCGCAGACGGAGGTGGAGGCCGCGCGCACCCGGGCGGACGAGATCGCCCAGCAGGGGCGTGACCTCCAGCAGGAGCGCGCCGGTGAGGGCGAGAGGATCGCCGGGGAGCTGACCGCCCACCAGGCGGAGCGCGACGCCCTGTTGGAGCGGATCCCCACCGCTCTCCATCCGCGCCTGCGGGCGGAGGGTGATTACCCGGCCGCCGCGCTCGTCACGACCGGTGCGTGCGGTGCGTGCGGCAACCAGCTGTCCGGGATGAGCGCGGACACGTACCGGAACCTCGAGGCCGGCGGCCTGCTGGACTGCGACGACTGCGGGGCGCTGCTGCTCAAGACGGTCTGACGCTCACGACGGCCTGAGCG
>DYUK01000132.1 GCA_020743695.1 Brevibacterium senegalense | reverse complement strand
CCGTGAAGCCGTTGAGCGAGTCGCCGGCGATCCCGTAGACGCGGCTCACCCCGCTCAGTGCCAGTGTGTCGACGACGTGCTGTGCTGCGGTGACCATGACGCGCTCCTGACGGATCGGGTGTGAGGCTGGTGTCGAGCCTATCCCGCGGCGGCGGTGGCGGGGAGGGAGACGCGGCTGGGGGACGGATGGATCGCGTGCCGCTAGACTCCTCGTGGGCCTATAGCTCAGTTGGTAGAGCAGCGGACTTTTAATCCGCGGGTCGTGGGTTCGATCCCCACTGGGCCCACTCACGGCGCGCGACGGGAACACGCGACGCGCCTCGAGTGGACCGGTGCGACGAGTGGGCGACGATGCAGCGTTGCAGGGCCACGCCGATGACATCGCCGATCTCGTGCTCGAGAGCATCACGACCGCGATCGTCGTCGAGAACTACGCCACGTCCGACGGACACGGGCACAGCGACAACGGATATCTCACACACGGCAAGCGCAGCGTTGTCGTCCTGCTCTGCCACGAGGCTGACCGCACGCTAAAGACGGACGACTGGCAGCACGCCCTTGTCGTCACGTACGAACAGCTCCTCGGCCGGCTCATCACTCAGCTCGATCATGACCGCAGATACGCGGTCGAGAACGAGGAGCAGTACGCGTTCATCAGTCAGATGCATCGCACGTTCGCCAGCAACTTGCCGCGGCATGCACGTGAGTCGATGAGGGTCGGATGGAGCTGCGGCAGGTGAAGAGTCGGCTCACGTCGTACGGGGAGACCCCGCTGAAGCGGCGAGTGGATCCAGGCGCCGTCGACGGAGCCGTCCTCAGCGCGGAGATCACCATCCAGTTCATCGGGGACCGGTCAGCTGTGTGAACAGTCCGGTCAGATGGCCGCGGCCGTCTCGTCGATGATCCGCTGAAGGTCGACCGTGCCGGGGCATGAGGTGGAGACGACGTCGCTGTGGCCGACGATCTGCGTGCGCGGGTCGAGTCCGTAGTCGCGGCAGATGCGCGCGCACAGTTCGACCGACGCCGCGTATGTCGAGGCCTCCGGCGGACGGGACTGGTCCGCCGAGTGCTCGATGCCGATGCTGCGCCGATTCATCGCGAGGTCACCGGCGTGCCAGGCGGTGTCGGCCTCGCTGACGTACTGGTGCACGGCGCCTTCACCGATGCCGTAGTGGGCACTCACCTGAGAAGCCGCGTCCGCGAACGTCGCGTCCGCTGCGGCGAGGGTGCCGACGATGTAGTGGATGACAATGCGGTCGACGCCGCTGCCGTTGCGGCCGGCGTTGTAGTTCGGGGATCCCATCCAGACAGCCATGGTCACTCACCCTCTCCGCGGCCCAGCGGGCATCCGGTCAGGTTCGCGGGGTTGGTCATCTCCCCACCATCGCCATCGGTGGTCCGGAATGTGCTGAAGTCCCGCTCCGATGCCGAGGCCGCACTCGCACCGAAGACCATCGTGGCCCCCAGCGCCGCGGCGCCCGCACCGCCGGTCAGGAAGAGTCTGCGTCGGGTCACTACTGAGTTCGTCGTGGGGATACTCATGGCTACGACGCTATGCATCGACCGTCGCACGGTCGATGACGTGCGAGTGAACTCGCCGTGGGAGAACCCACAACGTCCTATTCTCGTGAAGATCCAAGTCATCGAGCCTGCACCCGTGCATACTGAACGCATGTACTTCCCCATTCGGGCGGTCGCAGCCGCGGCCGCCGTCTCCGCAGTGACCCTTGCCCTCGCGATTCCACCAGCCGCCGCAGTCGAGTCCCCACCCACGACAGCATCGTCGAGCCAGTCCCCCGGCCTGTCTGCCGGTGCGATCGACGAATCGGACGCCCCGACTCTGGAAGGCGGAGTGGACTCCGGTTCCTCCACGTCATCGACCGCGAAGAAGGCCATTCAGACAGCTGCGAAGAAGCACGCGTCGAAGCTGGGCTCGTCGACCACCTCGGTCCGATGCACTCTCATCAAGGACGGCTGCTACCAGAAGTTCCAGAAGGGCGCCGTCCACTGGACGAAGAAGACCGGAGCCCACCCCACCTACGGGACGATCGCATCGACGTGGGCGGACACGAAGCGTGAGAAGGGTGAGTACGGATACCCCACCGGCGACCCCTACGTCTCGTCCACCGGGCGGTGGGCGCAGAAGTTCCAGGGCGGCACGATCTCCACCGGCGTCATCCGGAAGGGACTGCCCCACGGCGTGAAGCCGGACGGCGGCCGCCAGCTGGTCCTGGCGCACACCGCGTCCCGCAGCTCCACCCGCGGCACCGTCGAACTGTGGGCACTGAACACCAGCGGAACCTGGAAGCGCGACCACCGCTTCACCAGTGCCCGGTTCGGCTACAACGGCCTGGCGACGGCCTCGGGCAAGGTCGAGGGCGACGGGAAGACCCCCATGGGGCAGTACAAGATCCCCTTCGCGTTCGGCACGAACTCCAAGCCCTCCGGAACCGACATCGAGTACCGGAAGGTCGATCGGAACGACCAGTGGTGCGGCCGGTCCACGTCTCCGCACTACAACTCGTGGATGGACGCACCGAACAAGAGCTGCCCCGCGCACGCCGCCGAGGTGCTGAGCGACTACTACCAGTACAACTATGCGGCCGTCATCGGATACAACCCGAAGCGCACACCCAAGCGGGGGTCCGCGATCTTCCTCCACACGCACGGGAAGGGGTCGACGGCCGGCTGTGTCTCCGTCACGACCGCTCAGGCGAAGACGCTGCTGCGCTGGATGGATCCGGAGAAGACACCCCGCATCGTCATCGCACCCCGTGGGGAGCTGAAGAACCAGTGACCGTTCACGTGCTCCGCGCGCGGTAGAGGTCCCGCAGCAGGCACACCTCGCTCAGGTGGTGGATGAGCTCCCGGTGGATGTGCAGCACCAGGCGTGACATCGGGTCCTCGGCGAAGGGCCCCTCTGCCTCACCGCACGAGCGCGACAGCCCGTCCTCACCCAGCGACTCGACACCGCGCAACCACGTGTCGACCTCCTCATCGAGCTGCTCGAGCGCCCGCTGTGCCGTTCCCGCGTACTCGAAGGAGTCGTAGTCGACCGCAGTCCGGCCGAAGTGGGAGGCGCTGCGCATCGCCAGGACACCCACGATGACGTGCCCCAGCCGCCAGGCGATCGTCGTGACGGGCGCGGGATCCGGCGGCGGAAACGCGAACTCGATCTGGAGATCACCCGCCCCCGCCGCGATCGGAGCGGTGCTGGTGCCACGCGGCCGCACACTCCAGCAGTCGTCGACGGGCTCCCAGAGGTATTCCTCGTCAGTCATCCCCTGGAGTCGCTCGCGCAGCTGATGGCGCCAGTGCCAGGTGAACTGATCGCGGAGCATCTGATTCCAGTGCGATCCAGACATACCTCCAGTGTCCCATCGAATCACCCACCCTAAACTCCGCACTGCGAAATCTCTGCTTCACTTATCGGAATCGATCCCCTACTCTGACCGTGATGCGCCCCAGCATCAACCCCTCACGGACGAGGAGACAGACATATGACACGCATCGGCATCATCGGCGCGGGCGCCGTCACGGCGGCCACGATCGCCTCGCTCATCGCGCCCACCGGCCTGGACCCGGAGATCATCGTCGTCAACCGCACGCATGCGCGCGCCGTGGGCCTGGCGGAGGACTTCACGTACGCGGCCGCCGCGACGTCCCGTGCCCGCGTGCGCGCCGGCCATTACGAGGACCTGGCCGGCGCGGACCTCGTCATCATCACCGCCGGTGTGAACGAGAAGGACGGCGGCGCGACCGACCGCTCCGACGACCAGGGCCGCCGCCGGCTCATTCCCGCCAACGCACGTGCGTACGCGGACATGATCGGGCAGCTGCGCGAGGTCGACCCCACCGCCACCGTCCTGGTCGTGACGGATCCCCCGGACCCGCTCGCCGCCCTGGCCCGTCGCCTGGCCCCGGAGATGACGATCCTGTCCTCCGGCACCACGATCGACTCCCTGCGGTTCCGCTACCGGATCGGGCAGGAGCTGGGCGTGCCGGCCAGCGCGGTCGATGCCGTGGTGCTGGGAGAGCACGGGACCTCGGCGGTCTACGCCTGGTCCACCGCCCGGGTGGGCGGCCGTCGCGTCCTCGATCTCATCGAGGAGTCCGGCGAGGACGTCGAGACCGTCCAGTCACGCATCCGCGAGGCCGTCACGTACTCGAACATCTCCATCATCGAGGGCATCGGCGCCAGCCAGCACGGGATCGGCGCGGTCGTCGGTCAGATCACGGAGGCGATCGCGGACGACTCGCACGCGATCATGCCGGTCGCCTCCCACCGCGAGGAGTACGGCACCTTCGTGGGCCTGCCCACCGTGCTGGGCCGCGGCGGCGCCGTCCGCGTGCTGGTCCCGGAGCTCACGCCGCAGGAACAGGAGCAGCTGGACGCGTCCGCGGCGATCCTGCGCGAGGCGGACCGGATCGCCTTCGAGTCCGCGGGTCTCTGACCGCACGGCCGCATTCCCCGCACGGCCGCACCGGGCCCCGTCGCGCTCAGAGCGTGGCGGGGTCCGTGTTCGCGCCGCACACCACGACGGCGATCCGCTCGCCCGCCTGCGGCGTGTAGGCACCGTCCAGCAGGGCGGCGTGCGCGGCGGCCGCGCCGTGCTCCGCGGCGATGCGGAAGTCCTCCCACAGGGCCTTCCGGGCCGCGATGATCGCCTCGTCCTCGACCAGCAGGCTCGTGACACCCACCCGCGAAGCTGTGTCGAACGCGATGTCGCCCACGCGCCGGGCACCCAGCGAGTCCGCCGCCACTCCGGACACGGGGACATCAACGGGCTCCCCGGCTTCCAGCGCCGCGTGGACCGCCGAGGCCGTGGCCGGCTCGACTGCCACCACACCGGCCCTGCCCGCGGCCGAGGCCAGTGTGCCGGCCAGCAGTCCGCCGCCGCCCACTGCGACGATGATCGTGTCGACCGCCGGGTCGTCCTCGAGGATCTCCTCTGTCATCGTGCCCGCTCCGGCGACGATCTCCTGCTGATCGTAGGCGTGGCAGTACACGGCGCCGGTGCGCTGCGTGTGCTCCATCGCCGCCTCGAACGCCTGGGCGTACTCGGTCCCCACCTGCCGCACGGTCGCCCCGTACGACTGGAGTCGGGCGACCTTGACCGGCGGCGCGGTCTCCGGCACGAACACGGTGGCCGGGACCCCCGCCTGCCGCGCGGCGAACGCATTGGCCATGCCCGCGTTCCCGCCGGAGGCGACGACGATGCCCACCTCCGGGTCCAGCTCGCCGCGCTCCAGGGTGGCGAGCACCCGGTTGAAGGCACCGCGCGCCTTGAACGAGCCCGTGTGCTGGAGGTACTCGCACTTGAGGAGGAGCGTCGCGGGTTCTCCAGCCGTCGCGATCTCACCTGCGTGCAGGAGCGGCGTGCGGCGCACGCGAGCACCGATCCTCTCGCGCGCCTCGCGGACATCGTCCCGGGTCAGCGCTGCCATCTGCGTCTCCGTCATCGTCAGCGCCCCTCGAGCGAGCAGACGCACGCGCGGTTGCCGTCCGGATCCGTGAGGACGGTGAAGCGGGGCTGTGCCGAGTCGTCGACGATGCGACCGCCGGCGGCGACGGCGGCACGGATGCGGTCTGCGGCCTCGGCGGCGGGGACCCAGACGTCCGGGTGGAAGCGCTGGTGGGCAACCTCGTGCGGGTCCGCCGGCTGGAACCAGACCCGCGGCGACTGCCCGGTGGGATCGATGACACCCTTCTCGCTCACGTTCGAGGCGTCCCCGGTCAACAGCGCGGCCCAGAACGGGGCGATCCGGGAGGAGTCCGCGGTGTCGAGCCCCCAGTCGACGACCTGCAGTCCACGGGAATCCGCGTCGATCCCCTGCTCGCGGGCGAGCGCGCTGATGCGGCCGGCCAGCGTCAGATCACGGTCCGTCACCGCATCCACGTCGTGGCTGATGAGACTCACGCCGACCGTGGGGAACGTGAGGGTGACGTCGGGGTGGTGGTTCGCGTCCTCGGCCAGCGCGGCGATGTCCTGCACCAGCCCCAGGCCGGTCATGAAGTCACCCGTGGCGAAGCGCGCGCGCAGACCCCCCGGCAGTCCCTGCCAGTCCTCCAGTCCGTGCGCGTCGAGAGCGTCCAGCAGTGCCTGTCCCGCGTATCCAGTCATGGTCCCACCGTACGCGCGGGGACGGGTCCGGCGGCACCCCTGAATGGACATCGCTCGCGCCCGTGTCACCGGATCGTCACACGACGGGCACGGATTCCACAGCGCGGTCACGAGACAATCGAGGCGGACGCCCCCCCACCGATCGGAGACACCATGGCCACCGCCGCACCCCACCCCTTCCCCGGTCCCAGCGGTCCGCCGCCCGGGAAGCGGATGCGCGGGATCGGGCGCGTGCTCTTCTGGATCGGTCTCGTGCTGGTGCTGGCGAGCGTGACGGTGGGCGTCATCGTCGCGGTCATGGGCTTCACCCGGGTGGCGGAGTCCGCCGGCAATCGCATCCCCGTCGACGGTTCCGCCCAGGTGAGCGTCCAGCAGAACGAGCGCCGACTCTTCTTCGTCCCTGCTGAGGCACACCACTCCACCGGCAGCGACGGCGAGACGGACACGTCGTACACCCCGTTGGCGGAGTCGAACTGCACGGTCGAGGGGCCCCAGGCAGAGGAGCTGCAGGTCAGCGGCACTCATCAGTTCACGGAGAACGGCCGTCCCCACATCGCCGATGGCGGCTTCATCGCCCGCGAGTCCGGCACCTACACCGTCACCTGCTCGCCCACGCCCGCAGACGCCCAGGTCACGGTCGCCCCGCCGATCGCGGTGGGCCAGATCGTGGGCGGAGTGGGCGGCGTCCTCATCGCCGTCTTCGGCGGGCTGGGCTTCGGCCTCCTCACCGTCCTGGGTCTGGTCCTCTGGCTGGTGGGCAGGAGCATGCTCCGGAAGCACGGAGCGCTGTGAGCTCCGCATCGACACCGGCTCCGCCGCCGGGCCTGCGCATGCGCGGAGTGGGCCGAGCGGTCTTCTTGATCGGGCTCGCCCTGTCCGTGGCGGGCGCACTGGTCGTGGTGGCGCTCATCTGGCAGATCCTGGATCCCGCGGCAGCGCCCTCGGGCGAGCGTCAGACCGTGGACGGCTCCGTCGAGGTGAGCCTCGAGGAAGATGAGCGCCGCTACTTCTTCATCCCGGCGGAGGCCCACGAGGACACGGGCCGCGATGGCGCGGTGGAGACCTCGTACACCCCGCTGGCGGAGTCGAACTGCACGGTCGAAGGTCCGGATGCGGAGCAATTGCCCATCCGCGGCGCCCAGACCATCACGGAAGGCGGCGACCCCCACGTCGCAGACGACGGCTTCCGTGCCCGGGAGACGGGCACCTACACCGTCACCTGCGATCCCACCCCCGCAGACGCCGAGGTCGTGGTCGCCCCGCCGACCCTCCTCGTCCAGATGCAGGGCCGGTTCGTCTGGCTGTCCGTCGCATCCGCCGGCGTGTCATTGTTCGGCACCGCCTGCATCGTGGGTCTGGTCCTGTGGCTGGTGGGCAGAAGGACCCTCAAGAGGAACGGAGCGCTCTGAACCGAGGGGCCCAGAGCGCTCCGTGCGGGCGCCGCGTCAGTGCATAACGCGCCGCGCGATCCAGTTGCCCAGGGCCTGCGCGAACTGGACGAGCACGACGAGCACGACGACGATGACGGCGACGACGACCCAGTCGAAGCGCTGGTAGCCGTACCGCATGGCGAGGTCACCCAGGCCTCCGCCGCCGATCACCCCGGCGACGGCTGTCGCGTCCACGAGCGCCACGAAGATGTAGGTCATGCCCAGGGTGAGCGGCCCCAGCGCCTCCGGCACGACGATCGTGAAGAGGATCCGCAGCGGGCTCGCCCCCATCGCGGCGCCCGCCTCGACGGACCCCGGGTCCACGGCGACGAGGTTCGACTCTGCGATCCGGGCGATCGAGACGCTCGCCACGACGGTGAGCGGAACGATCGCCGCGACCGGTCCGATGCTCGTGTTCATGATGAGACGGGTGAGCGGGATGAGGGACACCGCGACGATGAGGAACGGGATCGGCCGGACGATGTTGACGACGAAGTCGAGGACGGCGAACACCGCGCGGTTCTCCAGCAGGTTGCCACGGCGGGTCGCGTAGAGGACGAGGCCCAGGAGTATCCCGATCACTCCGGCCAGCAGGAACGAGACGGACACCATGAG
Source organism: Brevibacterium senegalense (assembly GCA_020743695.1). Taxonomy (GTDB): domain Bacteria; phylum Actinomycetota; class Actinomycetes; order Actinomycetales; family Brevibacteriaceae; genus Brevibacterium; species Brevibacterium senegalense_A. The sequence goes on along the minus strand of DYUK01000132.1, from coordinate 10,593 downwards.
GAGCGTCTCGAAGATCGCATCGCCCAGGCGCGGCAGGAACGCAGAGAAATCAGTCTGGCGCATCAGACTGCGACCTCCTCGATGTCGGTGATCTCCCGCAGCGACGCGATCGTCGCCGCGACATCCTGCTCCCCGCCCAGCAGCTCGACCGTCAACCGGCCGAACAGCGTGTCCTTCGACTCGCTCACGCCGCCGTAGACGATGTTGAAGTCGACACCGTGCTCGCGAGCGATCCGGGACAGGAACGGATCGTTGGTCTGCCGGTCCCCCACCCGCACCTCCACGAGTCGACCCGTGTGGACCCGGCGGATCGCGGACAGGGAGCGGGCGTCCGGGCGGTGCCGCAGGACGGAGGCGACGAACCGCTTCGCCGTGTCCGTCTGCGGGTTGGAGAAGATGCTGTAGACGCTGCCCTCCTCGATGATCCGGCCGTTCTGCATGACGGCGACGCGGTCCGCGATCTCCCGGACCGCCTCCATCTCGTGGGTGACGAGGAGGACGGTCACCCCGTACTCCTCGTTGACCCGCTTGAGCAGGCCCAGGACCTCGAGGGTCGTCTCCGGGTCCAGCGCGCTCGTCGCCTCGTCGGAGATCAGCACGTCCGGGCGGGTGGCGAGCGCACGGGCGATGCCCACGCGCTGCTTCTGCCCGCCGGACAGCTGGCTGGGGTACTGCAGCGCCTTGTCGGACAGGCCCACGAACTCCAGCAGCTCCTCGACGCGATCGATCGTCTCCGACTCGCTCAGCCCCGCCAGGCGCAGCGGGTAGGCGATGTTCTTGTAGATGGAGCGGGACTTCAGGAGGTTGAACTGCTGGAACACCATGCCGATCCGCTGGCGGGCGGCCAGGAGCTCCTTCCCCCGCAGCTGCGTCATGTCCTGATCGCCCACGAACACGGACCCGGTCGTGGGTCGCTCCAGGGCGTTGACGGTGCGCAGGAGCGTCGACTTCCCCGCTCCGGAGTAGCCGACGATCGCGTAGATGTCGCCCGGGTCGATCGACAGCGACACATCGTCCAGCGCCTGCACGGTCCGGCCGCGGTGCTCGAAGGACTTCGACACCCGCTCGAAGGTGACGGGCTTGGACATCAGACCTGACCTCCCGCCGGAGACGGGCGACGGTCCGCCGCGGCAGAGGCGACTCCGACGGGTTCAGCTGCGGCACGGAGCAGGTGGCGAGGGGGCTGCGATGACATCAGTGGCCTTCCGACGACGACGGGAACGCCCCAGTCTCACGCCGGCACCGACGACAGGGGACGCACTGCGACCCACGAGGTCACAGTGCGTCCCAGAACGTCACGGCCGGCGTCCGGTCAGCCAGCCAAGTGCACGTCAGCCCGCCAGTGCACCCGCCTTCCAGTCGTCGACGAAGCCGTCGTTCTCCTCGACCCATTCGGCGACCGCGTCGTCCAGATTCTCGCCGCCGTAGTGCTCGTCGGAGAACATGATGTTCTCCAGGCTCGCCAGGTTCTCGTCCGTGATGACGAGGTTCTTGCCATCGACTGGGCGGGCGAGTCCTCATTCACCGTGATCGTGTTCTTCGCGTCGATGTACCAGCAGCCCTAAGCCTCCATGTCATCGCCGAACTGCGCGGTGTAGTCCTCGTGGGTCACCGACAGCCAGCTGTCCATGAGGAAGTCGATGTCGCCCTCCGACACTGCGGCCAGGTCGACCTCCGCGGACTCCTCACCCGGAGTGCAGTCGCTCCAATCGGTGTCGCCGGCCGCAGCCTCCTCCGAGCCGCCCTCGGCCGGTTTCGCTCCCGTCGCGCCACAGGCGCTCACCCCCAGCGCCACCACCACCGCCGCCCCCAGTGCTGTCATCGCCCTGCGCAACGCCATCGTCGCTCTCCTTCTCCGCCTGCGCGCCGGGTGACCCCCAGGGTTCGGACGGGGCATCGCAGAACCTGCGCACAGTCTGGCGCCGCAGTCGCTGCGATCGTCCTCTGGGGACTGGGCACGTCGCTGGGCTTCCCCATGTCGATCTCCGCTGCCGGCGCCAGCGGACCGGATCAGCCCAGACGCATCGCGATCGCCTCGATGATCGGCTACGTCGCGCTGCTGTCCGGGCCGCCGGCCCTGGGGTTCGCCGGCGAGCACTGGGGGCTGCGCGCGGCACTCCTCGTCCCACTGGCGGTGCTGGTGCTGGCGATCCCCGCCTCCCGCGCCGCACGCAACCGTACTGCGCGGGAGTCACGGGAAACGGTGATCAGTACATCGCGTGCTGGCCGCCGTCGATCGGGATGACGGTGCCGTTGATGAACTTCGAGTCGTCGGACAGCAGGAACGCGACGAGGGCCGCGACCTCCGCCGGCTGGCCGAAGCGCTTCATGGGGTTGACCGACACGAACTCCTTGCCGACCTCCTCCCAGTTCTCGCCGCCCATCTGACGCAGCGAACCCTCGACCATCGCGGTCAGGATGGCGCCGGGAGCGATCGCGTTGATGCTGATGCCGTGCTCGCCGTACTCGCGCGCGGAGTTGCGGGTCAGGCCCACGACGCCGTGCTTCGAAGCGGCGTAACCGGACTGGTTGCCCACGCCGCGGATGCCGCCCACGGAGGCGGTGTTGACGATCGATCCGGAGCCCTGCTTGTGCATCTGCTTGAGGACGGCAGCCATACCCGCGAACACACCGGTGAGGTTGACCGCCAGGACCTTGGCGAACTCGTCATCGCCGAAGTCCTCGGTGAGGTTCTGCTTGCCCTCGATGCCCGCGTTGTTGAAGAAGCCGTCGATCGCGCCGAACTTCTGGACCGCCGTGTCGACGTAGCGGGCGACGTCCTCCGACTTCGTGACGTCTGCGGTGACGACCTCGACGCCTCCTGCGCCACCCTCGGCCGCGACCAGCTCCTTCGTCTTCGCGAGGCCCTCCTCGCTCATGTCGACGAGCACCAGGTTCGCGCCCTCCTGCGCCAGGCGCACGGCGGCGGCCTGTCCCAGGCCGGAGCCCGCGCCGGTGATGATGACTGACTTGCCCTCGAAACGTGCCATGTGCGATCACACTCCTGTGAAGTCGATCGGTGAGCACCTCGACCGGATCCTTCAGCCTCGCCGCTCACCGGGTGGTGAAGGGCTCGTGCCCCTCACCTGGCACAACGGACGAACCCAGAGCGACATTCCCCACTTCCCCATGAGGTGGGGCACACATGAACGGGAGCACAGGGAACGGACCGGGCCCCAGGGACCCGACCGGACCACAGGGTCAGCGGCGGCGGGCAGCCCTCTCGGCCTCGGCCTCGGCGACGAGGGCGCGGATGGCGGACATGATCTGCTCGGTGAGCTCGCGGCGCTGGGGACCGGCGGGATTCGCCCGCGGCGGCGCCGGGATCGCCTTGCCGAAGGTGATGGAGAAGGTCTTGGGCTGCGGGGCCTTCGCATCGACGGGCATGACGTCCTCCGTGCCCACCAGACCCACGGGCACGATCGTCGCGCCCGTGCGGATCGCCAGCTCCGCGGCGCCGGTCTTGCCGGCCCCGATCTTGCCGTCGCGGCTGCGGGTGCCCTCCGGGTAGATGCCGAAGACGCCGCCGGCGCGCAGGATCTCCTCGCCCACCTCCAGGGCCTTGACGGCGGCGGCCGCAGAGCCGCGTTCCACGGGGAAGGCGCCCACGGCGGACATGAAACCGCCCACCATCGTGTTGATGGGGTTGCGGCGCTCGAAGTACTCCGCCTTCGCCATGAAGCTCACGCGGCGCGGCGCCAGAGCGGACAGATAGATCGAATCCGCGAACGACCGGTGGTTGCTGGCGATGATGACGGGACCGGTCTTGGGGACGTTCGCGATCCCCGTGACAGTGGGTCGGTGCGCGGTCTTGATCGACCCGCGGAACACGGAGCGCATCGCGCGGTACCGGAAGCTGCTCTCATCGTCCAGACCACCGGTCAGGACGCGCGGGCGCTCTTTCGACTGCGACGTCTTCGGGGCGACCTCCATCTCCGAGCCCACCGGTCGCTGCTCGCCCGTGGTGTCGTCCGTGTCGTGACTCATGACGTGGCTGTCGCCCTCCCGTGCGCAGACGCGATGCGCGACCCGAGGGCCGCGCGATCCGGACTGCGCCAGCATCTGTTTCTGATCGATCGTTGAGAACATCGTAACCATCCGCTGCGCGAGGGGCGCGCATCTCCGACTCGCCCCCGGTTCACACCTGTGCGACGCCGTGCGCAGCGCCGCGTATGACGCCGTGCGTCGCACTGCGGGTGAGTCCGCTCACGGACGCCCGTTCCGCCTGTGCCCCGCTGGCTCCGAGTCGTAGGCTTGTGCGGTCGTCGCGGCGCCGGCACCGCTGTGCGCTGGGCGTCCCCACCCCCGCATCCCCCTCCTCCACGGCTCGGCCTGATCGGAGTCCTCATGTCGCGTGCCCCGTCCACCGGCGGCCCCGCCGCCGCTCCCCGCTCGACCGGCCTGGCGCTCACCGCGCTGGCGGCCGGTGGTTTCGCGGTGGGCACGACGGAGTTCGCCTCCATGACCCTGCTGCCGTGGATCGCCCAGGACCTGGGGACCACGATCCCGCAGGCCGCGATGGCAGTGAGCGCGTATGCGATCGGCGTCGTCGTGGGCGCACCGCTCTTCACCGCGCTCACCCCGCGGATGGACCGCCGCCTGCTCCTCATCCTGGCCGCCGCGGTCTTCACCCTGGGCAACCTCGCGACGATCCTCTCGACCACCCTGCCCGTCCTGGTCGCCGTCCGGTTCATCACGGGCCTGCCGCACGGGATCACGCTGGGGATCGCGGCGATCGTCGCGGCCTCCCTGGTCCCGCCGGAGAAGTCCGGCACAGCGATCTCCCGGACCATGCTGGGTCTCACGATCGCGAACATCGTGGGAGTGCCCGCGGCGACCGCCCTGGGCAGCGCCCTGGGCTGGCGGGCCGCCTACATCGTCATCGCCGGTGTGGGACTCGCGACGATCGTGGGACTGCTGGCGTTCCTGCCGGCGGTGCCCGCGAAGCCCACCTCGTCCGCCCGCGCAGAGCTCGCCAGCATGCTGCGCCCGCAGATCTGGCTGCCACTGCTGGCGGGCGCTGTGGGCTTCGGCGGCTCCTTCGCGCTGTACACCTACATCACGCCCACGGTCACCCAGGTGACGGGTGTCCCGCAGAGCCTGCTGCCGTGGGTGCTGGTCCTCTACGGCTGCGGCATGACCGCAGGCTCACTGGTGGCCGGCCCCTGCCTGGACCGCTCGATCGACAAGTCCGCGCTGGCCGGCGTCGTGGGCATGGGCGTCATCCTCGCCCTCTTCGCGGTGTTCGCCCACCTGTGGTGGGTCGCCCTGCCGCTGCTGTTTCTCATCGGCATCGCGACGAGCCTCTTCACGAACGGCCTGCAGGCCCGCCTGCTGCGGGAGTCGCCCGAGGCCCCCAACATGTCCGCGGCCATGAACCACGCCGCCTTCAACGCGGCGAACGCACTGGGTGCGTACCTGGGCGGCCTCGTCGTGGCCGCCGGTCTGGGCTACCGGGCACCGGCCGCGGTGGGCGTCCTGTGCTCGATCGCCGGCACCGCGATCCTCCTCCTGGCCCTGGGGCTGGGCCGGCGTCGACACCGCACGCGCGTCGCGTGAGAACGGTCGCGTAACGAATGCGGTGCCGCCCGCCCGCAGGCGCGACGCGTGACACAGTGCACAGGTATATTCCTGAGGTATGTCCGCGGCCCGGGCAGGTCGGACCATGACGATCAGACGCTCGTGCCGCACCCTGCTCTTCTGGAGGCACCTGTGAAGAAGATCCTTCCGGCCTGCGCCCTGGGCGCCGCGGCCCTGCTGGCCCTGTCCGCGTGCGGCGGTGGCGGCGATGAGGAAGCGGAGACGGAAGCCGGCGGCGTGCAGCTGGTGAACGCCGGCACCCTCACGCTATGCTCCGACATCCCCTACGAGCCGTTCGAGTTCGTCCAGGACGGCGAGAACGTGGGCCTCGACATCGACCTGGCGCAGGCCACGGCCGATGACCTGGGGGTCGAGCTGGAGGTCATCACGACCGCGTTCGAGGCGATCCAGTCCGGCTCCGCCCTGGACACCGATCAGTGCGACATCGCGCTGTCCGGCATGACGATCACGGAGGAGCGCGCCTCGCAGATGGACTTCTCCAAGCCGTACCTCAAGGACAACCTGGCGCTCATGACCAAGAAGGACTCGGACATCACGTCCATCGAGGACCTCCAGGGCGAGAAGGCCGGCGTCCAGCAGGCGACGACCGGTGAGGCGTACGCGACGGACAACGGCGTCGAGCCGGTCCAGTTCGAGGACGCGGGCCTCATGACCCAGGGCATCCAGTCCGGTCAGGTCGACGCGGTCATCGCGAACATCTCCACGATCTACGCGGCGACGGAGGCGGACGACTCCCTCACCCTCGTCGAGGAGTACGACACCGGCGAGGTCATCGGTGCGGCCGTCAAGATGGGCAACACCGCTCTACTGGAGCAGTTCGAGACGACGATGACCGACCTGCGCGAGACCGGCGAGTACGACGACCTGGTCGACCAGTGGTTCGGCGAGGTCGCCGACGCCGCGCGCCTCAGCCAGGAGGAGGCGGACGCGGCCTCCTGACCGGCCGCGCCCCGCATCCCGTGGAGGGCGTTCGGGGCCATCGTGCACTACTCTGTGCCGATGGCCCCGGCGTCCTTTCACTCCGTCGACCAGTCGGAGCCCCGACGCCGCATCCGCCTCTGACCGAGGAGTCCTCCCGTGTCCACCGCCATCCGCCAGCGCACGTCCCTGAGTCCGCGCCAGCGCGCGAAGATCAACCGGAACGTCCAGTACGCGATCCTCATCGCGGTCGTGCTGCTCGCCGGTGTCCTCACCGACTGGGGCACGGTGGGCGAGAAGTTCTTCAACCCCGCCGTCATCGCGGACCAGTTCCCCGAGGTCGTGACGACGGCGCTCAAGAACACGATCATCTACACCGCGCTGGGCTTCGTCCTGGGCCTGGCCCTGGGTCTGCTGCTGGCGCTCATGAAGATCTCCCCCGTCGCGCCCTACCGGTGGATCGCGACCCTCTACATCGAGTTCTTCCGCGGCGTGCCCGCCCTGCTGGTCTTCATCGCGTTCGGCTACGCCGTCCCCTACGCGTTCGGCATCCGGATCGACACGTACATGACGGTCATGCTGGCGCTGGGCATCGTCGAGTCCGCCTACATCGCAGAGACGCTGCGCGCCGGTCTGCAGGCCGTCCCCAAGGGGCAGTACGAGGCCGCGCGCTCCCTGGGCATGTCGAACAGCCGCGCGATGATCACGATCGTCATCCCGCAGGCGGTGCGCATCATCCTGCCGCCGCTCACCAACGAGATCATCATGATGACGAAGGACTCCTCGCTCATCTACCTACTGGGACTGACCGCCAGCCAGTACGAGCTGGCGAAGTTCGGCCGCGAGGCGATCTCCTCGCCCGAGGCCGGCCTCACCCCGCTGGTCGTCGCCGGTGCCGCGTACCTCGTCATCACGGTTCCGCTGGGCATCCTGGCCCGCAAGTTCGAGTCCCGCACGGCGAAGCTGTCCCGAGAATAGGGGCCGGGTCCGCCCCGACGCCGCCCGACTCCGCCCCTTCGGCACCCGCACTAGGAGCCCCCATGAGCACCCCCGCATCCTCCCCCTCCCAGCCGCACGACGCAGGCCGAACCGGTCAGGTGACCACGGCCTCGGCGCAGGGCTGCACGATCACGGACCTCCACAAGTCCTACGGCGACGTCGAGGTCCTCAAGGGCATCAGCCTGAACGTGGAGCCGGGTGAGGTCGTCTGCCTCATCGGGCCGTCCGGCTCCGGCAAGTCGACGCTGCTGCGCTGCATCAACCTGCTCGAGCAGCCCAACGCGGGCACGATCACCGTCGCGGGCTTCGACGCGACGGACCCGGACGTGCAGATCGACGCGATGCGCGCGCAGGTGGGCATGGTCTTCCAGAGCTTCAACCTGTTCCCGCACATGACCGCGCTGGAGAACTGCTCGATCGCGCAGCGGCGCGTGCGCGGGCGGTCGAAGGAGGAGGCGGACGCCGTCTCGCGCACGAACCTGGAGAACGTGGGTCTGGCGCACCTGGCCGACCGGTACCCGGACCAGCTGTCCGGCGGTCAGCAGCAGCGCGTCGCGATCGCTCGGGCGCTGGCGATGGAGCCCTCCCTCATGCTGTTCGACGAGCCCACCTCCGCCCTGGACCCGGAGACGGTGGGCGACGTGCTGGGCGTCATGCGGAATCTGGCGGAGGCCGGCATGACGATGGTCGTCGTGACCCACGAGATGGGCTTCGCCCGCGACGTCGCGGACCGCGTCGTCTTCATGGACGGCGGCGTGCTGGTCGAGGAGGGGCCCGCGCAGGAGGTCATCGGCAACCCGCAGCACGAGCGCACCCAGTCGTTCCTGGCCCGTGTCCTGCATCCGGACGGCACGCTGGACGGCTGAGACCGCGTGATAGGGATGAGGGTATGAGCGCCGTCACACCGCCCCCGTCCGAGTCCTCCGCGACTCCGTCGCAGCCCACCCCGATGTCCGCCGGGCACCTCATCGTCCGGCAGCTGGAGACGGAGGGGGTGCGGCGCGTCTATACAGTCCCCGGCGAATCGTTCCTGGACGTGCTGGACGGCCTGTACGACTCCCCGGTCCACACCGTCGTGTGCCGGCAGGAGGGCGGAGCCGGGTTCGCCGCCCTCACCGAGGCCCGGCTCACGAACCGCCCCGGCATCGCGATGGTGACGCGCGGGCCCGGTGCGGCGAACGCGATGATCTCCGTCCACACCGCGTACCAGGACGCGACGGCCCTGGTCCTTTTCATGGGGCTCATCCCCACGGAGCAGCGCGGCCGCGAGGCCTTCCAGGAGTTCGATCCGCACGCGTGGTTCGGGTCGACGGCGAAGAAGGTGCTGATCCTCGATCATCCGGACTCGGCGGCCCGGATCGTCTCCGACGCACTGCACACCGCCGCCTCCGGCCGACCGGGACCGGTCATCGTCGGGCTGCCGGAGGACACGCTCCTGGAGCTCACCTCCTCCCCTCCCGTGCCACCGCGCCCGCTGGCAGCACCGGCTCCCGCACCGCATGAGGTCGCCGCGCTCGAGGACGCCGTCGCCTCCGCCGCCTGCCCCCTCCTGGTCGTGGGCGGGCAGGGGTGGACCCCGGCCGCCGCGACCTCCCTGTCCGCGTGGGCGAGCGCCCGCGGCGTGGGCATCGTCGCGGACTTCCGCGCCCACGACGCCGTCGACCACGCCCAGGACGTGTTCCTGGGGCCGCTGGGCTACTCGAGCTTCGCGGGCACCCGCGAGGCGATGGCGGACGCGGACCTGCAGATCCTCGTGGGCTGCGTGCGCGGGGACATCATGACCGGCAGCTACGCGTTCGGCACCAGCCCCGACCGCACGATCGTCGCAGGCCCCGATCCGGACGCGCACGGGCATTTCGGCCCCCTGGACCAGCTGATCGTCGCGACTCCGGAGACGCTCGCGACGGCCCTGGCCGCGGGCCTGGGCCAGACGACGGACACTACCGCCGAGGCCGCCGAGACTGACGCTGCCGGCACCGGCCCCGGGGCCGCGCAGGTCCCGGCGACGGGGACCTCGGTGACCGGGCAGACCTCCGGGACCGGGACCTCGGCGGCGTGGTACCGGCCGTACCGGGACCGGTACCAGGAGTGGCGGACCGGCGTCGTGGGCGCCGCGCCCCGCGCGGAGTTCCTCGACCGCGACCGTGCGTACCGCGACGCGGCGGACGTGCTGCCGCGGGATGTGGTGGTGACGTACGGGGCGGGGAACTACTCGGCGTGGGCGCTGCGGTACTGGCCCCTGCAGGGTCCGGGCTCCGTGGCCGCACCGCGGAACGGGGCGATGGGCATGGGCACACCGGCGGCGGTCGCGGCGAAGCTGGCGCAGCCCCAGCGCCCCGTCATCGGCCTGGCCGGCGACGGCTGCTTCATGATGAACGGGCAGGAGTTCGCGACCGCGGTGGACCAGGGGCTGAACATCACGATCATCGTGGACGACAACTCCGTGTTCGGCACGATCGTGGGCCACCAGGTGCGGGAGTACCCGGGCCGGCCGTCCGGGACCTCGGTGACGAACCCGGACTTCGCGGCACTCGCGGATTCCTACGGCGGGCGCGGCTTCTCCGTCACCCGCACGGAGGAGTTCGTCCCGATGCTGCAGGAGGCGATGGCGTACGACGGCCCCGCGCTGCTGCACATCCGCACGGATCCGGAGGTCCGTCTCCCCCGCACGTGAGAGGCAGGCGTCTCCGCACGTGAGGTGTGGGGCGCCTCCGCACGCCGGACGTGGGCCCTCCCGCCCTTCCCCCACGTCTACTTCGCACTTTGCTCGCAAACTGTGGGAATGCTTTGTCGTATATCGCGAGAACCGTTCAGGGTTGCCCTGACCCCTTCGCCCACTTTGCACTTCTCTCGCGAACTGGGCGAAAGCATTCACGTACAACGCGAGAATCGTTCGGGGCGGTCAGCAGCTCCCCCGCACATGAGAGGCTGAGGGCAGTCCACCACCCTCGCACGTTCGGAGGCCCCCTTGCTGGATCTCATCCTCGACGACGCCGTGATCCGCACGATGGACGACGACCGTCCCCGCGCCCGCACGGTGGGCATCTGGCGCGGCCGGATCGTGGGCTTCGACGA
>DYUK01000131.1 GCA_020743695.1 Brevibacterium senegalense | reverse complement strand
CAGCTTGCCCAGAGACTCGAGCGTGCCGCCGGGGCGGATGCCCTCGTCCGTGCGGAACTCGATCGCGTTGCCCTCCTTGTCGAGGCCCTCGATCGGGAGGATCTGGTCCGCGAACAGGCCCGCCTCCGTCGCCGCGAGGGCGCGCGCGTGGGAATCGAGCGCCAGCTGGTCGAGGTCCGTGCGGCTGAAGCCCCACTGCTGCGCGACCATCTCCGCGCCCTCGCCCTGACTGAACGAGTCGCGTCCGTAGCGCTGCTCGATGGAGGGGCCGAACGCCTTGCCGGGTCCGTTGGAGCGCTGCGACCCCATCGGGACGCGCGTCATGGACTCGACCCCGCCGGCGATGACGATGTCGCAGTGTCCGGCCGCGACGGAGGCGACCGCGAAGGTGAGCGCCTGCTGCGAGGAGCCGCACGCGCGGTCGACGGTCGTGCCCGCGACGGTCTCCGGGAAGCCGGCCGCCAGCGCAGCCCAGCGCCCCACGTTCGACGACTGCTCGCCCGCCTGCGTCACACACCCCAGGATCACGTCCTCGACGAGCGCAGGATCGACACCGGTGCGGTCGAGGAGACCGCGCAGCGCATGGGCGGCCAGATCGACCGGGTGCACATCCCGCAGAGCACCTCCCCTGCGACCCGTAGCGGTGCGGACTGCGTCGACGATGACGGCTTCAGGCATGGATTCAGAACCTTCCGGTGCGTCCTGCTGCATCCGTTGCAGACAGGTCTGGAGCGTGTCTGCTACCTTAACGATTGTTCGATTCAGTGTGAAGAGGTGTCCGCACCTCGACACAGCGAAGGCCCGAGGCCGCCCGGTCCGCACGCCCGGCCCGCCGCCCCCGACACGGATCACTGGAGATCATCATGCGCAGAACCGTCTACTCGACCGACCACGAGGAATTCCGGCAGCTGTGCAGGACTTTCGTCAAACGCGAGCTCGCTCCCGCCTTCCAGCAGTACGAGGACGCGGGCATTGTCGACAAGGCCGTGTTCGCCCGGATGGGAGAGCTGGGCCTCATCGGGCTCCAGATCCCGGAGGAGTACGGAGGCGGCGGCCAGACCGACACCTTCAAGTACAACGCGATCCTCACGGAGGAGACCGCCCGCGCCGCCACCAGCCTGGGCACCCTGCGCGTCCACCAGGACGTCGTGACGCCGTACATCCTCGAGTACGCGAACGAGGAGCAGAAGAAGCGCTGGCTGCCCGGCATGGCCGACGGCACCCTCATGACGGCGATCGCGATGACGGAGCCCGGCACCGGCTCCGACCTCACGGGCATCACAACCCGCGCCCAGCGGAACGACGACGGGACGTGGACGCTCAACGGATCGAAGACCTTCATCTCCGGCGGCGCGAACGCCGACGTGGTGCTGGTCGTCGCCCGGACCTCGGCGTTCGACCCGGCCGACCGCCGCGGCGGGCTGACGATCTTCGTCGTCCCCACGGCCTCGGCGGGGTTCGAGGTGGGTGCGACCCTCCACAAGATCGGCATCAAGAGCCAGGACACGGTGGAGCTGCACTTCACGGACGTCGTCGTGCAGGAGGCGGACATCCTGGGCGAGGTGGGCAGCGCCTTCCGGTACCTGTCCGCGAACCTGGCGCAGGAGCGGCTCACGATCGCGGTCAACGCCGTGGGCACGGCGGACGCGGCGATCCGCCTGGCCGCGGAGTACGCGCAGGAGCGCACCTCGTTCGGCACGCCGCTGTCGAACTTCCAGAACACGAAGTTCGTGCTGGCGGAGTGCTCGACGGAGGTCGCCGCCGCCCGCGCCATGCTGGACCAGGCACTGGACGCGCACGACGACGGCGAGCTGAGCCCCGCGGACGCCGCCCGCCTCAAGCTCTTCACCACCGAGGTCCAGGGTCGCGTCATCGACAAGTGCCTCCAGGTGCACGGCGGCTACGGGTACATCCTCGAGTACCCCATCGCACGCCTCTACGCGGACGCGCGCGTCACCCGCATCTACGGCGGCACGTCGGAGATCATGAAGACGATCATCGCGAAGGACATGGGGCTGTCCGCCCGCCGCGACTGAGGCGGGGGCCGCGCCTCGGCTGAGGCGCCCGCCACACCTCCTGCAATACTGAACACACGTGCAGGTCCGCCCTTGGGGCCGGCCGCACACCACCACGTCGATGAACCGGTCGATGCATTCGAAGCGAAGGAGCACGCATGTCGGAGAACCAGGAGACGCAGCCCGAGGTCCTCACCGAGGTCCGCGGCAACGTCCTCATCATCACCCTCAACCGGCCGCAGGCGAAGAATGCCGCCTCGCAGGCCATGGCGCAGCAGATGGCGACGATCCTCGACGAGTTCGATGCGAACGACGACCTGTTCGTCGGCATCATCACCGGTGCGGGCGGCACCTTCTGCTCCGGCATGGACCTCAAGGGCTTCCTGCGCGGCGAGCGCCCGTCGATCGACGGACGCGGCTTCCTGGCGCTCACGGAGGCCCCGCCCCGCAAGCCCCTCATCGCAGCGGTCGAGGGCTACGCACTGGCCGGCGGCTTCGAGACGATGCTGGCCTGCGACCTGGTCGTCGCGGCGGAGACCGCCAAGTTCGGCGTCCCGGAGGTCAAGCGCGGACTCGTCGCAGCCGCCGGTGGCGTCACGATCCTGCCGCAGCGCACCTCGCGCGCGGTCGCGATGGAGATGGCACTGACCGGCAACATCTACCCCGCGGAGTTCGGCAAGACCAACGGCTTCGTCAACACGATCGTCGAGGACGGGAAGGCGCTGGACGGCGCGCTGGAGCTCGCCCAGACGATCGCCGCGAACGGACCGCTGGCGGTCCAGGTGTCCAAGCAGGTCATCACCGAGTCTCAGGACTGGTCGCAGGGCGAGATGTGGGAGAAGCAGGCGCCGCTCATCAAGGACGTCTTCGAATCCGAGGACGCGAAGGAGGGGTCGCGCGCATTCGCCGAGAAGCGCGCGCCCCAGTGGACGGGGAAGTGAGCTGAAGCCCCGTGAGCTGAGAAGCTGACAGACGCCGAGGCCGCGGCCCGGTTCCGCTTCGACGGAACCGGGCCGTTGTCGCACCCGCGGCCGGGCCGTCAGCCCTCCTGAGGTCGTTGCTTCCGCTGCCGGATCAGCCCGTCCTGCGCGCAGGACGCCAGGGAACGGCCGTCTTGGGAGTAGAGCGTCGACTCCGACAGACCGCGGCCGCCGCCGGCCCACCTCGACCGCTGATCGATGAGGATCCAGCCGCCCGGCTCCGGGTCGTCATGGAAGTGGACGGAGTGGGTGAGAGTGGCCCGCGGGAT
>DYUK01000130.1 GCA_020743695.1 Brevibacterium senegalense | reverse complement strand
AGAACGCGAAGGGCCTGCCCACCCAGGAGTGAGCGGGCTCTACTCCCGCGCGCCGAAGACGGTCGAGCCCACGCGGACCAGCGTCGCGCCCTCCTCGATCGCCAGCGCGTAGTCCGCGCTCATGCCCATGGACAGCTCAGTCGCGTCCGCGGGCAGGGTGCCGTCCTCGCGCAGTCGCTGCGACAGTCCGCGCAGCTCCGCGTACGACGGGCGGATCGCGTCGTCCGTCTCTCCCGGCAGTCCGATCGTCATGAGCCCGCGGATGCGCAGGTGGGGCATGGCCCGGACCTGTTCGACGAGTTCCGCCGCCTGCGCCGGGGCCACGCCGGACTTCGTGTCCTCCCGGGACGTGTTCACCTGGATGAGGACGTCCAGGGCGGGGTGGTCCGCGGTGGCGGCGTCCGTGCGGAGGGTGCCCGGGGCCTCGGCGACGAGGGCGTCGTGCCCCTGGTCCGTCAGCGTCGCGATCCGGTCGGAGAGCTTCTGCGCGACGGCCGTCGTGTCGATCGACTGGACGCAGCGCGCACCCGCACGCAGCGTGTGATTCACCTTGTTGCGCTGAAGCGGCCCGATGAGGTGCGCCTCGTGGTCGAGGTCGGCGAGCTCCGGTGCCTTCTCCTGCAGCTCCTGGACGCGGTTCTCGCCGATGAGGCGGGCGCCGGCCTCGATCGCGGCGCGGATCCGGGCGGCCGGCTGGGTCTTCGTCGCGAGCATGACGCGGGCCGCGTCCGGGTCGCCGTGGGCGGCGGAGGAGGCGGACCGCACCGTCTCCACGACCTCGGCGAGGCGGGCGCGGATGTCGCGGGCGTCCGGGGACGGCGCAGCGGCAGTCAGATCAGTCATGCCGCGATTGTCTCAGAGCCGCCCCGGCCGCCCCGCGTCACCTGCACATCCGCCTGTCAGCCCTCCGCGACGCGGGCGACGAGGCGGCCGGTCACCTCGCCGCGCTCCAGGCGGCCCACACCGTCCGCGATCTCCTCGAAGTCGATCGTCGTGAGGGTCGGCTCGATCTGGCCCTCGGCCAGCCACTTGAGGACGGTCGCGATGTTCTCCTTCGACCCGCCGTTGGAGCCCACCAGCTCGACCTGCCCCAGGATGAGCGCGTTCGTGTCGATCGTCGCCTCGAGGCGACCCATCCCCACGAGCACGACGCGGCCCTGGAACTTCACCGTTCGGATCGCCTCGTCCGTCGTCGTGCCGAAGCCGGCGAAGTCGATGATGACGTCCAGCTGGTCGTCCTTGAACTCCGTGATGGACTTCGCGACCTTCACCGCACCGTTCTCACGGGCGTGGTCCCACACGTCCTCCTTGATCTCTGCGACGTAGACCTCCGCACCCTCGAGGTGGGCCAGCCGCGCGCCGATCTGTCCCAGACCGCCGTAGCCGATGATGCCGACCTTCATCCCGGCCTTCACCTCGCCCTTGCCGAACACGGCACCGGCGGAGGTCATCCCCGCATCGGTCGCGGCGGCGGCCTGCTCGAAGGACACGCCCTCCGGGATCGCGACGAGCTGGTCCTGGTCCGCCTCCGCGCGGGCCTCCCAGCCGCCGTTCACGCCGTAGCCGAAGGGGCCGATCATCGGCCAGACGGCGACCTTGTCGCCCACCTTCCAGTCGGTGACGCCCTCGCCCACCTCGGAGATGACGCCCGCGGTCTCGTGCCCCGGGACGACGGGGACGGTCATGAGGTCGAGCCACTTCTCGTCCTCGAGGATGCCCACGTCCGAGTGGCACAGGCCGGCCGCCTGCACATCGACGACGACCTTCCCCGGCCCGGCGGTGGGCTCTTCGATGTCGACGCGCTCGAACGGCTTGTGGGTTCCGACGAAATGCCATGCCTTCATGGTGATGTCCTCTCCGTTGTCGTGAGGGCGACCCCGGGAGCCCTCGACCGTGCGGGGTCCCTTCGGACCCTAACAATCGCGTGACCGCGGGCAGGGGGCCGTCCGATGACGGGGATATGACATCTCAGCGACATCCGCTGAGGTGCGGTGGGGCGCAGGTTCTCGGCACAGAAATCGGCGCGTCAGCGCGCGTACGCGGAGACAAACGGTGTCGCACAGTGGCAGAGTGACGATCGAGTGGACGAAGCAGCCTGCTCGATCCCAGTCGACCGAACGGCAGACCGAGTGCACTGGAGCATTCCGAGGAAGTGGAGTCAGCATGATCAACGTTGTGGCGAAGTTCGTCGTCGTGTCCGGGTCGGAGCAGACCTTCGAGGACACCATCAGCGAGTTCCGCGGGCGGTACATGGCCGATCCGGGCTGCCTGCGCTTCGACCTGCAGAAGCACGCGAAGGCCGAGGGGACCTATGTCCTCCTCGAGTCCTATGAGTCCGGCGACGCGCTGCGCCGTCACGGCGAGAGCGAGGACTACAAGGAGTTCTCCGCGCGGATGAAGGAGCTCCTCGCGCAGAAGCCCCAGGTCGATATCGTCAGGCCCGTGGGCGAGCAGGTGTGAGACCCGTGCCCCTCCGGGTGAGGTGAGCAGGGCGCGCGGACACGGTCGAGCCGACACCGGACGGAGGGGTCGGGTGATCGCGGGCACGTGCATGACGTCTCTGTGACAGTGGCGGCCCACCGCGCGCGCACGAGTGGGACAATCTCAGGCATGAGCGCTTCGCAGAACACCATGTCGAGCCAGACCGCCCCGGCGTCCGCGGACGCACCGTCGGACTCCTCCGACCTCCGTGCGCAGGTCCGCCTGCGTGCCCCGGAGCTCACCGGCCGCCGGTGGATCAACACGGGCGGGCAGGACCTGAGCCTCGAGGACCTGCGCGGCAAGATCGTGCTGCTGGACTTCTGGACGTTCTGCTGCATCAACTGCCTGCACGTGCTGGACGAGCTGCGTCCCATCGAGGAGAAGTACGGGGACGTGCTCGTGACGATCGGCGTGCACAGCCCCAAGTTCGAGTTCGAGCGCACCGTCGAGGCCGTCGACCAGGCGGTCGAGCGCTACGGCGTCGAGCACATCGTCCTCGACGACCCGGACCTCGTCACATGGCAGGCGTACACCGCCCGCGCGTGGCCCACGCTCACCCTCATCGACCCGGAGGGGAAGATCGTCGCGTCGATGTCCGGTGAGGGCCACTCCGCGGGTCTCGCCTCCCTCATCGAGGAGCTCGTCGAGGAGCACGAGGCGAAGGGCACCCTGCACCGCGGCGACGGACCGTACGTCCCGCCGGCACCCATCGAGCGCGACCTGTCCTACCCGGGCGAGGTCATCCGGCTCACGGGCGTCCCCGGACACGAGGG
>DYUK01000129.1 GCA_020743695.1 Brevibacterium senegalense | reverse complement strand
GAATGCCGCGGCCCATCGTTGGGACACCGGGTAGTCGGCAGTGCTGCACAGTTCGTTCGTGATCCCGAATCCGAATGCGTCGCTCGAGGTGAGGCGAGCGGCACGGACTGCGTGGGGGAGCAGGACTTCCGAGACGACGCGATCGGTCAGAAGTGTGTCGGGGACGACGCCTGTAGCGATGAAGTCCGGTCCGATGATCTCGCGGGCAGCGGTCTCTGGGGTGGTCGCCAGGTAGCACGTCCCCGAGGGTGCTGGAAGGTCGAATCGACCTCCACGTCCCGCAGCGTAGAACCACGGTTCGTGTGCACTCCGGTGGGCGCGTCGCCACACCGTCCCTTCACGCAGCCGCTTCGCGGGGAATCCCGACAGGTCGAGTTTCGGTGCCGGAGGCCTCTGGGCCGCCTCATCGCGAGACATAGAGGCTTCTCGTCACGCCGACCACCGAGCTGCCGCCCGCTCTGCTGCTGTCCGTGCCGCGCTGGGATCGGAGTCGAGCAGCTCGATCGCAGTGAGGCCGTCATGGTCGGACAGCGGAGTGCGAAGCCACTGTGCGATGGTGAACGGGTCGGCGACGGGTCTGAGGCGATTGACGACATCGATGACGTCCTCGCGGATCCGGTCTCCGTCGAACTGGAAGAGCGGGAAGAGGTTCTCTCCCTCGACCTTGAGAGCCAGCACCCGACCGTCGCGCACCCGCTTGCTGACGCCGGCCCGCGTGATCCTCCACATCGTGGTGAGTGCCTTCGTCGAGTAGACGGGGCCGATGAGCCGTCCGAAGGCGCCCGGGCCGTGGGGGAGCACGTTCATCATGCGTTCGCCCACGACGGCCGGATCCGGAACAGCGTCGAGCAACTCATCGGGGACAGCGGCGAGTCGACGGCCGATATCGGCAAGGATCGCTTCACGCGTTCGGTCCGCATGTGTCGCGCTCATAGCCCCACCCCTGTCAACCGTGTCAACAATTACCAGAATAGCCGTCCGCGTCTCGCGTCGTCAACCGTGTCAACCTGGGCTGTTGTGTGCGGGTCGGTCGATCCGGTGGATGCGGTGCAGGGGATCGTCGATCGGGTTGTCCGGCGGCATGTCGCCCTCCGTGAGGAACGTGAGTCCCGCTTTCTCGACCGCCCGCCACGACGCGACATTCGCGGCGTTCACGGTGATGAGACGCGTGCCCAGGCCGCGACCGCGCAGGTCCGGATCCCCGATGAGGTAGTCGAGCTCGACCGCGCCCGGCGGCACGTCCACGTGCGCGGAGAATCGGGCGTACTCCTCCGGGTAGTCGCGGATGACGGACCGCTGGAGCAACCCGATGGGCCGGTCGCCCAGCAGCACGACGAGATCCTCGCCCGGTTCCTCTCCGCGCGTACCCGGGCCGAAGTCCCGCTCGACCGCCTCCGGATTCGTCTCGTGGTTCCACCAGCGCTTGACGCGGGGCTCCTCCAGCCACGTGGTGAGGAGGGGGAAGTCGTCGCGGGTGAGGGGACGGAAGGTGAGGGCCATCGGTGTCTCCTTCTGCGGACGATCGTATCCGCTGACTCCTGCAGGAGCGTCTGCTCGGGCAGGAGAGGCGCATGCGGTGGGGTGAGCGGTGACCCGGCGCGCGATACTGGTCGCGCGGCACTGGTCTCGGACGAGTTGAACGTGCGGAAGGGGTGGGTCATGGAGTGGATCGACGCGGTCTTCATGCGGGGAGGCACCAGCAAGGGCCTCTTCTTCGATTCACGCGACCTGCCGGAGGATGTCGCGGCGCGGGATCGGATCTTCACTCGCGTGCTGGGTTCGCCGGACCCGTTCGGTCGGCAGCTGGATGGGATGGGCGGTGGGGTCTCGTCCCTGTCGAAGATCGTCGTCGTGTCCGCCTCAGACCGTGCAGATGCGGACATCGCCTACACGTTCGGGCAGGTGCCGGTGGACGGAACGACCGTCGACTACTCCGGAAATTGCGGCAACCTGTCCTCCGCCGTCGTGCCGTTCGCGCTGGAGGCGGGTCTGCTGAGCGTCGAGGACGGGCCGGCTCGCGTCGTCGTGCACAACACGAACACGGACGCGCTCATCGCGGTGCTCCTGCACGTGCGCGGGGGTGTCGCGGAAGTCGCCGGAGATCTCGTGGTCCCGGGCGTTGCGGGGTCGGGATCGCCCATCGAGCTGAAGTACCTGGATGCGGGCGGGTCGAGGGCCGATGCGATCCTGCCCACAGGGCGGGCAGTCGATCGGATCGACGTCGCGGTGCCGGGAATCGGTGAGCGCACGGTCGAGGTGTCACTCGTCGACGTCTCGGCCCCTGTCGTGTTCGTCCGAGCGGCGGACGTGGGGCTCACGGGCGCGGAGTCGCCGGAGGAGATCGACGCGGATGAGGATCTCCTGGCGCTGCTCGAGGGGATCCGACGGGCGGGGACCGTGGCGATGGGGCTCGCCGCGACGCCGGAGGACAGCCCGCTGGCGCACCCCAAGATCGCGCTCGTCGCACCACCTGCGCAGACGACGCTCCTGGACGGGACGGTCGTGCCTGTCGAGGACTGCGACCTCGTGACCCGGGTCCTGTCGATGGGAGTTGTCCACCGGGCGATCCCCGGTACGTCGGCGCTGTGCTCCGCGGCAGTCGCCCGTATCCCGGGCACCGTCGTGCACGACGCTGTGACCGCGACGGTGACCCAGGGCTCGGTCGACTCACCCGAGACGGGTGCTCTGCGCATCGCGACACCGTCCGGAGTCGTCACGAGTGCCGCGGACGTGCGACAGGAGAACGGGATTCCACAGGTAGCGTCCGCATCGCTGTTCCGCACAGCCCGCCCCCTCATGCGGGGACAGGTGGCGGTGCCGGACTGACACCGCCCCCGCCGCTTCGCGCGCCACCCCACTCCACGGCAGAATGGGGCGCATGTCCGCTCTCTCCCAGGCCCTCGCGTTCAAGCGGCTCGTGCAGGACAGCGCGACGCTGTCGCTGCTGCGCGCGGACCACGTTGCCGTCATCGCGGCTGTCCTGGGCGAGCACCTGGGATCTCCGGGCACCCGACTGGACACGGATGAGGTCCACGAGCGCCTCGACGCGGACCTCGTCGACCTCCGCGACCACTTCGACCTGTCCGATCGCCGGGCCAAGGCGTTCTGCGACGACTGGCGCAACGCGGG
>DYUK01000128.1 GCA_020743695.1 Brevibacterium senegalense | reverse complement strand
CCGGCGATGAGCGCGGAGATGTAGAAGTTGATGAAGCCGTACCCACTGGTGAAGTTCGTCGCGGCCTCGACCAGCGCGTCCGGCAGCAGACCCATGCCGGCGATGACGGCCGGCAGGACGACGCAGAGGACGGTGGGCGCGCCGTAGTCCCGGATGAACGGGATGATGCTGCCCACCCACCACAGGAGGCCTCCCAGGACCATCGTGATGGCGAACCCGGAGATCATCTCGTCCGGCAGCGCTCCCAGGTAGCCGGCGACGATGAGGACGGCCAGGAGGAGCACGTAGTAGGGCCAGCGGATGCCGGCGATCGTGCCGATCCTCCCACGGCCGTCGTGCAGGTCCCCTTCGATCTCCTCGACCGGGGTGACCCTCGTCGTCGGTGCTGTCGTGTCTTTCGCGGTGACCATCGTCGGTGACCTCTCTCGTTTCCACTCGTCCCTGAGCGGGCTGGGCTGGCGGCGCGGCCCCGGCCCAGCGTCTGCTGTGACCCGGGCGACACCGAAGTGATGACGGGAACGAGAGTCGCAGACTAGGATCGCGATGTCCCGGTTGCGTTCATACTGGTCGCGGGAACCTGCGAAGGCGCGGGTCACGAGAAGCGCACCGCGGACGTCACCGACTGGACGAGGAGAGTGGACGATGCGTGCGCCTGCATCGCGGCGGCTGTTCTGGGACGGATCCCTGGCCCGCCGTCTCTTCATCCTGCAGCTGGCACTCATCGTCGCCCTCTGCCTGGCCTTCAGCGTCGTCATCTACAGCAGGTCCGTGACCGCCTCGTACGAGGCCACCTCGGACAGGGTGCTGGCGATCGCGGAGACCATCGCTCGCACACCGTTCGTCGCCGAGGCCGCCCAGACTCCCGATCCCACCGCACGTCTGCAGCCCTACGCCTCGAACCTGCTGGACACGACGGACGTCGACTTCATCACGATCATGGACCGGGATCGCACCCGCTTCACCCATCCGGATCCCGCGCAGCTGGGCGAGCCCTATATCGGAAGCATCGACACCGCGCTGACCGGCACCAGCCAGGTCGAGCAGTACACCGGCACGCTGGGCCCCTCGGTGCGGGCGATCGTGCCGGTCTTCGACGGCTCCACGGTCGTCGCGATGGTCGCCGTGGGCGTCACCCTCGAGACGCTGTCCGTCGCGCAGGCCGCCTCCCTGCCGCAGATCGCGGTGATCGCGTCCCTCGCGATCCTGGCCGGCGGCCTCGGCTCCTGGTGGCTCAGCCGCTACCTGCGCCGCGCGACCCTGGGATATGGCCCGGAGCATCTCAAACGGCTCTTCGCGTTCTACAACTCAGCGCTGCACTCGCTGCGGGAAGGGCTCGTCCTGATCGACGGCAGTGGACGGATCCTCCTCTACAACGACGTGGCCGCCACTCTGCTGGGACTGCCTGCGGCCTCGGGCGGGCAGCCGGTCTCCCTCGACGAGGTGGAGCTGCCCGACTCCGTCCGCACGCTCCTGGCCTCCGGCCGTGACGCCGTCGACGAGGTCCACCTGACCCGCGACCGGGTCCTGGTCCTCAACCAGAGCAAGGCCGATCACCCAAACGACGGCCGTTCCCCGGACAGCGCGGTGGAGGGCGCGGTGGCGACGATCCGGGACCACACGGACATCCAGGAGCTGACCGGAGAGCTCGAGACGATGCGGACCCTGTCCGAGGCCCTGCGCGCCCAGACGCACGAGCACGCGAACCGGATGCACACGCTCGCCAGCCTCATCGAACGCGGGCGGGACTCCGAGGCCCTGGCCTTCGCCGTGCAGGACCGGCAGGACTCGCAGCGTCTCACCGACACCTTCGTGGACTCCCTGGACGAGCCGTTCATCACCGCGCTCATGATCGGGAAGGCCGCGCAGGCCCACGAGCGCGGGATCGAACTGACCCTCACGGCCTCGGGCCGGGTCCCGCCCGGCAGCCTGGACGCCCGGGACCTCGTGACCGTCGCCGGCAACCTGCTGGACAACGCGTTCGACGCGGCGACCGGATCGGACGAGCGGCGTGTCTGGGCGGACTTCACGGCGGCGGACGGCGAGCTCATCATGACGATCGCGGACTCCGGGCACGGGTTCGACGACGAGGCGGTCGAGTCGATCTTCCACCTGGGGGTGACGGAGAAGTCGGGCTCCGAGGACCGGCTGGGCCGCGGGTACGGGCTGGTCCTCGTGCGTCAGGCCGTCGCGCGGCTGGGCGGTGACCTGCGGGTCGAGTCCGACGGCGGTGCCATCTTCACCGTGACCCTGCCGCTCACGGACGGAGGTACGGATGCACACGGAACAGACTGATCCGACGACCATGCGGGTGCTCATCGTCGAGGACGACCCCATGACCGCGGAGGCCCACGCGGACTACGTCCACCGGGTGCCCGGCTTCATCGTCGTGGGCCGCTGCGAGAGCGGGCACGAGGTCCTGCCGAAGCTCGAGGAGTGCACCACGGCGGGAACCCCGGTCGACATCGTGCTCCTCGACATGAACCTGCGGGACTCGCACGGACTCGACGTCGCCCGGCGCATCACCCAGTACGGCCACGACGTGGGCATCATCGCCGTGACCGCTGTGCGTCAGCTGCAGGTCGTCAAGAGCGCGCTGGCCTCCGGGATCTCGCAGTACCTCATCAAGCCCTTCACCTTCGCCGTCTTCCGGGAGAAGCTCGAGAACCAGCGGGAGTTCCGCCTCGACCTGGCCGGCAGCGGCGACCTGGCGACACAGGACTCGGTCGACCGCGCCATGAGCGCACTGCGCGCCACGCCCCGGACGCATCTGCCCAAGGGGCTTCTCGAGGAGACGCTCGAGACCGTCTCGAGTGCGATGCGGCAGGCCGAGACGGCGCTGTCCGCGACGGAGGTGGGCGAGCGCCTGCACCTCTCCCGCGTGACCGTGCGTCGCTACCTCGAACACCTGGCGGAGACCCGGCAGGTCGTCAAACAGCCGCGGCACGGGACCCCCGGCCGGCCGGAGTACGAGTACCGCTGGGTGTAGCGGGGACGAGTCAGCTCCGCGCCGGCCCCGGTCCGGACGACCCGCGGTCCGATCCGTCTGGGTCCCGTCACCGCCGACGCAGGCGGGCGATCACCGCCACGACGAGCACGACGGAAGCTGCGATCCCCGCCGTCCAGGTCAGCATCACGGACTCGAACTGCCCGGACGCACGGCCTGCTCCGATCCACGCGAGGCCCCAGGCCATCGACAGGGCGGGTGCCAGCCGTCCGCGCGTCCGGAGGGCCAGAGCGACGCCGATGCCGCCCGCCACGACGAGGATGGCCACGGCCAGGAGCTCCCAGCCCGCGAACGGCTCCGTGACCCACCCGGAGATCCACACAGAGATGTTCGCGACGGTCGCCACGCTGACCCACCCCAGGTACAGGCCGACGGTGCCGTCCGTCACCAGTGCATCCGCCCATCCCGATGGGTGCGACGCGTGCAGCAGCAGGAGCATTCGGATCAGCACCAGCAGCAGTGCGACGATGACGACGACGCTGCCGGCGACCAGTCCCAGCTGCACGCTCCAGATCCACGCGGCGTTCAGCAGTGCGGAGGCGATGGCCCACGGTCGCAGCGCGCGGTGCCGATCAGACCGCCGGGCCGCGGGGAAGAGCTGCCAGACCGCGTAGGCGATGAGCCCCAGATAGATGACGCTCCAGATGCTGAAGGCCGGACCGGCCGGCGACAGGGGCGTCCCGTCGGAGGAGAAGGCCCCGCCGGCCGCCTGCGAGATGGGGGTCCCTCCCACGGCACCGCTGCCCACGAAGGCCGTGACGATCGACACCGCCACGGCGGCGACGGTGATCACCGGCACCGTCACGGCACTCATCCGCTGCTGCATTCCCACTCCTTCTGTGCGCTGCTCTGTCATGACGTCACCCGCCGGTACTCCGCCAGCGCCGCCCTGCGCGACTGCGCCACGTCGACGATCGGCTCCCGCTGCTGCTCGTCGCGCGGCACCCACCGGTCCACGTACATCCCCTGCGGGTCGAACCGTTCGGCCTGCCGATACGGGTTGAAGATCCGGAAGTACGGCGCGGCGTCGTCGCCGCTGCCGGCCACCCACTGCCAGTTGAAGGGGTTCGCTCCCTCATCCGCGTCCACGAGCGTGTCCCAGAACCACTGCTCCCCCACCCTCCAGTCCTGCTGGAGGTTCTTCACCAGGAATGATGCCGTCACCATGCGCACCCGGTTGTGCATGAAGCCCGTCTCCCACAGCTCCCGCATACCGGCGTCCACGAGCGGCACACCGGTGCGGCCCTGCTGCCACGCACGCAGTGCGACCGGGTCCTCGTCCCACTCGAACGCGTCGAACTGCGGGCGGATGTTCTCCGTCTCCATCTGCGGCAGCACCGCGCGGCGGTGCCAGGCGAACTCCCGCCACAGCAGTTCGCTCCGGTACGTCTCCGCTGCCGCGGTCGCCTGCGCCTCGCTGGCGCATTCGAGGCTCCGGTGCCAGACCTGGTGCGGCGAGAGCTCCCCGAAGCGCAGCCGCGGGGACAGCTGCGATGTGGCGCCCTGATCGGGCCGATCTCTGCCGTCCGCGTAGCCGTCGAGCACGTCATCCAGCTCGTCCAGCCGGGCATGCGCGCCGGCTTCGCCCGGCACCCACGTGGCGCGCAGTCCCCCGGCCCAGTCCGGTCCGGTCGGCTCCCACCCCCGTACGCGGAGCTGCGCGGAGAACGCCTCCTCGTCGAGCCACGTCGAGACGCCGAGGCCGCCCACCGCCCCGCTCGACCGTTCCGGGCCGCGCAGGTCGTCAGGCGGCGGGAGCGGCGGACGCGGTGCCTCGCGGGAGCGGCATGCCCGCGCGAACGCCCCGTACACCCGGTATCCGGTGCCGTCGTCCTTCGTCACCGTCCACGGCTCGTGGAGGAGGAACGCCGCGAACGACTCGACGTCGACCCCGTCCCGCCGCAGGCCGTCCTTCAGCTGTGCGTCGACGGCCCGGAAGGGCCGGTGATAGCGACGGTTCCACACGACGCGGGCGGCACCCAGCCGGCGGACCACGTCCGGGACGACTGCACGCGGGTCACCGCTCGCCAGGAC
Source organism: Brevibacterium senegalense (assembly GCA_020743695.1). Lineage (GTDB taxonomy): Bacteria > Actinomycetota > Actinomycetes > Actinomycetales > Brevibacteriaceae > Brevibacterium > Brevibacterium senegalense_A. The sequence continues at coordinate 3,242 of DYUK01000128.1, read as the reverse complement.
CAGCGGCACACCGTGCTGTCGGAGATCGGCCGCCAGCGCGGTGAGGGAGCCGTGCAGCCACCAGCGACTCGCGGCGCCCGGCTTGCGTGCGCCCGGGACGTCCTCGTCGATGTGCAGCGCGACGACGCAGCCCCCGCGGGCCGCGGCGAGGAGCGCAGGATTGTCCGCGAGCCGCAGGTCGTCGCGCACCCACCAGAGGACGAGGGCACGGTCGCCTGCAGCGGGCGCTCCTCCCGTCATACCGTCCTCCCGTCGATCCGCTGTGCGCACGCGGTCACGACCCGGCGCACGGGTTCCGGCAGCGCTGAGCCGTCGACGGTGAGGACGACCTCCCGCAGCCGGTCGGCCACGAGATCCTGGGCGAACTCCCGCGCCCCGGAGTCCTCGATCGCCCGGCGGACACGGTCGGCCTCCGCCGGGCCGATCGCGGGATCACCGACCGCGTCCGCGACCTCGTCCCACTGCGGCGTCGTCCGCAGGAACGACACGAGGACCGTCTCCTTGCCCTCGCGCAGATCCGACACCGCGTCCTTCCCGTGTGCGGCACTGCTGCCGACCATCGAGAGGAGGTCGTCCTGCACCTGGTACGCGAACCCCAGGTCCCGGCCCGCGCGTGCCAGTGCCCGGTCCGCCGAGGCGCCCGCCTGGGCGAGGGCACCGGCCAGTCGCAGGGGCAGGGCGAACGAGTAGGTCGCGGTCTTCATCGCGGACATCCGCATGACCGTCTCGAAGGCCGTGGGCACCGCGCCGTCGGCCAGTCCCACATCCAGGAGTTCTCCCGCGACCGTCTCCGTGATCGCTTCCTCGACGAGGTCGAGGATGTGGCCCCGCGCACCCTCCGGCAGGGCGAGGCGCCCGCAGCGCAGCACGACGGCCGCCAGCAGCAGGTCGCCCATGAGGACCGCGGAGCTGGTCCCCCAGTGGACCGCCGCAGCGGACGACGGCTCCGGGTGGAGGTCACGGACCCTGCCGATGAGATTGGGACGGTGCCGGCGCACCACGTCGCCGTCGAGGACATCGTCGTGGAGCAGGAACGCGAAGTGGAGGAGCTCCAGCGACGCGGCCAGGCCGTCCAGCGCGGTCCGGTCGGCGGGCGTGCCGAACGCCTCCACCGTGTCGAGGAAGAGGCGCGGTCGCACCAGCTTGCCGCCCCGTGCGTGCTCCGCGGTCAGCCACCACAGATCCGCGAACTCCGGCCCGTGCGCGGCCGCGGCACTGGAGTGGTGGGCGAAGAACGCGTCGAGGGCCTGCTCGATGCGGGTCGTCACGGACGCATGGAGGTCGATCGTCATGGAGTCTCCGCCCCTCTGTGCCTGCGCGTCATCCGCGCACCATCCCCGGGAGCCCGCGCCGCCCCACGGCCGCGGCCGCCAGCACGAGCTTGCGCTGGGGAGTGACACGGACACGGGTGTGGGCGAGTGTGCTCGCGGCGGTGCCGTCGAGTGTGTCGGCGAGCGCCGCGAAGAGGTCGTGCGCCAGTCGCACCGCGGGTCGCACCGATGGCGGCAGCAGCGGGATCGCGGCACGAGCGGTGCGGAGGTCGGTGCGGATGTCCGCGAGCACGTCCGTCTTCCACTCCTCCGTCAGCGCCGTGCCATCCTCGCGCACATCACTGCGGGTCTCTCCCAACCCGGCGGAGGGCGCAGCGGCGAGGTACGACCGGCCCAGGGATGCGGTGTCCTCGCGCAGATCGCGCAGGAAGTTGACCGTCTGGAAGGCCGAGCCCAGCGCATGCGCCCCTGCCAGCAGTTCTGCACGACGAGCAGTGGGCACGGGCGCGCCGTCGTGGAAGGCCAGCAGGCACATCTCCCCCACGACCGCGGCGGATCCGTGCACATACGTCCGCAGGCTCTCCGGCCCATGCGGCTGCGGGTCCGCATCCGCGCGCATGGAGTCGAAGAAGGGCGTCCACTGCGCCGGACCGATGCCCACCCGCCGCGCTGTCCACGCGAAGGCATGCACGTACGGGTCCGTGGAGAAGCCGCAGTCCACGGCTTCGCGCACCCGGGCCTGGAGTGCGTCCAGGTGGTTGATCCGCTCCGCGGGAGTCGACCCCACGAATGCGCCGTCGACCACTTCATCGGCCACCCGGACCAGCGCGTAGATGCTGGTGATGTGCGTGCGGATGTGCGGTGGGAGCAGACGCGCGGCCAGGGAGAAGCTCGTTGAGTACTCTTTCATGACGGACGCGGCCGCGGACTGGCACGTGCGGGTGTGGAGATCGGAGCGCTGCATGCGAGCCTTCGTCTGTCGGTCCGGGAACTCGCATCCACGAAGTAGATGCAATTCCATAACAGTTAGACAGGCTAACAAACGCGGTACGCTGAGACAACGCACAGGGGAATGGGGGCGAGGCGAGTGGATGCGCAGACGAACGACGCCTCCGGCTACTGGTACGCCGGTGAGGGTGTCGACGCCTCCGCCGTCGAGGTCCTCAACCTGCTGCGCCGCTACCGGGAGACGGAGACCTCGATGCGCGCCCGTGTCCGCGACGAGATGGGAATGGGCGAGAAGGACATCCTGGCCCTGCGCTTCCTGCTGGAGGCGCGCGCATCGCAGACGGTCGTCCGCCAGAAGGACCTCGCCGCGAAGCTCGACATCACGACCGCGTCGGCCAGCATCCTCGTTGACCGGCTGGTGGCCGACGGCTATGCCCGTCGCATGCCCCACCCCGCAGACCGCCGCTCGATCGCGGTCGAGGCGACGGAGGACGGCGACCGGGAGGTGCGGGAGACGCTGCGGCGCATGCACGACCGCATGTACGCGGTCGTCACCGCGATGAGCCCGGCGGACCGCGCTGTCGTCGCAGACTTCCTCGCACAGATGACGGACGCGCTCGCACATGACGATGGCCCGGCGCACGAGCACCGGGCCACGTCGCAACACACAGACTGAACTAGCCGATCGACACGCTCACCGGCTGCGCCGCCCGGGCGGCGGTCTCCGCACCGGCCTGCGCGCCGTTGCCCGCATCGCCCACGCGAGCGGACTGGGCGATGCCCGCATCCGGCAGGCGCTGCGCCCGCGCGGAATGCTCCGGCCCCAGCTCCATCCCGGTCAGCAGCTGCGCGAGGGTGACCCCCTGCACGTCGGTCAGGTCGTTGGCCTGGGTGCGGCAGGAGTAGCCGTCGGCCACGTAGATCGAGTCCGCCGGCGCGTCCCGCAGCGCCGGCAGCAGCGCGTTCTCCGCGACTGCGACGGACACCTCGTAGTGACCGGCCTCCATGCCGAAGTTCCCGGCC
>DYUK01000127.1 GCA_020743695.1 Brevibacterium senegalense | reverse complement strand
CAACCTGCCGATCTGGATCGGCTACGCCCTCGTGGCGCTGGGTCTCCTCCTGGCAGCACTCATGTCCGTCCTGCGCTTCGTCCTGTCCCGTCAGGAGAAGACCCAGGACCAGGAGAAGGCCCAGGACGCCCCGGGTTCGCTCGAGCACGAGGAGGGAGGCGCTCATGCTTGATGTCCTCGCCGTCAGCGCGGCCGTCGTCCTGCTGCTGATCCTCGTCTATCTTCGCACCCCCATCTTCATCGCGCTGGGCTCGTCCGGCCTCCTGGGGCTGCTCCTGCTGGAGGGCCCACGCGGCCTGCAGCAGATCCCAGTCGCGTTCGTGAGTCAGCTGGAGAGCTATTCGCTGGTCGCCGCTCCCATGTACATCCTCATGGGTGAGATCCTGGCCGTGGGCGGTCTGGGCCGCGCGATCTTCCGGTTCGCCCACGCGTGGCTGGGGCGCCTCCCCGGCGGTCTGGGCGTCACCGCCGTCGGTTCGTCGACCGTGTTCGGCGCGCTGTCCGGCGTGAGCCTCTCCGCCGTCACCGTCGTGGGGCGCATGGCCGTCCCCGAGATGCTGGAGCGCGGCTACCGCCCCAGCTTCGCGACCGGTGCGGTCGTGGCATCCGGCGCACTGGCGATGCTCATCCCGCCCAGCCTCATGTTCATCCTGTACTCCTCGGTCTCCGGAGTGAGCATCGGTGCGCTGTTCGCCGGCGGCATCGTCCCCGGTCTGCTGCTCGCGGCGCTCATGGCGGTCTTCGTCATCGTGATGGCCTCGGTGAAGCCGGAGCTGGCGCCCCGTGCGGACGAGGGCATCACGTGGAAGGACCGCGTCGACGCCCTCGTCAAGGTCGCCCCCGCGCTCATCCTCATCATCATCGTGCTGGGCTCGATCTACACGGGCATCGCGACGGCGACCGAGGCGGCGGCGATCGGCGCGATCGGCGCCTTCCTGGTCGTGGGGATCTTCGACCGGGCGCTCACGTGGGAGAACATCAAGAAGATCATGGTCGGCACGACCCAGATCTCCGGCTCCCTCCTCATCATCGTGGGGTCCGCCTTCGTCTTCACGCAGATGCTGGTCGTCGTCCGCGCGGCCGAGGCCCTCACCTCGTTCGTGAGCGGCCTGTCCGTGCCGGCGTGGCTCATCGTCATCGTGCTGCTCGTCATCGTCATGGCGCTGGGTTGCCTCATCGACGCCGCCTCGCTCATGCTCGTCATCACGCCGATCCTGCTGCCGATCTTCACGGAGCTGGGCTACGACCCGCTGTGGGTGGGCGTCATCCTGGTCGTGACGCTCGAGACGGCGGTCATCACCCCACCGGTGGGCCTCAACCTGTACGCGATGAAATCCGTCGTGCCGCAGGTGGACATCGGCGCGATCATCCGGGGCGCGCTGCCGTACCTCGCGATCGAGTTCGGCCTCGTCGTCCTCCTGGTCTTCGTGCCGGAGCTGGCGACCTGGTTCCCCTCGCTCACCGCGACGTGACGCTCGCCTGACGTCCCCTTGTGCACCCTCGTGCCCCCGGTCCAGACTGGGAGCACGAGGGTGTACCGCTTCACAGTCCGCGATGGGGCTGACGGGTGAGGGGATGAGATGGTTGACGTGCACGTTGTCGACGTCGTCGTGGTCGGCGGCGGGATCATGGGGCTCACGAGCGCCTACGAGTTGTCACGTGCGGGGCTGCGGGTCCTCGTCGTGGAGCGCGGCGAGCTGGGGTGCGGGTCGACGTCGAAGGCGGCGGGCGGCCTCCGCAGCCAGTTCTCCGACGAGGCGAACATCCTGCTGGGCGCCCGCAGCCTCGAGTCGTACGTGCGGATGCAGGACGAGCGGCACCACGCCCTCGACCTGCTGCGGACCGGTTACCTCTTCCTCCTGAGCGACGAGGCGGACCTGGCACGCTTCGAGCAGGACGTCGCCCTGCAGAACGAGCTGGGGCTGCCTACCCGGATCCTCACCGTCGCCGAGGCCGTGGCCCTGTCCCCCGTCGTCTCACCCGACGGACTGGTCGCCGCCGTCTTCAACCCCGCGGACGCCCATTGCACTCCCGAGGCCGCGGTGGGCGCCTACGCCCACGAGGCCCGGCGCGCCGGGGCCGTCATCTGGACCCGTGCGGAAGCGACGGACATCGAGGTCGCGAACGGTCGGGTGCAGGCGGTCACGGTCGCTCGCAGCGGCCTCGGCGGCGGCGCGCAGCGCGAGCGCGAGGTGCGGGTCGGGACCGCTCACGTCGTCTGCGCGGCCGGTGTTTGGTCGCCGGCGATCGCGACGATGGTGGGGATCGACCTGCCGATCCGGCCGCTCAAGCGGCACGTCGTCGTGACCGAGCCGGTCGACTTCGACGCCCGCGCGATGCCGTTCACGATCGACTTCGCCACGTCGTTCTACTTCCATTCGGAGGGGTCGGGACTGCTCATGGGCGCACCCGAGGTCCAGGACACGTGGGAGTACGACCTGCGGACCGATCCCGCCTGGCTGGAGCACCTGGGCGACCTCATCGAACATCGGGCCCCGCAGCTGGGCGAGGCCGAGGTGCGGGCGGGCTGGGCCGGTCTCTACGAGGTGACCCCGGACCACAACGCGCTCATCGGATCCGCCCGCGACGTCGAGGGGTTCCACTACGCGTGCGGGTTCTCCGGACACGGATTCCTGCAGGGACCGGCGGTGGGCGAGGTCGTGAAGGACCTGGTGACCGGGCGGACGCCGTTCGTCGACGTGAGTGGGTTGGGACTGGACCGGTTCGCCGGAGGGGTGCTGCGGAGGGAGCTCACGGTGGTGTGAGACCGCCTATGCATAGAAACGTCTCAATTTCCTCTGAGAGGATCATGGATCTACAGTTGACCGGGATTCACCAGGCAGCCGGGAGCCGCCGTCCCCCTCCGGAGCATGTGCGCATGCGGATCCGGACCCATCGGACCCTGTCCGAGGGCGCGCGGGGCGTGCCGCTTCCGGCTCATCTCGAGTAGGGAGTACGTCGATGTCCGAATCGACTTCATCGGGCGGCGCGCCGGGCGCGGGCGCCTCGGGCGCGAAGGTCAGCAAGCGCCAGCTGCGCGGGGAGCAGGTCCCCGTCCAGGCCAAGCGGATCGTGGGACCCGGCATCGTCGCCGCCGGCACCGGTGTGGGTGCCGCCGACCTCGTCGCGACCCTGGTCGCCGGCTCGAACTACGGCTACGCGCTCCTGTGGGCCGCGGTGCTGGGCGCCATCCTCAAGATCGTGCTGGTCGAGGGCGCCGGCCGCTACTCGCTGGCCACGGGCCGCTCGATCTTCGTGGGCTGGCGCAGCCTGGGCAAATGGACAACGTGGTACTTCGGTCCCTACATCGTCATCTGGGGCATCGTGTACGCGGCCTCGGCGACCACGTCGTCCGCGCTGCCGATCATCACGATGTTCGACCTGGACTCGGGCTGGATCACGCCGATCGCGATCGCCATCGCGGTCGGGGTGTTCGCACTGGTGTGGGCGAACCGCTACGCGGTCATCGAGAAGATCATGACGTTCTTCGTGCTCCTCATGTTCCTCATCGTCATCGCCACCGCGATCATGACGGCGCCGGAGATCCCCAAGATCCTGGGCGGCCTCGTCCCCACGTTCACCGGTGACGGCGGCGAGAACGTCAACATCATCTACGTGCTGGCGATGGCCGGTGGCGTGGGCGGGACGATCACGCTCGCCGCATACGGCTACTGGCTGCGCGAGAAGGGCTGGTACGCGCCCAAGTGGATGCGCGTCATGCAGATCGACAACACGATCGCGTACACGATCACCGGTCTGTTCGTCGTCTCCGTGCTCATCATCGGTGCGGAGCTGCTGTACACCGCGAACATCGCGCTGGCCTCCGGCGACAACGCGCTCATCGACCTGGCTCGGATCCTGGGCGAGGAGTACAGCGGCTTTTGGGGGAACATGTTCCTCGTGGGCTTCTTCGCGGCCGCGGTGTCGTCCGTCATCGGCGTGTGGAACGGTGTCTCGCTCATGTTCGCGGACTTCATGGGCCACGTCCGCAAGCTCCCCGAGGAGCACCCGGACCGTCTCAACGGCGGCAAGTACTTCAAGTGGTACGTGCTGTGGCTGACGTTCCCGCCCATGCTGCTGCTGTTCCTGGGTCAGCCCACCGGACTGGTCCTGGCGTACGGCGTGCTGGGCGCCCTCTTCATGCCGTTCCTCGCGCTCACGCTCCTGGGTCTGCTCAACACGAAGCGGGTGCCGTACGAGTGGCGCAACGGCTGGTTCACGAACATCATGCTGGTGCTGTGCGTGGGCCTGTTCGGCTACCTCGCGATCGACAACCTCATCGGCCTCTTCACGGGCTGATCATTCCCGTAGGGTGCTGATCGGCGGCGGAACGACTGCTGCGGATCCGCACCCGGCCACCTTCGCCCCGGCGCGGGAGCGGTGGTGCGCTCACCCGACGATCCGCTCGACCATCGAACGGAGTCCGACATGAGCCACCCACCGCCTCCGCCGCCGGGGCGTTCTGGTCCCCAGGGGCCGCCGCTCCCGTACGGCCAGCAGCCGCCGCACAGTCAGCAGCCCGGCGCGTGGCACCCCCAGCCGAGCATCCAGTACGGTGCTGCTGCTCCTCAGCCGGGCGACTCCTCGCGTGACAGTCCGGGAGCCCTCGGACTCGCCCTGTTCCTGGCCGGCTTCGTCGTGGTCCTCGTCCCTGCGGTCATCGCCCCGATCGTCACGCAGATGAGTCTCGCGAATCCCGGATCCATCAGCCCTGTCGCCGTGTCCGGGCTGGCTGCGGGGTTCAGGATCCTGGGCCTGCTCATCGGCGTCGGCGGGGTTCTGACGGTGCGCAGCGCCTCGTGGACCCGCCGCGGGATCAGCGCCGGGATCCTCGCAGCCACGATGCTCCTCTCCTTCGTCCTCGGCTTCGCGTTGGGGTTCATCGTGCAGCAGCTGTCCGTGCAGACCACCGTCTCGATCGCGGTCGCGGTCTCGGTGGTGGCCTCCACCGCGCTGGGCGCCCTCGTCCCGGTCGGGTGGATCACCGCGTGGCTCGTGGTGCGGAAGTCTCCGGCAGTCGGGTGGCTCATCGCACTGGCCGTCGGTGCGCTGGTGCCTCTGGTCTGCTCGGCTCTGGCGCAGCTTTTCTTCGCCCGGTCCGGCGGCTATGTGGGGCCCGCGATCGTGGTGACCGTCGTGCAGGTGCTCTGCTTCGTCGCCGCGATCCTCCTCGCCGAGCTGTTCATCCGCAGGGCAGCCCGGAAGCGGCGCGAGCTCGACCATCTCCGGCAGTCGGTGCGCTGAGCCGCGCGCTGACCCCGCACGCCGATCTGAACGCTGACCTACGCGCTGACGTCCTCCCCGGACAGCACCTCCAGGACCGCCTCGCCGTACTCCGCCAGCTTCTTGGCGCCCACGCCGCTGACCGTGCCCAGCTGGCCGATCGTCGTGGGCTTCATCTCGACGATGCCCACGAGCGTCGCGTCGGAGAACACCATGTACGGCGGGATCTGCTTCTCCTTCGCGACGGTGGTCCGCCACCCGCGCAGAGCATCGAACACTTCGCGGTCGCCGGTCTCCAGGCCGTCCGCCGCCCGGGAGCGGGATCTGCCGTCGCGGCCTCCGGAGGATCGGCCCGAGGCCGTGGTCCCCGTCGTGCGGTCCTCCGCCAGTTCGACGGTCGCCTCCCCGCGCAGGACGGGCCCTGCTTCCGCACCCACGGTGAGGACGCCGTACTCCCCCACGGCCTCGACGATGCCGCGGGCCAGCAGCTGACGGAGGATCGTGCGCCACTGCTTCTCGCTGAGGTCCTGGCCGATCCCCCACACCGTCAGCTCGTCGTGTCGGGATTGCGCCGTGCGGTCGGTCTCCCGGCCCAGGAGGACATCGAACACGCGGCCGGAGCCGAAACGCTGACCGCGTTCGCGGTCCAGCCGGATGATCGTCGACAGCAGCTTCTGCGCCGGCACCGTCGCATCCCACGTGACCGGCGGGGTCAGGCACGTGTCGCAGTTGCCGCACGGCTGCGAGTCCTGGCCGAAGTAGCGCAGCAGCTGCACGCGGCGGCAGGTGACCGTCTCGCAGAGCGCCAGCATCGCGTCCAGGTGCGCGCGCGCATTGCGCTTGAACTGGTCACTGCCCTCACCGGCGTCGATGAAGCGCCGCAGATTCACGAGGTCGCCCAGACCGTAGGCCATCCAGGCGGTCGACGGGAGGCCGTCGCGTCCCGCGCGTCCGGTCTCCTGGTAGTAGCCCTCGATGCTCTTGGGCAGGTCGAGGTGCGCGACGAAGCGCACGTCCGGTTTGTCGATCCCCATGCCGAACGCGATCGTCGCGACGATGACGATGCCCTCCTCCCGCAGGAAGCGCTCCTGATGCGCCGCACGCACGCGGGCGTCGAGTCCGGCGTGGTACGGAAGCGCGGTGATGCCGCGGTCGGACAGCCATTCGGCAGTCGCTTCGACGCTCTTGCGCGACAGGCAGTAGACGATGCCGGCGTCGCCCTCATGCTCACCGCGGATCAGTCGCAGCAGCTGGTCGCGCGGCCGGTCCTTCGGGTCGATCCGGTACTGGATGTTGGGCCGGTCGAAGCTGGAGACGAAGTGCTGGGCGTTCTCCATGCGGAGCCGCTCCGTGATCTCCCGGTGCGTCTCACGTGTCGCAGTCGCGGTCAACGCGATGCGTGGTACACCGGGGAACGCATCGGCGAGCACCGCCAGATCCAGATAGTCCGGCCGGAAGTCGTGGCCCCACTGCGAGACGCAGTGCGCCTCATCGATCGCGACGAGCGACAGCCTGGCCCGGCGCAGCAGGTCGAGCGTCCGCGGCAGGACCAGACGCTCCGGCGCCAGGTACAGCAGGTCGAGATCTCCGGCGAGCAGCTGCTGCTCCACCGCCTGTGCCTCCTGCCGGTCCAGCGTCGAGTTGAGGTACGCGGCCCGGATGCCCACTGCCTCGAGCGCCGCGACCTGGTCGGCCATGAGCGCGATGAGGGGCGACACGACGATGCCCGTGCCCTCACGCAGGATCGCCGGGATCTGGTAACACAGCGACTTCCCGCCACCCGTGGGCATGAGGACGATCGCGTCCCCACCCCCAGAGACGTGGTCGATGATCGCCGCCTGGTCGCCGCGGAACTCGTCGTAGCCGAAGACTCGCGACAGCACGTCGAGCGGACTCGAGTACGAGACAGAGACACCGGAACCGCCCGCGCCGTGCCCGCCCGGCTCCGCCGCACTCATCCCGAGGTCGTGGTCTGTGAAATTCTGATCATGGTCGGTGAGCCCCAGGTCGTACTCGGTCAGCCCGGGTTCGTCGTCCGGCTCCCACGGGGGCGGCTCAGGCAGGTCTCCCCCACCCTCGAACGCCTCCGGGCCATCGCCGAACCGTCCCGTTGCGCTGTGCTCATCCACCATGACCACCAGCCTAGAGGTGTCCACGCATCCGAGCCGGTCGCGGTCCACAGGACCCGGTCGATCAGAACGGCGGAGGGTCGTCCTGCATCGGGTCGCCCGTGCGGCGTCTCCGATCGTCAGTGGGCGCTTCGGCTTCCTCGACCGACGCTTCAGCCTCCCCCTTCGAGGCCGACGACTCCGTGTCCGAGTCCGCGGTCTCCCCCGTCGATGCAATCGATGCATTGTCGGAGACCCGGTCCTGGCGGGCGATCGAGACCACCCAGCGACCCTGCTGCCCGTCGACGTGGTCGACTGCCGGTACCGGTGCACCGTCCCGGAACACCTCCTGCACGATCGTCCCCTCGAAATGGGGCGAGCGCAGACGAACGCCCAACAGCTCCGTGAGGAGACTGTCCCGCCGGCCGTCCGTGACGGCGCTGGGCGCACGGGTGCGCGTGACCACACCCATGGGAAGTACCCATTCGACCTCATTCGGCCCAGCCCTGCGGAGACGGATCACTCCCTCCGTCTTCAGCTGGTGGTGCTGTACGCACAGGGGTATGAGGTTGTCAGGGTGGGTGCGCCCACCCTGTCCCGGGTCCTCGTGGAGGAACGGTTCGCAGTGGTCGATCTCGCATCTCTCCGCATTTCGGGTGCAGCCCGGCGCCGTGCAGGTGCGCCACTTCTGCTCGACGGCACGCCTCATCGAGGCCGTCGGCCTGTAATTGCGCGTGGCCTCGTCCGCGATCGCTCCGGTCACCGGATCGAAGAGCATCCTCCGCCACACCGTCGAATGGGATGCGACGCGACGGGCGTGCTGAGCCGGAAGAGGCGTCGACAGTCCCAGAGTCGCGGGATCATCGCCCAGTCCGGCCAGGGTCGCGAGCGACATCGTCACTGTCACCGCAGCCTGACGACGCAACCACGTGCCCGAGGTGGGGCACGCGACCGTCACGACGAACTCATCTGTCTCGCAGACCTCAGCCTCCGTCTTGCGGACGTCAGTGTCGATCGTGCGCGCGTCACCGCCGGTCGTGTGGGTGCTGGAGCCACCGTTCGCACGGACGACGCGGACCTCCGTTTGAGGCACTGCTCCCATGAGGGTGTCGAACATGAGGTGGCCGATCCGGCGCTCGTCGACGCTCTGCAGCGCCATGCCCGCGGAGCCGGTGGTCGTCGCACTCGTGCTGTGACCACTCGCGTCCCTCGTGCCCGCGCCCTCGGGGTTCGACACGGTGAGCGCCTCGAGCTCGTTGCGGGCGATCGCCCTGCTGGTGGCCCGGACTCGCTGGTAGAGAGCCTCGAGGTCCACTGCGGGACCGAATGCGCGCAGTTCGCCCCATCCGTCCGGGTACTTCTCGAACTGGACGCCGCGCCGAGCCGCGATCGACTCCGGCGTGGGCGCGGGATGCTCGATGCACGTCTGGATGAACTCACGGACCTTCTTGTCGAACTGATCCAGGGACCTGGCGGGATCCAGCTGCGCGGCGAACTCGTCGACTCCGTTCATCTGACGCACCGTCAGGCGCGCGGCGACGACCCGGTTGAGGACGCGCTCCACCTTGTTGAAGCGGATCTGTCCTTCGACCGCACACTCCAGGAGTCGCGGCGTTCCCAGGAATGCCGCCAGGGCGCGCCCCGTCTCCCGCCGGGCTGTGCCCAATCGCGTCTTCAGCGTCACGTTGAAGGAGACATGGTCCTCAGACCGGACGAGGGACTCCAGCTGCTCCACGGGCGGAACGGAGTCCGGCTCACGCTCGCCGAAGGTGTTCTCATCGTCCCGGGCGCACGCGTCCGCGTCGTCCGCGGTCTGGACCGGTGCACCCCGGCGGAGGACGACGCCCAACCGCCGCACCGATGCGTCGTCGCGCAGCACGCGCGAGAGTCCCAGCCTGGCGTGGTGCAGCATGTCGATCGCGCGCAGGCGGTCGGTCAGTCCATGCGCCGCCGACCACTGGGTCAGGCAGTGGGCCGGCAGTGGCAGATCCGCGTCGACATCGACGTCGACCCCGTAGGACTCGACAGCCCCAGCGCCGGACGCGGTCCACTCAGCGAGGAGGTCCGCCGGCTCCGGAATCCGAAGGGAGGCGAGCGCGACGCGCACGTCCTCGACTGTCTCGTACAGAACCGTTCCCGGCACCTCACGTCGTGTCGTCGTCATCTCGTTCCACCTCCGTCCCAGCTGTTCGCCGACCACCCGTGCGGACCACGTATGCGGACCGCTGACCGAATCATCATTCGCTATCGCTCACCATCGCTCGATAGCAATGAAATAATTCGTTCGATCTTGTACGTCCCACAGTAGAACACGGCACGGACACAGCCAGTCCACCCGCGGAGATCCGCGGGAACCGGCTCAGAGACGGGGCATGCTCCTCAGCACCCATGGGTCTCGACCACCATCGAATCCGGCAGCCACAGTCCGCAGCCTCCGCACGCCGTCAGTCGCGACGGCCCGACGCGCTCACCAGCCCCGATTCGTACGCAGCGACGACGATCTGCGTGCGATCGCGCAGGCCCAGCTTCCCCAGGATGCGGGACACGTGAGTCTTGACCGTCTGCTCGGACAGGAACAGCTGGGCCGCGATTTCCGCGTTCGATTGGGCTGTGGCCACGAGCTTCATGACGTCGAGCTCGCGCTCGGTCAGCGGGGAGAGCACGGTCGCGTCCGGCGGCGCTGACGACCGCTGCGCGTAGTCCGCGATGAGCTTGCTCGTGATCGACGGCGACAGGAGGGACTCACCCGCGGCGACGATGCGGACGGCGGCGACCAGGTCCTCGGCGGTCGAGTCCTTGAGCAGGAACCCGCTGGCACCCGCCCGCAGCGCGGAGAAGACGTACTCGTCCGCGTCGAACGTCGTGAGCATGATGATCCGCGGATGGTCGAGGCCCGGCATCGCCTTGACGGCTCGCGTCGCGTCCAGCCCGTTGAGCCGCGGCATGCGGCTGTCCATGAGGATGACGTCCGGCCGCGTGCGACGCACCAGGTCGACGACCTCGCTGCCGTCGACCGCACTCCCCACGACGCTGATGTCCGACTGCGCGTCCAGCAGCGCTCCGAAGCCCTGCCGCACCATCGCCTGGTCGTCGACGATGACGACGCGGATGGAGGTCCCGCCCTCGCCCGCGCAGCCCTCGCGTGCAGGGCTCACATCGTGGGGCGCGTCGGGGTTCTCATGCGAGGTCACGTCTCGAGCCCAGCCCAGGGATCCTCACTCCACCCGGACTCCAACAGGCGCCCTACGCCCGCACTCCCAGCGAGCCCTCACCACCCCCAGCCTCTCCCCCGCAGGTAGCATCGCGAATCACCCGCGCGGGGGACGCGGGGAGGACGACCGTGGCCGCATCGTCGTCCCCATGCTCACCTCGTACACCGTCGCCATCGCCCTCGCGCTCGTGGCCGCCGTCTGCCTGGCCGTCGGCACGCACGCGCAGCACCGCGCCATCGCGTCCACCGGCGGCTCGGCGCTCCGCCAAGCCGCGCGCAGCCCCCTAAGGCTCATGGGACTGGGACTCCTCGTCCTCGAGACAGTGCTCAACGTCCTCGCCCTGGGCCTGGCCCCTGTCGCCCTCATCCAGCCACTGGGCACCCTCTTCCTCGTCGCCGTCGTCCTCCTGGGCGTGCGCGAGGGACGCGCCCACCAGCTCTCCCGCCGCGTGGTC
>DYUK01000126.1 GCA_020743695.1 Brevibacterium senegalense | reverse complement strand
CTGGACGCCGCCGCGCAGACGCTCGAATGGGTGAAGGACCGCCACCCGCTGCTGGAGACCCCCATCCGGATGGGTCCGGACGACACGGTCCTCGAGGCCCTGCACCTCGTCCACCGTCGTGCCCACGGCGCGGTCGTTGTCGTGGACGACGAGCGCCGGTTCCTGGGGACGGTGACCGCGTCCCAGATGGAGTCGGTCGACCGCTTCACCCGGATGTCCGCGCTGCTGGACCCGTCCGGTCCCACCGTCGCCGTCGACCAGCTGGGTGCGGGTGCGGAGACTCCGTCGCGCACCCTGCTGGCGGAGCTGTACGAGGACTTCTCGAAGCAGAAGGCCGACTTCGTGCCGGTGCTGGACGACGGGCGCCTCATCGGGGCGCTCACCCCGCAGGCGCTGCTGCGCGCGTCGATCTACACGCCTGCGCTGGACGCGCAGGGCCGGCTGCGGACCGCGGCGGCCGTGGGCGTCAACGGCGATGCCCGGGGACGGGCCGAGGCGCTCGTCGAGGCCGGTGCGGACGTGCTGGTCATCGACACGGCGCACGGCCACCAGGAGAAGATGATCGACGTCCTCGAGGCCGTGTCCGGCGCCGGTCTGAACGTCCCGATCGTCGCGGGCAACGTCGTGACGGCGGACGGGGTCGAGGACCTGGTCGAGGCAGGGGCCACGATCGTGAAGGTGGGTGTGGGCCCGGGCGCCATGTGCACGACCCGCATGATGACGGCGGTGGGCCGCCCGCAGTTCTCCGCGGTGCTCGACACCGCGCAGCGCGCCCGCGAGCTGGGCGCCCACGTGTGGGCGGACGGGGGAGTCCGCTATCCCCGCGACATCGCCCTGGCGCTGGCGGCCGGTGCCTCGCAGGTGATGGTGGGCTCGTGGTTCGCGGGCACGTACGAGAGCCCCGGCGACCTGCTGACGGGTGCGGACGGGCGTCCGTACAAGGAGAGCTTCGGCATGGCCAGCGCCCGTGCGGTCGCGGCCCGCACCCGCACCGACTCCGCCTTCGACCGGGCGCGCAAGGGGCTCTTCGAGGAGGGAATCTCCTCCGGTCGGATGCCCCTGGACCCGCGGCGTCCCGGCATCGAGGATCTGCTGGACGAGATCACCTCCGGCATCCGCTCCTCCTGCACGTACGCCGGGGCGCGGACGCTCGCGGAGTTCGCGGACCGCGCGGTCGTGGGCGTGCAGTCGGCCGCGGGCTACGAGGAGGGTCGCCCGGTGTCCGCCGGCTGGTGAGGTGCATCCAGGAGCTCCCGCCTGCGCACCCGCTGTGAACCCGCGACGACGGCGCGGATCGGGTGGGGGAGGGGTGGGCGCACAGGATAGTATCTGCGCATGACGAGTGACAGTCCGTGCCGGCGTGAAGCCGGCTGCCCCGACCTGACCTCCCCGCCGGAGCCGTTCCGGCCCGTGCACCCCCGGGGAGGGATCGCCTGACATGGAGTGGTTGCTCCTCGTCCTCGCCCTCCTCATGATCCTGGGCAACGGCATCTTCGTCGCCGCGGAGTTCTCGCTCCTGACCCTGGACAAGCACACAGTCGACCAGGCGGTGGAGGAGAAGGCCCCCTTCTCCGGCACCATCCAGAAGGCCACGAAGCAGCTGTCGACGCAGCTGTCCGCCGCACAGGTGGGCATCACCGTCACCGCCCTGCTGACCGGTTACCTCATGGAGCCGTCCGTGGGCGCGCTGCTGGCGCCCGTGCTGAGTGCTGCGGGGCTGCCGGAATCGATGGCCTCAGGAGTGGCTCTGGGCATCGCCCTGGTCCTCACGACGCTCCTGTCGATGCTGATCGGCGAGCTCATCCCCAAGAACCTCGCGATCTCCGCGCCCATGAGCGCCGCGCGCATCGCCGTGCCCTTCCAGTACATCTTCTCGCTCGTGTTCCGCCCGATCATCGCGGTCCTCAACGGCACCGCCAACAAGGTCCTCATCTCCATGGGCATCGAGCCGCAGGAGGAGGGCGCGGCCGGTCGCTCGCCGGAGGAGCTGACCGCTCTGGTCCGTCACTCCGCGGACGAGGGCAAGCTCGACGAGCAGACGGCGGACCTGCTGGAGCGGACGCTCAGCTTCTCCGAGCTGACCGCCGAGGACGTCATGACCCCGCGCACGCGGACGGTCAACGTCACGAAGGACTCGACGGCGGCGGACATCGTCGACCTGGCCCGCCGCACCGGGTACTCCCGGTTCCCCGTCGCGGATGAGTCGCTCGACGACATCGTGGGCGTCGTCCACATCAAGTCCGCGCTGTCCGTGCCGCTGGACAATCGCCAGGACGCCTTCGCCGGCGGTCTCATGACGGAGGTCGCCCAGGTGCCGGAGACACTGCCGCTGGACCGGTTGCTGCTGCGCCTGCGGTCACGGTCCACTCAGATGGTGGTCGTCGTCGACGAGTACGGCGGCACCGCCGGTGTCGCGACGCTCGAGGACGCCGTCGAGGAGCTCGTGGGCGAGGTCGCCGACGAGCACGACCGCCTGCGTGTGCGGGTCCGTCCCGCCCGCGACGGCACGTGGATCGTGCCCGGCGGGATGCGGGTCGACGAGGTCACGGGCGCGGCGGGCATCGAGATACCCGAGGGCCCGGACTACGAGACCGTGGCGGGCTACGTCATGCTCGAGTTGGGGCGCATCCCGGCAGCGGGCGACGAGGTGCGCGTCGAGGAGGCGCGGATCGTCGTCGAGCGCATGCACGGCCGTCGGGTCGAGCGCATGCGGCTCATCCCCGACTATCTGGTCCACGACCGGCAGCGTACGCGCACGGCGGCGGGACAGGCGGACGCGCAGGGGGGTGAGACCCGATGAGCGACTGGATGGGACTCGTCTGGCTGGTCCTGCTGCTGGCGGGCAACGCCTTCTTCGTCGCCGCGGAGTTCGCGGTGGTGTCCGCGAAGCGCTCCCAGATCGAGCCGTTCGCGGACGAGGGGAGACGCAACGCGAAGACCACGCTGTACGCGATGGAGCACGTGTCGCTCATGCTGGCCGTCTGCCAGTTGGGCATCACCGTCTGCTCCCTGCTGATCGGAAACGTCGCGGAGCCGGCGATCCACCACCTTCTCGTGGGTCCGCTCGCGATGCTGGGCATCCCGGCTTCGCTGTCGGGCGTCATCTCCTTCATCCTCGCGCTCTCGATCGTCACGTACCTGCACGTGGTGGTGGGCGAGATGATCCCCAAGAACATCGCGATCGCGGTCTCACAGCAGGCGGCGATGCTCCTGGCCCCGCCGCTCGTGTTCCTGGGCCACATCCTCCGCTTCATCATCAACCCGATGAACTCCTTCGCCAACTGGTCGCTGCGGCACCTGGGCGTCGAGCCGCGCGATGAGGTCAACGCCTCGTACACGGTTGAGGAGGTGCAGTCGATCGTCGCGGAATCCCAGCGCGAGGGACTGCTGGACGACGACTCCGGCCTGCTCAAGGGCGCACTGGAGTTCTCCGACAAGTCCGTGGCGGACGTCATGGTGCCGCGGGATGAGCTCGTGACCATCGAGCGGACGGCGACACCGGAGGAGGTCGAGGCCCTCATCGGGCGCACCGGCTTCTCCCGTTTCATCGTGACGGACGGCGACGGCAGCCCGGACACGTACCTGCACATCAAGGACCTCCTGTACGCGGATGACGAGGAGTCGCATCGCGCCCCCGTCCAGGAGCGCAGGTTCCGGTCGATGACCGCGGTCATGGCGCAGGCGGAGATCGAGGACGCGCTGCAGGAGATGCAGGGCGCCGGCAGCCACGTCGCCCGGGTGCTGGACGGCGAGGGCCGTGCGGTGGGCGTCATCTTCCTCGAGGACGTCCTCGAGGAACTGGTGGGCGAAGTGGACGATGCGATGCAGCGCAACGCGCGCCATTCACAGTCGTAACAGCACCGACACGCCTGTGACCTGCAACTGCGTCTCGATTGGACGGCAATGTAACAGCCTCGTTATAGTGTTGTGACACATTGAGGTTGCCGCGTGATCGCGGTGCGCTCGAACCGCGATCTGACTGGAGTGATGAATGGCCCAGGAGTCTGCCGCGCTGGTGTACGCCAGCCGCCGCGAACGCCGGATGGCTGAAGAAGCAGGCAAGCGCTCGGTGCTGCGGCCCCGTCCCGCTCGCACGGCTGCGCCGGCGACGCCTGCTGAGCCGTCGTTCTCGCTGCCGGCCCGTCGCCAGGTGGGCGCTCAGGGTGTCGCGTTCCGAGGCTCCGACGGATCGATCGTGCGCGGGATGCGCCGACGCCGTGCGGTGGCCACGACGGCCCTGACGGGCGTCTCCGTGGCCGGTGCGGCCGCAGCGGTCGCCCTCATCTCCGGCAACGGCGCGGGCCAGGCGCAGGCGGTCGAAGCCGACGAGAGCGCCCCGCTGCTCACCGCGCTGGGTGCGGAGACGGTCACGTCGGACGTGTCCGGTGATGCGGACGCGACCTCCGGTCGCACCGCCTCGGGCTCCGTCCCCTCGGCCTCCGGCGACAGCGCCCAGGCGGCGGGCCGCTCGATCACGAAGACGGTCCTGCCGGGCTGCTCGGAGGACGTCGAGTTCGGTGAGGCCAGCAATGGCGAGCTCCCGGACGAATGGCTGTGCGATCTGGGGATCGACGGGCACCAGCTGCGGGCGGACGCCGCGATCTCCTTCGCGAAGATGAACGCCGCGTACAAGGAGGAGACCGGCGAGGACATGGTCCTCACGGACACCTACCGCTCGCTCGACTCCCAGGTGTCCGTCGCCGGCCGCAAGCCGGGCCTGGCGGCACGTCCGGGCACGTCGCTGCACGGCTGGGGCATCGCGATCGACTTCGGCGGCGGTGCCGCGACGGCGTCGGGGAAGCAGTACGACTGGCTCGTGGAGCACGGCGCGGAGTACGGCTGGGAGAACCCGGACTGGGCGAAGTCCAGCAAGTACGAGCCGTGGCACTGGGAGTACGTGCCGGCCCGCAAGGACGTGCGCGGGGCCTGATCCCCACGGCGTGAGGATCATCACAGATCCCCCTCGAGCAGCAGCCCGATCCAGTGTGACTCGCCGCCCGGCCGGTGCTAGGGTGGGGAGTCGTCCGCCCGCGTAGCTCAGTGGATAGAGCGTCTGCCTCCGGAGCAGAAGGTCGTAGGTTCGAATCCTGTCGCGGGCACCGCAGAATGTCCCTCGTCATCGCCAGTGCGATGCGGGGGACATTTCTCATCTGCGGGGCGGTGGGACTGCGTCGCTGGGGAACTCTGCGATCCCCGATTGTCCGCGGATCCGACTCACGCACTATCCTGGGCGGGTGACCCCCGAAGAACTCAAGGACGCCCTCGCGTCCGCCCTCGCCGCAGTCAGCTCATCCACCGGTTCGG
>DYUK01000125.1 GCA_020743695.1 Brevibacterium senegalense | reverse complement strand
CGGCGGCGGTGGCGGTGGTGACGGCGACGGCGGTGACAACGGCGACGACGGCGGCATCGATGTGACGGACGGCGGTCCCGCCCCCGTCCCGTGATCCTCACCTAGGGTCGCTCCGTGAGGCGCGCAGCATCCGCTGCGCGCCTCACGGCGTTCACGGGTCCGGAGTCCGCCCGCCGTCACCGCCCCACCCCTGCCCGTCGCTTAGGCTGGTCCCCATGGAGACGAGCGCGGGACACACCAGCACGGGACAGGGCTCTTCGGACCCCTCACGCGTGAGCCCCGCACAGCTGGCCGCGCCCCTGCTGGGCGGGTCCGGCGATCGGTTCGGCCGCCCGGACCGCCGTGCGATGCTCACGACCGGCTGGGTGCTCATGGGCCTGCTGGGCATCTCCGTCCTCATCGGCCTGCTGGTGCAGGCGCCGTGCCTCAACGGCGGCTACGAGCTGCCGCGCGCCGGCTTCCGCATGTGCCAGTCGCCGGTCGCACTCGCGATGACGGGCGAGTACCTGCCCGACTCCGCCGGCCGCATCACGACGGGCCTGTCCGGCTTCGCCCCGCTCACCTACTGGTTCGTCGTCCTCATGACGACGGTGGGTGCCTCGACCGCCGAGGCCATGGGCCTCCTCCTCGTCGTCAACACCCTCGCGCTCGCCGCCCTGGGTGCGGGCGTCATCGCACTGGCCCGCGCACTGGACTTCGGCGGCCGCTCCACTCCGCGCAGCGTGAGCCTCTCGTGGACCGCGGCCGCCTTCGTCTCGCCCGTCATCGTCTTCAGCATGGGCCAGTCGCTGGACGCCGTGGGCGTCGCGTTGGCCGTATGGGCGTGCGTGCTCCTGTCCGGCGGTCGCTCGACCGGATCCCTGCTGGCGGTGGGTGCGCTCCTGGCCGCCTCCGTCTTCGCCTCCCCGCTGGGTGCCGTCGTCCTCGTGGGCGTGCTCGTGACGGCCGCCCGCGACCGCGGCGACCTCATCCTCGTCGTCGCGGGCACCGCGATCACCGTCGGCCTGCTGGTCCTGGCGGATGGCCGCCTCACCTCCCGCCTGACCGTGTGGCTGGGCGACGCGGTGGATCGCGGCTCGATCGCGTCCGTCCTGCTGGCACAGGACTGGGCGGAGGAGAGCACGCTCGCCACCGGCCTGCTGGTCGTGTGGACGATGGTCGTCGTCGCACTGGCCGCGCTGGCCGCCTCGACGATGATCTCCGCCCCGGCCGCCGCCGAGGCCGCGGTCACCCCCGCAGACACGGACACGTCCCAGCCGGCGCGGGACCGCATCGAGCACCTGCGCGGCCTGGAGCGCGGCGACCGGATCGCCCACCTGCGTCAGATGGTGCTGGCGCTCACCGCGATGCTGGGCGCCTCCGTCCTCCTGGCACCGGGCTCGTCGACGACGATGTCGCTGTGGCTGCTCCCCTTCGCAGCGCTGGCGGTCCGCCGCCTGTCCGTCCTGGGATTCTGGTTCGTCGCGGAGCTCGCCTTCGCGATCGCCGTGCCGCTGTCGGACGTCGCGGCGCTCGACTCCTCGATCGGCCTCTCCGACCTGTGGATGGGCCTCATCGTCCTGCTGCGCTTCTTCGCCGTGGCCCTCATCGTCGCGTTCGCGGTCGATGACCTGCTGCGGTCCGGCCGGACGCGGACGGAGAGGATCAGGCGGTCCCTGGTCGCGTGATCGTGAGGATCTCGCCCAGCGCGGACCATTCGTTCTTCCCCAGACGCGCCAGCGGATCCAGCCGGTCCGCCAGCGGCAGGGTGCGGCCCCGCTCTGTCGACAGCGTGTCCGTGTCGACCGCGACCCGCACGACCCGTCCCAGCACCAGGAAGCTGGTCCCCACCGGGATGACGTCCTCGAGCGTGCATTCGAGGACGGCGGGCGACCCGGCCGCCCGAGGCGCGGCCACGAGTGCCGAGTCCTCCTCCGCCAGCCCGGCCCGCTCGAACTCGCTGACCTCGCGCGGATAGGGCGCGGACGTCTGGTTCGCGGCCTCGAAGAGGGGCCGCGAGACGAGTGAGATCGTGAACTCGCCGGTCTCCTCGACGTTCGCGACGGTGTCCTTCCGCGTCGTCGACGAGAACAGGACGATCGGAGGTTCCTCCGAGGCCATCGTGAAGAAGGAGTGCGGTGCGAGGTTCGTGGTGCCCGTCGCGTCGACGGTGCCCACCCACGCGATGGGCCGTGGGATGAGGATCGACTTCACGAGCAGGGTCGTCTCGCGATCGCCCAGCTGTGCGGGGTCGAACTCCGTGCGCTGCGGCTGAGGGGATGCGTCTGGTGCGTCCATGCACCCAGTCTGCCAGGGCCAGCCGGGCGTGGTCGGGACGCGCCCGTGCGGGCGACGGATGCGTGACCGATGCGCTACACTTGGAAGGCTGTCCGGTGCGCCCCTGTGCGCAGAACCAACGGACGGCGCAACGCAAGTACCCTCCTGCCACGGATGGACCGTGGCCGCGAAGACCAGAGGAGGTGGGTGACACATGCGTAAGTACGAGCTCATGCTCATCCTCGATCCAGAGATGGACGAGCGCTCCGTGAGCACCACTGTCGAGAAGCTTCTCAAGGTTGTGCCGGCAGACGGCGGAACCATCGACAACGTGGATGTGTGGGGCCGTCGTCGGTTCGCCTACGAGATCAACAAGAAGTCGGAAGGCTTCTACGTGGTCATCGACCTGAGCGCAGCCCCGGCGACCGTCAAGGAACTCGACCGCCAGCTCGGACTCAACGAGTCCGTCCTGCGCACGAAGATCCTCCGTCCCGACGCCGCGTGATCGCACCCGCGATCTGAACCCACGGCGGTGATCCGATCGGATCATCGCCCCCATCCACTCGAGTCGCACCCACGCACTGCGCAGCAGAGGAGTCACCATGGCAGGCGAGACAGTCATCACCGTCGTCGGCAACATCACTGCCGACCCGGAGCTGAGGTTCACCGCGAACGGCGCCGCCGTCGCGAACTTCACCGTGGCCTCGACGCCGCGGACCTTCGATCGTCAGACCAATGATTGGAAGGACCAGGAGACCCTCTTCCTGCGGTGCAGCGCCTGGCGCGAGATGGCGGAGAACGTCGCGGAGACCCTGTCCCGCGGCACCCGCGTCATCGCGCAGGGCCGCCTGCGCTCGCGCACCTTCGACACGAAGGAGGGCGAGCGTCGCACCGTGTTCGAGCTGGACGTCGACGAGGTCGGCCCCAGCCTGCGCTACGCGTCCGCGTCCGTCACGAAGAACGAGCGCAGCGGAGGCTTCGGCGGCGGAGGAAACTTCGGCGGCCCGCAGCAGTCCGGCGGCGGATTCGGTGGAGGCGCCCAGGGCGGCGGCCAGCAGGGAGGCTACGGCGGAGGCCGGGCACCCCAGCAGGGCGGCGGCCAGCAGGGCGGTCAGTGGGGGGCCAACCCGCAGCAGGGCGGACGTCCTGCGCAGGAGGACCCGTGGGCAGCGTCGAACCCGCAGGGCGGTGGCGGCTGGGGCAGCCCGGCCAACGACGAGCCGCCGTTCTGATCGACACCTCTCACACTCACCAAGGAGCACATCATGGCGAAGCCGGATCCCCGGAAGCCCATCAAGAAGAAGGCGAACCCGCTCAAGCGCGGCGAAGCCGCCACCATCACCTACAAGGACACCGCGACGCTGCGCAAGTTCATCTCGGACCGCGGCAAGATCCGCGCCCGTCGCGTCACCGGTGTCTCCGTGCAGGAGCAGCGCATCATCGCGAAGGCCGTCAAGAACGCCCGCGAGATGGCGCTCCTCCCGTACACCGCCACCACTCGCTGATAGGAGGAGAGAAGAATGGCAACCAGGAAGCTCATCCTCAATCAGGAAGTCGACCGTCTGGGCGCAGCCGGTGACGTCGTCGAGGTGAAGGCGGGCTACGCTCGCAACCTGCTCATCCCCCGCGGCTGGGCCACGCCGTGGACCCCGGGCGCGCAGAAGCAGATCGACGCGCTGCGCAAGGCTCGCCAGAGCCGCCAGATCGCGGACCGCGACGAGGCCCTCGCCCTCAAGGGCAAGCTCGAGTCGACGACCGCGCGCATCGAGATGAAGGCCGGCAAGGGCGGACGCCTCTTCGGCGCCGTCACCCCGGCGCTCGTCGCCGAGGCGCTGGCGACGGCCGTGGGCGGCGAGTTCGACCGCCGTCAGGTCGCACTGCCCGGTCACGTGAAGACCGCCGGTCTCCACACCGCGACCGTGCGCGTGCACGACGAGATCACCGCGAACGCCAGGTTCGAGGTCATCGGCAAGGCCTGATCGCAGGCCATGCCGGGGTACGCACCCCGCAGAAGACCGAGGCCCTGGGAACCGCACGGTTACCAGGGCCTCGGTCATTCACATGCGGACCCGCAGACGGGTCCACCCGTCAGAAGAGGATCTCCGGGGTCGAGGGCTGCGTGCGCACCAGCTGCCGGCCGTCGCGATAGGAGGCGAGGACGGGCGCGTTGAAGCTGAGCGCCTCGTACCACGTGGGGGCGTCCAGCACGATGAAGCGGGCGGGCCTGCCCACACCGAACCCGTAGGACTCCGGGTCCAGGTGGAGGGTGCGCGCCGCATTGTGGGTGATGAACCGGTAGCTGCGGTCGATCTGCTCCTTGCCCATCATCTGCGTGACGTGCAGGCCGTTGAAGACGACGTCGCGCAGGTTGCCGGTGCCCAGCGGGTTCCACGGGTCGACGATGTCGTCCTGCCCGAAGCTCACGTTGATGCCCGCCTCCGTCAGCTCCTCGACCCGCGTGACGCCGCGCCGCTTGGGGAACGTGTCCGCGCGGCCCTGGAGGTGGGTGTTGACGAGCGGGTTCGACACGAAGTTGATGCCGCTCATCGTGAGCAGCCGCAGCAGCCGCGTGAAGTAGGCGTTGTTGTACGAGTGGGTGGCCGTCGTGTGGCTGGCGGTGACGCGGTCGCGCAGCCCCATCTCCAGGGCGCGGGTCGCGAGGGTCTCCAACCCGCGGGAGGCCTCGTCGTCGATCTCGTCGCAGTGGACGTCGACCAGCAGGTCGAACTCCTGGGCCAGCGCGCACGCGAAGTTGAGCGAGTCGACGGAGTACTCGCGCGTGAACTCGAAGTGGGGGATCGCGCCGATGACGTCGACGCCCATCCCCGCAGCCCGTCGCATGAGGGCCTCGCCGTCCGGGAACGACTGGATGCCCTCCTGGGGGAACGCGACGATCTGCAGGGTGATCGAGTCCTTGAGCTCGTCGCGCAGCTCCAGCATCGCGGTGAGTGCGGTGAGGTCCGGGTCCGTCACGTCGACGTGGGTGCGGACGTACTGGATGCCGAAGCGCGCCTGCTGGCGCACGGCGCGGTGCACGCGCTCCTTCACGTCCTCGATGGTGAGCGAGGGCTTCCGCTCGCTCCACACCTCGATGCCCTCGAAGAGGGTGCCGGACTCGTTCCAGCGGGGCTCACCGGCGGTGAGGGCGGAATCGAGGT
>DYUK01000124.1 GCA_020743695.1 Brevibacterium senegalense | reverse complement strand
CAGCGCGCGAACGCGCGTGCGATCCCCAGATTGATGCCGGAACCGCCGCCCGTGATGAAGGCGACGTGGCCCTCCAGCATCGTCGGGGACAGGTTGCTCACCGGATCGTGCGTCGTTGCCTCGGTCATGTCGCTCCTCCTGGACGTCCTCGGGCACACCCATTGTGCGCCATCGTTGATCGAACGCTCAATCGCCGACGCATGGGAGCGCGGCGGGACGGACGTCGCCGCTCAGCCCTTCGCGCGCGCGAGCCCCCGGTGCGCTCCCAGCGCACGCAGCGCGAAGACGATGGCGACGAGGTCGACGACCTCCTGGAGCAGCGCGCCCACGACGGCGGGCAGGTAGCCGAACGAGGCGACGAGCATGAGGCCGACGGAGATGATGATGCCCACCCAGATCGACTGGAGCGCGATGCTCACCGTCCGCCGGGAGACGACCGCGACGTCGGCGACGCGCCCGATATCGTTCGAGGTGATGACCGCCGAGGCCGACTCGCTCGCGACGGTCGCACCGCGCCCGGCCATCGCGATGCCCACGTCCGCGGCGGCGAGGACGGGCGCGTCGTTGATGCCGTCGCCCACCATGAGGACGGGGCGCGGCTGCAGGCCGCCGACGATCTCGACCTTCGTCTGCGGCGTCGTCTCCGCGTGCACCGTCGTGATGCCGACGGAGGCGGCCACGGCCTCGGCGGTGGACCGCACGTCGCCCGTCACGAGGGCGACGTTCTCGACGCCGGCCTCCCGCAGCCGCCGGACCGTCTCGCCCCCGTTGGGGCGGAGGGGATCGGAGAGGAGGAGGACGCCGGCGTGCTCCTTCCCCACGGAGACGTGGACGGCGGCCGCGCCGCCTTCGAGCTCGGGCCGATCGAACGGGCCGACCGCCTCTTCGATGAAACTGGGCTTGCCGACCCGGACCTCGGTGCCGTCGGCAAGCGTCGCGCGGACGCCGTTCGTCGCGACCTCGTCCGCGGCCGTCACCTCCGGCAGCGTGAGGCCGCGGGTGTGCGCGGCGTCGAGGATGGGCTGGGCGAAGACGTGGACGGAGTACTGTTCGGCGGCGGCCGCGAGGGCGAGGACCTCGTCCTCGGAGCGGGCACCGGAGAGGATGTCGACGACGTCGGCGCGGCCCTCGGTGAGGGTGCCGGTCTTGTCGAACGCGGCGGACCGGATGCGGCCCAGCACCTCGAGGACGCCGCCGTCCTTGATGATGACGTTGAGCTTCGCCGCAGAGCTCATCCCGCCCATGAACGCGACGGGTGCCGCGATGAGGAGCGGGCACGGCGTCGCGACGACGAGGACCTCCGCGAACCGCACGGGATCGCCGCTGAGGATCCACGCGAGGACCGCGATGAGGAGCGCGACGGCGGTGAACCCGGCGGCGTACCGGTCCGCGAGCCGCACCATCGGTGCGCGCGAGTCGACCGCCTCCCGGACGAGCGCGACGATCGAGGCGTAGTTCGAGTCCGCGGCGGCCTTCGTCGCGCGCATCCTGAAGCTCGCGGTGCCGTTGACGGTGCCGGACAGGAGCGGATCACCCTCGGTGAAGTGCGTGGGGATCGGCTCACCCGTCACGGACGACTCGTCGATCGTCGCGGACTCGGAGAGGAGGACGCCGTCGACGGGGAGGATCTCCGACGAGCGCACGAGCAGCGTGTCGCCCACCGCGACCTCGTCGAGCGCGATGGACTCGACCTCGCCCGACTCCGGGTCGACGCGGCCGGCGAACGAGGGGGCGCGGCTGAGGAGGCGGTCGAGTTCCCGGGTCGCGCGCCGGGCGGCTAGGTCCTCGAGCGCCTCACCGCCGGTGAGCATGAGGGCGATGATGAGGCCCGCGATGTACTCCCCGACCGCGAGCGTCGCGATCATCGCGATGACGGCGAGGACGTCGAGGCCCCACCGGCCGGCGAGGAGGTCGCGCACCATCCCCACCGCGGTCGTGAGGGTGACGACGCCGAGGACGAGGTACGCGGTGACGGCGAGCGCGGTCGTCTGGTCCGTCAGCCAGAAGACGATGCCGGCGACGAGGCCCGCGATGACGGCGAGCATGAGGCCCCGCCGTCTGAGGAAGGCGGACACCCCGCCCGAGGCCGTGGTCCCGTCCACTGCTGTCACTCCCGTCCGACGAAGTGCCCGGGCCCGCGCCCGGGCCGCGGGCCTCAGCCTATCGCCCGGCCACCCAGCGGGCGCGAGCGGCATCCGTGAAGCCGCCGAGGACGACGGCGTGCACCTGCCGGCGCACGGCCTCGACGAGCGGCTGGAGCGTCTCGAGCTCCTGCCTCTGCACGTCCGCGAGTCCCGCGCGCGACAGAAGGCGGGACTCGCGGTATGTGAGGACAACGGCGTGCCGGTTGTCGTCGACCGCCCGGCAGAACTCCGCGAACGCTTCGATGACGGACTCGACGGGGTCGTCGAGGCCCTCGATCGCCTGCGGCACGCGCTCGCGGAACGCGCCCAGGACCCGACGGATGACGGCGAGCAGGACCTGCACCTTGTCGGAGAAGCACTTGTCGAGTAGTTCTACGCTCACACCGGCCTCGCGCGCGATCGCCTGCATCGAGACGGCGTTCGACCCCCTCTCCTGCATGAGCGAGAGCGCGGCGTCGACGATCTGTCGAACGCGCACCTGCGCCCGCGCGTCCTGCACGGCCGTCATGACGCTGGTCCTCGTGGGGCGGTGAAGGGTGCTCTCATCATTGAGTGAACTTCAATTCACCCCTAGTGAACATGAGTTCACGAGGTGCGTCAGGAGAGGATCCGAGCATGAGCGCGAAGCCAGAGCCGCCGGCGTCGGCCGGGTCCACGGAGTCACCGGAGCCGGAAGAGCCGGCAGAGCCCACCGAGCCGACCGGGTCCGGGCAGACCCGACCCGTCTTCGACGCGCACCTGCACATCGTCGATCCGCGGTTCCCCCTCGTGGAGAACAACGGGTACCTGCCGGACCCGTTCACGGTGGATGACTATCGGGAGGCGAACGCGCACCTGACGCCCCATGGCTTCGCGGTGCGCGGCGGGGCGGTCGTCTCCGGATCGTTCCAGGCGTTCGACCAGGGATATCTGGTGGACGCGCTGGCGCAGCTGGGGCCCGGCTTCGCAGGCGTGACGCAACTGCCGGTCGAGGTCGAGGACCAGGAGATCGACCGGCTGCACGCGGCGGGAGTGCGGGCCGTGCGGTTCAACGTCGCCCGGGGCGGATCCGCGGCACTGGATGACCTGGAGCACCTCGCCCAGCGGGTCCACGACCGGGCGGGCTGGCACGCCGAGCTCTACATAGACGCGCGCACGATCGACGACGACCTGGCCCGCCGGATCGCCGCGCTGCCGGCCGTCAGCATCGACCACCTGGGAATGCACGAGGACGGACTGCCGCAGCTGCTGCGCCTCGTGGAGCAGGGCGTGAAGGTGAAGGCGACCGGGTTCGGCCGCATCGACATGGATCCCGCCCGGACGCTCGCCGCGATCGTCGACGTCGACCCCACCGCCCTCATGGTCGGCACGGATCTGCCGTCGACGCGCGCCCGGAGGCCCTTCGCACCCCAGGACCTCGACCTGATCCGCGGGGTACTCACCCCGCCGGAGCAGTCAGCCGTCTTCTGGGACAA
>DYUK01000123.1 GCA_020743695.1 Brevibacterium senegalense | reverse complement strand
CCCCCTCCAGAACCGCGCGCAGTACGAGCGGGTCCTGGCTCTCATCGCGCAGTCGGAATCCGCCGGCCACACGATCGCGTTCCGCGGGAGCGCGCACCCGGACGCCGGCTTCTTCATCGGTCCCGTCATCGTCGACCGGCCACCGGTCGACTCCGCCCTGGTGCAGGAGGAGCCGTTCGGTCCGATCGTTCCGATCCTCACCTTCACGGACACGGATGAGGTCATCGAGCAGGTGAATGCCAGCCCGTACGGTCTGGGCGGCTCCGTCTGGGGCACCGATGTCGAGGCCGCCGTCGCGGTCGCGGAACGCATCGAGTCCGGCGTTGTCTGGGTCAATGAGATCCACCGGCTCTCTCCGCAGTTCCCGCTGTCCGGTCACCGCGAATCCGGGATCGGCCGCGAGAACGGGATCGAGGGGCTGCTGGAGTACTGCAACACGCAGGTCATCGCCGTCGCGAAGTGAGACCACCGGTCCGGAGCTGCGGCCCTGCCCCAGGACCGGCGCTCCGGCGCCGTCACCGCAGGGCGAGGTGCGGCCTCAGCGTTCGTGCGGCTCGTCCCGCGGCGACTCCCGTTTCCGGTCGAGGAACTGCTCGATGCGGGCGGCGGGATCGGCCTCGGCGGTGAGCGCGGCCGGCTGCGGACGGTCGGCGGAGCCCTCCTGTGCCCCGGCCTCCTCCGCCTTCTGGATCTGCGCGTCCAGGTCGTCGAACTCCTCAGCGGTGTGATCGAGGTCCGCCAGCAGGCGCGCGATCGACTCCGCGTGCGACTCCGCCTCCAGATTGAGGTCGCGGAACTGCGCGCCGACCGTGTCGTCGCCGGCCGTCCGGGACACGATGTCGAGGACCCGCTCCCCCATCGCGCGCGTGCGCTCGGAGTGGTCGAGGGCGATGAGCTGCTGGTCCAGCGCCCGCAGATGCTCGAGGTACTCGTGCATCGCCATGACCCGGTCGGCCACGGACTCGAACGCTTCCGCCAGTCGGGTCAAGTACGCATTCACGCGGGAGGCCTCTGTCCCGTGGCGCATCTCGTCCAGTTCCAGCCGCACCTGCACCAGCTCGACGAGTCGCACGCCCACACCCGCGACCATGTCGTCCAGGTCGACGCGCGCCACGTGGTCGGCCAGGACCGGGTGGGTCCACGCCCGGGTCGCGGCGATCCGGGTCGCCAGCATGACGGCCAGGTGGAAGAGCCGCTGCTCGTCCGTGTCCTGACCCTTCTTGACCCCCGGCACGAATCCCAGCGACTGCGGGGTGATCCAGCGGGCGCCGCGTGCGCTCTCCCGATCCTTCCTCTTCAGCCGCTTGGGGTCCTTCAGATACGTCCGGCCGGTCACCGCGCCCGTGATCCCCGTGGCCACTGCGAGCACACCGGTGGTGACAGCACCGGTGGCGAACAGGTCGCCCACCAGTGCGGAGATCCCCAGTGTGCCCGCGCCGACGGTTCCGGTGGTCGCCACTCCGGCACCGGTGAGTCCGCGGAAGTACATGCTGGAGCGGAACAGGTTCCGGGATTCGCCCGGTGCACTCAGCTGGCGGACCTTCGTCGTGCCCTGGCGAGAGGCGGGGAAGTCGTAGCCCCGGGCCTCCCAGGCGCGCAGGACGCTGTCGCTCACAGAATCGGGCACCAGGACGCGGTAGGAGGGCAGTCTGGTGGAGCACATCTGCCGCCACAGACGGTGCCAGGGATGACGAGCCATCGACGCATTCCTCCGATCGGGTGCCCTCGATCCTACGAGTTGAAACTGGAAGGACTCTCGGAGCGAGCCTGCTCGATCACTCCCCGCGCAGGCCAGCGATGTCGAGCTTCTTCATCTCCAGCATCCGCTGATGCGCGCCCGGGATCTCCATGATCTCGTCGATGTCCTCCGGCACGATCTGCCAGCTGACGCCGTACTCATCGCAGCACCAGCCGCACGCCTCCTTCTCCGGCACCGTGGACAGCACGTCCCACAGCCGGTCGATCTCCTCCTGATCGCGGACGCGCACCATGAGCGAGAACCCTTCGGTGAACGTGAAGGGCTGTTCGACCCCGGAGTCCATCGCCGTGACCCAGGGCTCCCGGGTGGGGTCGTCCCCATCCGGGCCCAGGCGCATCTCGGAGAACATGACGTCACCGGCCCGGGCGGGTCCCGTCGGCTCGGGGTAGGTGGCGACGGTGCCGGCCTCGGCCCCGGGGAAGAGAGACGTGTAGGTGACGACGGCCTCGGCGCAGCGGTTCTGCGCCTGCCCGCTGAACAGCAGAGCGGGCACGAGGAACGGACGCGGCGGCGCATCATCGGGCGAGACGAACAGCTGCCAGCTCACCCCGTACCGATCCTCGATCCACGCGTAGCGCGGTGAGAACGGGTACTCGCCCAGGGGCATGAGCGCATGTCCGCCGTCGATGAGACGGTCGTGGATCTCGTCGATGTAGGTGGTCGGATCGTCGACGTGGGCCGTGCTGATGTGGACCATGAAGCCGGCAGCGGGGTTGGGACGGAAGATGTCGTCCGCGTTGATGAAGCCCACCGGACAACCGTGGATCTCCAATTCCAGAGACACCACCTGACCGGCGAAGGACTTCTGGAAGTCCGGCAGATCCTCCGTGGGGTAGTGCGACCGGGCGATCTCACGCACCTGCCGGAACGTTCGGGTGTAGAGGTCAGCGGCTTCTTCTGCTGTGCGGTTGCACCAGATGTGCGGTGTGAGCTGAGTCATGCATCCAGTGTGCGCCCCCAGCAGAAGTCTGGGAAAGGGCTACTTTCGACAGATCACCTGTGTGCGCTGACTGCGCGCGCCGCTAATCAGCCAGTGCAGCCAAGGGCTGTTGCTCGCCCAGACCGTGCGGATCCAGCCAGTGATCATGCGGGATTCTCATGATCTTTGCAAGATCAGGGTCGGCCAACGTTGCGTCTGTTCCGCGCAGATGGTTGCTCACTGCAACCGCCGCAGCGGGCGCTAGATACCCCTGCAACCGAAGGGCCGGAGTGTCGTCGTAGTCTATGACGAACGTCCAATTCTCGACGTCCGGATAGAACGACGTGACCCCGCCGTAGTAGAACGAAAGCCATCCGTGCTGAGCAACGAAACAGAGGATCCGTCGATTCGTCACCACGACGGGCGCCTCTTGCCATTCTCGCCATTGTGCTTGTGAAATTGCGGCGGCTTGGGCTCTGGCGCGACGGCGTCCCGCAGCAGCTCCGATCGCCCCACCGATCATCAGCCACGGATTTGATGAAATGATCGTTCCAGGCAAATGCATCACGGCGTCCGTCCCATACCATCTGCTGTACCCCATAGTGCCGTTGAGATAGAACTTCTCGTCAGGCAAAGCAATCAACTCTCGGGGAGGCTCGATCAGCTTCATTCCGTCAGAGGCGATTGACTCTCGGGTTGTACCAGCCACTATCCACCAGTGCCGTTGAGCCATGCGGTGGTCGACAATCCTGCGTTCGAACTTCGAGAACGACCGCCTGCCCCGTCGCCACGATCTCCAAACACTTGAAAGTCCAGGCAGGGAGACCAAGAGCGTCACCACCAGAACTGCAATGACAATCCCATTGAAGATCAGCGCATTCGACTTCAAGTCCTCTGGTTCTGCAACGACTTCCGCGGCACGCTGAAATTCAGCGAACCGGTATGCGAGCCATGCAGCAAAGGCGAGTCCGACTGCAGAAGGGATTGCCCAACCCAGGTTCCCCCGTACGGTCCGGTGCGTCAATCGCAATGGATCTTTAGGGGGCTTGATCTTCCTGACTTTCGACTTCGCCATCATTCCTCGCGGCCCTCCTGCTCCAGATTCGTGAATATTGTTCCCGGTCTACGTCCACGGACGTTCGTCGTCGAACAATGATGTCGCCCGAATCGCAGTTGGGTGAGATGACGACACAGACTTCGCAGCGACTGCCGCAATCTGCTTGCGTCGTAGAAAGCGGCGAAAGCCATGTGGTCGCCATCGACGGACCGAAATGAAACTGGTTGGTCGACAGTCATGCTTCAACCCTAAGTCAGTGGCTCGGAGCCCACAGGCGTTCTCGTCGTGAAGCATCGCTACCACCGTGTTCGTCACTCCCAGTCCAGCCTCCTGTACACGGATGTCTCCGGGAGTGCCGCCTTCGTGACTTGCCACGCTCAGACCAGCAGACCCGCCAACGCCACTGTCACGGCGATGCCCACGCGGTTCGGCGCGTCGAGTTTCGCGGTGATCCGCAGGATGTGCGATTTCACGGTCGCCTCGCTGAGGTAGACCGCTTCTGCGATCTCCCGGTTGCCGCGGCCCTCCGCCACAAGCAGCGCGATCTCCCGCTCCCGCGCCGTCAGCTGGGCGATGTCCTGCACGGCCTGAGACTGTCGTGCGGACTCCGCGCCCTGCCGCCGAGAGCGGATGAGCCGGGTCGTCGCTCGCGCCGAGGTGAACGAGTCCCCGCCGTGCACGGTCCGCACCGCATCGCACAGCTCCCGCGGCGCGACGTCCTTGAGGACGAAACCGGCCGCGCCCGCATCGAGCGACCCGAACACCGCATCGTCCGTATCGAGACTGGTGAGCGAGATGACCTGGGGCGCGCGTGGCATATTCCGCAGCCGGCTGGTCGCCTCGATGCCGTCCATGACGGGCATCCGGATGTCCATGAGGACCACGTCCGGATAGTGGCGCATCGCCGCGTCGATCGCCTGAGCGCCATCGCCCGCCTCACCCACGACCTCGATGTCCGGCGCGGACGACAGCACGGCGCCCAGGCCCACGCGCACCATGGCGTCGTCGTCGACCACGAGCACGCGGATCGTCTGATCAGGAAGCATGCACCCACTCTAGGTCCCGCCACGGACGCAGCTCAGAAGGGTGGCAGCCGCACGTCCACGACGAAGCGGTCGCCGTGAACGCCGGTGAAGACCTCGCCGCCCACCAACTGCGCCCGCTCACGGATCCCGATGAGCCCGCGACCGCCACCGGACCCGCTGAGGTCCGCCACCGCTCCCGAGGCCGC
>DYUK01000122.1 GCA_020743695.1 Brevibacterium senegalense | reverse complement strand
GGTCATCCTGGCGCTCATCGTCTTCATCGGTGGGCCCACCCTCTTCATCCTCAACGCGATCCCGTCGTCCGTGGGCGCTTTCATCGAGCAGCTGCCCACGATGGCGTCGCGCACCGCTGCCGACGGCGGCGAGTCCGTCTCCGACTGGCTCTCCACCTGGACCGTCTTCTACTGGGCCTGGTGGGTGTCGTGGTCGCCGTTCGTGGGCCTCTTCATCGCGCGCATCTCCCGCGGCCGCACGATCCGCCAGTTCGTCACGGGCGTCCTGCTGGTCCCGTCCGTCATCTCGCTGCTGTGGTTCGCGATCTTCGGCGGCGGCGCGATCGGCATCCAGGAGCGCGCGGAGCGCGGCGAGGGCACCGTCGAGGCGCTGGCGACCATCGTCGACGGCGCCCCGGACATCAATTTCGACCTCATCCTCTTCGACATGCTGGACGCGCTGCCGCTGCCGGGCGCCGTCTCCGTGATCCTCATGATCGTGACCGTCATCCTCATCGCGATCTTCTTCGTGACGGGCGCGGATTCCGCGTCGATCGTCATGGGCGCGCTCAGCGAGAACGGTGCGGAGGAGCCCACCCGTCGCTCCGTCATCTTCTGGGGCACCGCGACCGGTGGTGTCGCCGCCGTCATGCTGCTGGCCGGCGGGTCCGAACCCGCGGAGGCCCTCAACGGCCTCAAGAACATCACGATCGTGTCTGCGCTGCCGTTCGTCATCGTCATGCTGCTGCTGTGCGTCGCCATCTGGAAGGACTTGTCGCAGGATCCGCTCATCCTCCAGGGACGGCTCGCGACGATCCTGCTGGAGGAGTCCGTCGCGACCGCCGTTGACGAGCACGGACAGCCCTTCGAGATCGCCACGAACATCGTCGTGGTCGACGGGGACGGGGAGTCGGACGGCGACGGCGACCCTGCCGACGGGCCGGCTGACGCCGCGGCGACCCCCGCTGCCGGCCGGACGGGATCGACGGATGCGGACACCGCCGCCGAGGCCGCCCCGGCCCCCGCTGACACGGCACCCGCCGCGAATGGCAAGGCCGCTTCCAGGACCTTCGAGCGGCCGGCCCCGGAGGAGTGCTCCTCCCTGGAGACGCGGACGCCCCGCGACTGATCAGCGCACGCGGCGCAGCGCTGCGATGAGGGCGTCCGCGTCCTGCGTCGTGTTGTGCAGGTGGAAGCCCACGCGGACGCGACCGGCGCGCTGGGCCGCGCGGATGCCCTCGCGCCCGGGAACACCTCATCGTGCATCTCTCGTATGCCCGGACTCTGCCGATCCGTGGCGCGGTGGTGAACCCGTCGCCGAGGCCGTGGTCGCCCTCTCCTCGATCCTGACCTGTCTGTGAACGGAGTCTGAGCGTTCACTTTGTGTTCACGCACGCACAGGTCTACTCTGTGGGGCAACCCACGTTTCAATATGCGGACTGCGCGTGTGCGCGCGGCACATCTGTGCTGATGAAGCCGAGATCCGTATGACTCGAGTAAAGGAATCGGATGATGAAATCTCGTGGCCTCCTCGTGGCCTCGGCCGTGACGGCGACGGCGCTGGTGATGGCCGGATGCTCCACGTCGACGACCGATCAGGGCGGTGACGGCGAGGGCGGTGGTGCCCTCACCGTCGGCACGACCGACAAGGTGACGGTGCTGGACCCGGCCGGTTCGTACGACAACGGCTCGTTCTTCGTGATGCAGCAGGTGTTCCCCTTCCTGCTGTCGTACACCCCGGGCACGGCGGAGACGGAGCCGGACATCGCGGAGTCCGCGGACTTCACGGACCCCAGCACGTACGAGGTGAAGCTCAAGGAGGGCCTGACCTTCGCCAACGGCAACGAGCTGACGTCCTCGGACGTGAAGTTCAGCTTCGAGCGCCAGCTGGAGATCCAGGACCCCAACGGCCCGTCCTCGCTGCTGGGCACGATCGAGTCGATCGAGACCCCGGACGACCAGACGGTCCAGTTCACGCTCAACCGCGAGAACGATCAGACGTTCCCGCTGGTGCTGGCCGGCCCCGCGGGCCCGATCGTCGATGAGGACGTCTTCGCGGCAGACGAGATCACCGCGGACCAGGACATCGTCGACGGCGAGGCGTTCGCCGGACCGTTCACGATCGACTCGTACTCGTTCAACGAGCTCATCTCCTACACCGCGAATCCCGACTACCAGGGCCCGCTGGGCGCGCCCAAGTCGCAGAACATCCAGATGCGCTACTTCGCAGACTCGAACAACATGAAGCTCGAGCTGGAGCAGGGCGGCATCGACGTGGCCTGGCGCTCGCTGTCCGCGACGGACATCGAGGACCTCGAGGGCAACGACGAGCTGGAGGTCCACCAGGGTCCCGGCGGCGAGATCCGCTACATCGTGTACAACTTCGACACGATGCCCCACGGCGCGGAGTCGGATGACCCGGACGAGGACAAGGCACTGGCGATCCGTCAGGCGATGGCCGGCGCCATCGACCGCGACGCGATCGCGGAGCAGGTCTACAAGGGCACCTACACCCCGCTGTACTCCTACGTGCCGGAGGG
>DYUK01000121.1 GCA_020743695.1 Brevibacterium senegalense | reverse complement strand
CCCCCGTAGACTGGCCCGCATGGGTAAGAAGTCCAAGAAGTCCAAGGAAGAGATCATCGCGAAGCGCCTGGCGAAGGCGCAGGCGGGCGCGTGGGTGCCCCGCCCGTTCGAGGGCCTGCCGTTCGAGGCGGATCTCGTCTGCCTCCGCGAGCTGGTCCCCGCCGCGACCGCCACCGCGAAGCTCACCCAGGAGTACGGCGGACACGACGTCACCTTCGCCTCCCTGCTGCCCGCCGCGTGGCAGGCGCTGCACCGCGCGGACGGTGTGCTCATGGCCGGTCTGCAGGTGCCGTTCTCCTCCCCGGACCCCTCCCGCGACATCGCCGCCGCGCTGCTGGCCGTCGCCGAGGCCGCCCCCGGCACCTACCGCGAGGTCACCTCCCAGCCGGGCGAGGGTCCCCGCCTCCAGGACATCCTGGACCTGGACGTCCCCTTCACCGTCAGCGTCCAGGAGACCTTCGACTTCTGGCTGCCGGATGACGAGTCCCTGCGAGACGAGGAAGTCGTCGCCGCCCTCGACCAGGCCAACGAGGCGATCAGCCCCACGGAGAAGCTCGTCTCCGCCCCCGCCGCCTACTGGACGAACATGTCCGGCCGCGTCTACGTCCGCTGGGCCCTCACCCAGCCCGAGGAGTCCGTTCTCACCGCGCTCGCCCGCCTCCACGCCGCCGGCCAGAACGACATGGGCACCGACGGCGGCCGCTACCTGGGCTGCTTCCGCGCCCACGGCATCACGGTCCCGGTCTGGGAGTTCGACCCCAGCACTCAGCCCGACGACCTCGAGGAGGGTCTGGCCGCCTTCCAGGAGCGCTTCGCCGAGGCCGCCGCCAACACCCAGCCCCTCGAGGCCGAGGAGCGCCGCGCCAAGGCCGGTGTCGTCTCCCGCCAGCTCACCATCCGATGAGCACCCCTCAGCCGCCCGAGGCCGCGTCCTCCGCCCCCTCCTCCGTCGCCGTCATCATCCCGGCGAAGGACGAGGCGGAGCGGATCGCCGCGACCGTCGCCTCTGCGCTCACGATCCCGGGGGCGGACCTCGTGCTGGTCGTGGACGACGGCTCGACCGATGACACGGGCCGTCGTGCCCGCGAGGCCGGCGCCCAGGTCGTCACGCACTCGACGAACCGGGGCAAGGCGCAGGCGATGATGACCGGTTCGTATGCGGTGCGCAATCGCGAGATCTCCCAGCTGGAGCCCGGCGCCCACCCCCGCCATCGAGCCCTCCTCTTCATCGACGGCGACCTCGAGGACACGGCCGCCGCGACCGCGCCGCTGGCGCAGCCTGTCCTGGCCGGCGAGGCGGATGCGACGATCGCGATCCTGCCCGCGCAGAAGCGCAAGGGCGGCGGGTTCGGCCTCGTCGTGGGCCTGGCGAAGAGCGGGATCGAGCGCCTCTCCGGCTTCCGCGCCACCCAGCCGCTGTCCGGCATGCGCTGCATGACCCGCGAGGCGTTCGACGCGACCCAGCCGTTCGCCGCGGGCTGGGGTGTGGAGACCGGCATGACGATCGACCTCGTGTGGGCCGGCATGCGCGTGCGCGAGGTCGAGTGCGACCTCCAGCACCGCGTCACCGGCCGCGATCTCAAGGCTCAGCTGCACCGCGCGGCCCAGTACCGGGACGTCGCCCGTGCGCTCGCCGCCCGCGAGGTGCGCGCCCGCCTCACCGGCGGCCGCCGCCGCACCGTCGAGCAGACCCCCGTGCCCCGGCCGGACGGTCCCCGCGACCCACAGAGCACGGTCTCCGGGGAGAGCGCAGCATCCAGCGGCCGGCAGACTCCCCACACCTCCCAGGACGGGACCGCATGACGCTCGCGGGCGCGAAGCGCTGCGCGTACCTGGGCCCCGCCGCGACCTTCACGGAGGCTGCGCTCATCGACATCCTCACGGAGCACGGGGTCCTCGACAGCGTCGAGCGCGTCCCCATGCGCTCCGCCAACCAGATGTTCGACGCCGTCCGCAGCGGTGAGGTCGACGCGGCCGTCGTCCCCATCGAGAACTCGGTGGAGGGCGGAGTGCCCGCCACCCTGGACGCGCTCACGCGCGCGGGCAATCTGCAGATCG
The DNA here is from genome assembly GCA_020743695.1 of Brevibacterium senegalense. Lineage (GTDB taxonomy): Bacteria > Actinomycetota > Actinomycetes > Actinomycetales > Brevibacteriaceae > Brevibacterium > Brevibacterium senegalense_A. Next base: position 2,140 of record DYUK01000121.1, on the reverse strand, counting down.
TCGCCGAGGCCGTCGTCCCCGTCCGCTTCGTCCTCGCCGCCCGGCCGGGCACCGTCACCCTCGAGACGCTCACGTCGTTCGGCACGCACCCCCATGGTGAGGCGCAGACCCGCCTGTGGATGCAGGAGCACGCCCCGCATGCCACCTATCACCCGACCGGCTCGACGGCGGAGGCGGCACGGGAACTGGGGACGGCCTCGGCGGATGTGCCGTTCCAGGCGGCCATCGGGCCGCTGCTGGCGGCGCAGACATACGGACTCGAGGTGCTGGCCGACGACATCGGTGAGAACACCGGGGCGCAGACCCGGTTCGTGTGCGTGCAGCGGCCCGGCCTGCTGCCCGAGCCCACCGGCTGGGACCGGACCACCTTCGTCGTGGGACTGGCCAGTGACCGAGCGGGCGCGCTGCTGGAGATGCTCGAGCAGCTCTCCGCGCGCGGGGTCAACATGTCCCGCATCGAATCGCGGCCCACGGGTGACGGGCTGGGGCTCTACCAGTTCTCGATCGACGCGCTGGGCCACGTGCACGAGGCGCGGATGGCGGAGGCGCTGCGGGGGATCCATCGGGTGGCGGCTCGGCTGCAGTTCCTGGGGTCGTACCCCATGGCCGCCGCCGCGCGGACGGAGCTGAACGGGACTAAGAAGGCGGTCGACCCGCGGGTCGCGGACGAGGCGTTCGCGGCGGCGCAGGCGTGGCTGGACGAGGTGACCGGACGATGACGGCCGAGGTCGGCGGCTCCTCGCAGATCAGCCGGACGTCGACGAAGAAGACCGGGCGGAAGGTACTGGCCGGATTCCTCGTCCTCCTGCTCCTCCTCATCGCGGCGATCGCGGCGTACGTCTTCTACCTCGGCAGCCTGTGGAACGGAAACTCGGAGCAGCTGGGCGAGGACGAGGTGTTCGGCGGCGAGCAGCCCGTCGCGACGAGCGACGTCAACATCCTGCTGCTGGGCTCGGACGCACGCGATGAGGACGTCGACTACGCGGGTGACGCGCGCGGCAACCGGTCGGACACGATCATGGTCATGCACATCGACGGGGACCGGGAGGGCGTGCAGATCATGTCGATCCCGCGCGACTCGTGGGTCGACATCGAGGGGCACGGCGAGGCGAAGATCAACGCGGCGATGAGCTATGGCGGTCTGCCGCTGGCCACGCAGACGATCAGCGACTTCATCGGGGCGCCCATCCACCACGTCGCGATCATGGACTTCGAGGGTTTCAAAGCGCTGACGGACAGCGTGGGCGGGGTGGTCGTCGACTCGGAGCAGGAGTTCGAGATCGACGGGCACACGTACACGGAGGGTCCCAACGAACTGTCCGGCGAGGAGGCGCTGCCGTTCGTGCGCGCCCGAAAGAACTTCGCGGACGGGGACCTGCAGCGCATCCGCAACCAGCAGGCGTTCCTCGCCGGACTCATGGACGAGATCATCGCCGCGGACACGCTGGGCAACCCGGCCAAGGTCGCGGGCATGGTGCGGGACTTCTCGCCGTACATGACCGTGGACGACAAACTGGACGCCTCGCGGATCGCGGGGCTCGCCTTCGAGCTGCGCGGGATGCGGTCCGGGGACGTCGAGTTCTTCTCCGCGCCCATCAGCGGGGCCGGTACGTCCTCGGACGGGCAGGCGATCCTCAACATCGACGAGGAGAAGCACGCTCAGATCCAGGACGCGTTCGCCAACGACACGGTCGCGGAGTACGCGCAGGAGGCGGAGACCGTCCACCTGTGAGGGTGGGCGGCGCCCCCTCTTCCCGATTCCGCGACACGCCGGGTGAGTGCTCGAAGGGCCTGGTTCCGCCCTCTGTGTCAGGTTTAAGTGAGACACTCTGGCATGGGGCTGGCGCGGAATGCCCTGCCCGCCTCACCCCTCCGCGTCGGCGGGGCTGGGTGCCAGGCGCTGCGTCGGCTCGACCCCCAACAGCCGCGTGAGCCGGTCCAGGCTGTACGTCCGCTTCTTCGTGTACGCGGCGATCTCCGTGACCGTGTGCGCGGGCCGGTTGTGCGCGGTGGGCGTCTTGACCCGCCGCTGCGCCAGCCACGCCCGCCCCGTCGCCAGGTCCGCGGCCCGTTCGTCCAGCGGCTGGTACGGGTGGTCCGTCCGCGCCAGGTAGGTGGTGAGCGCCTGCTTGAGGACGTA
>DYUK01000120.1 GCA_020743695.1 Brevibacterium senegalense | reverse complement strand
CGTGCGATTGCGGGTCGACTGCGGATATGACCATCGTGGCCGAGGCGCGCGGCCCCCGCACGACCCGATGTCACGAAACGTCATGGAAGCGTCACCGGCCGTCTGAGGACATCACAGAACGCTACCGGGCGTCATCGGAAGTCACGTGCGCGCGGTGCGATGTCCGTCGCGATCGGCACGAGCCGCTCCGCGTAGAGGCTCACGACGGTCTCCCCCGGCGAGCCATCGGGCCTGTTCGCGCCGTCCGCCCGCTGCATGCGGCCGGTCACCGCGAGCACGTTCTTCGTCAGCGCGATCGACCGGTGCCGCTGCATGAGGCCAGGAGAGCACACGACGTTGAGCATCCCGAACTCGTCCTCGAGGTTGAAGAACGTGATCCCGTCCGCGGTCGACGGCCGCTGCCGGTGCGTGACGATGCCGGCGATGGTCGTCCGTGTCCCGTCCCCCGCGTCCCGGGCGTCGCGCGTCGACCCGTACCCGCGGGCGCGCAGGGACTCGCGGAGGACCTCGGTGGGGTACCCCTCGACCGTCACCCCGGTTGCCCACAGCTCCGCCAGCGTGGTCTCGAAGGCGTCCATGCCCGGCAGTGCGGGCGCGGTCTCCGGTCCCGAGGTCCCGGGCAGTGTCGCGGGCGACGCACCCGATTGCCCGCCCGCCACCCAGAGCGCCTGCCGGCGCTCGAGGCCCAGCGAAGCGAACGCGCCGGCCGTCGCGAGCCCCTCGAGCGCGCGGACCGGCAGGCCGGTCCGCTGGGCGACGTCGCCCACCGAGGAGAAGGGGCCGTGGGCGCGGGCGGCGACGACGGCCTCGGCGTGGTCCTCCCCCACATCGCGGACCGAGGCCAGCCCCACGCGGATCGCGAACCCGCCGGCGGCGTCCGGCCAGCCGCCGCCGGAGTCCGGGTCCGGCTCGAGGTCCGCGAGCACGGCGGAGGCGTTCACGTCGACGGGGCGGACGCCCACCCCGTGGCGGCGGGCGTCCGCCAGGAGGGACTGCGGCGAGTAGAAGCCCATCGGCTGGGCGCGCAGCAGTCCCGCCGTGAACGCCGCATGGTGGTGGCGCTTGAGCCACGCCGAGTCGTACACGAGGTTCGCGAAGCTGATCGCGTGGGACTCCGGGAAGCCGTAGTTCGCGAAGGCGGCGATCTTGTCGAAGATCCGTCGGGCGGTGGACTCGTCGACGCCGCGGGCGGCGGCACCGGTGAGGAAGCGCTCGGAGAGCCGGCGCATGCGCTCGCGGGAGCGGCGGGCGCCCATCGCGCGACGCAGCTCGTCCGCGTCCGCGCCCGAGAACCCGCCCACGTCCATCGCCATCTGCATGAGCTGCTCCTGGAACAGCGGCACGCCCAGGGTCTTCTCGAGACTGGGGCGCAGCAGCGGGTGGAGGTAGGTGACCTCCTCCTTCTGCTGTCGCCTGCGGATGTAGGGGTGGACGGAGCCGCCCTGGATGGGACCGGGCCGGATGAGCGCGACCTGGACGGCCAGGTCGTAGAAGCTGCGCGGGGCCAGCCGGGGCAGCGTGCCGATCTGGGCGCGGGACTCGACCTGGAAGACGCCCACCGCGTCCGCGGCGCAGAGCATGTCGAACACGGCCGGGTCCTCCTGCGGGATCTCCGCCCGGTCGATCCGCCGGCCCGTGTGCCGGGCGATGAGGTCGACCATCTCGTGCAGCGCCGTCAGCATCCCCAGCCCCAGCAGGTCGAACTTGACGAGGTCCATCGCCGCGCAGTCGTCCTTGTCCCACTGGACGACGGTGCGGTCCTCCATCGTGGCGGGCTCGATCGGGACGACCTCGCCGATCGGACGGTCCGCGAGGATCATGCCGCCGGAGTGGATGCCCAGGTGGCGAGGTGTGTCGAGGAGGCCCGAGGCTGCGGCCAGGACGGGGGCCGGCACGCCGCTGTCCTGGGTCGAGGGCAGGCTCCCCCAGCGGTGGAGCCCCTTCGAGAACGCGTCCTGCTGGCCCGGTCCGTAGCCCAGTGCGGCGGCCGCGTCCCGGACCGCCGACTTCGCCCGGTAGGTGATGACGTTCGCGACCTGCGCGGCCCGGTCCCGCCCGTAGTGCCGGTAGACGTACTGGATGACCTCCTCGCGGCGACCGGACTCGATGTCGATGTCGATGTCCGGGTAGCCCGCGCGGTCCGGGGTGAGGAAGCGGTCGAACAGCAGTCCGAACCGCACCGCGTCCACCGCCGTGATGCCCAGGACGTAGCAGACGGCGGAGTTCGCGGCCGAGCCCCGCCCCTGGCAGAAGATGTCGTGGTCCCGGCAGTACCGGGCGATGTCCTGCACGATGAGGAAGTAGCCGCAGAAGCCCATCCCCTCGATCGTGTCGAGCTCGCGGTCGATCTGCTCCCACGCGCGCGGGGCGTCCGCGCGGGGGCCGTAGCGGTGGTGCGCGCCCTCCGCGACGAGCTCGCGCAGGTAGGACGCCTCCCCGCGGCCCGGCGGGACGGGGGCCGCGGGCAGGCGGGGTGCGGCGGCACGGAGGCTGAAGGCGGCCTCGGCGCTGATGCGCACCGACTGCGCGACGGCGTCCCGGGGGAAGCGGGCGAGCATCTCGTCGCCCGAATGGATGCGGGCCGAGGCCGTGGGCGGCAGCCAGCCCGCCATCGCGTCGAGGCTGCGCCGGGAGCGGACGGCGGCGCGCACCTGCGCATCGCGGTGGCGCGCGCGGGTCGCGTAGTGCACCGCGTTCGTCGCGACCGTGGGCAGGCCGGTGCGGTCCGCGAGGTCGATGAGGTGGCGGATGCGCTCGTCGTCGTCCGGCAGCCCGTGGCGGGTGAGCTCGACCGCGAGGTTGTCCGCGCCGACTGAGTCCCGCAAGCGCCGCAGCGCGGTGAGACCCCCGTCCGGGTCCTGCGGGTCCGCGAGCGCGCGGGCCAGCGGGCCCTTCCGGCAGCCGGTCAGCAGCTGCCACGCGCCCGAGGCCCGGGCCTCCTCGTGCAGCTCCTCCGCGTGGAAGACCGGCCGGTTCTTCTCCCCGCGCAGGTTCGCGCGGGTGAGGGCGGCGGAGAGGCGGCGGTAGCCCTCGACGCCGCGGGCCAGCACGAGCAGGTGCGCTGCGGCCGGGTCGACCTGGCCGGGGATGCGGTCGGTGAGTCCGATCGACAGCTCCGCGCCGAACACGGTGGGCAGGCCGGACTCCGCGGCTGCGGCGGCGAAGCGGGGCGCACCGTAGAGACCGTTGTGGTCCGTGAGCGCCAGTCCGGTCAGCCCGGCCGCGACCGCGGTCTCCACGAGCTCCTCCGGCTCCGAGGCACCGTCGAGGAAGCTGAAGTCCGAGTGCACGTGCAGTTCCGCGTAGGGCGTCCCCGCGGGGACGTACCGGGGTGGCCGGGGCGGCTGCGATGGGCTGTCCGGTGGGTCGCCCGGTGAGCTGTCCGAGGGGTTGTCCGGGAGGGTGCGCGTGGGACCGTCCGGGAGGATCCTGTCCGCACGGCCCCACGAGCCCACGGAGACGGGACGGTCGTCCGGCGCCGCGCGGTCGGAGAGCCGCCGCTCGAGCTCCGACCAGGGTGTGCGCGGGTTGAAGCCGCTCATGCGGATGTCCTCCTCACGCGTACTCCCCCACGAGTCGCCACTGGCCGTCCTCGCGGCAGAGGAGGAAGGCGGCACCGTCCTCGGCGAGCACCTGGAGGCGCACGCGACGCTGGCGGAGCGCGGGCTCCCACCAGCCGGTCTCGACCGGCCACGGCGACGAGTGGTCGACGATCCGGTGGGTGCCCGACCCGGGGATCCGCAGGGTGACGGGTCTCGAATCCAGCCCCGAGGACCGGGCGAGGACCGACCCGCCCGCCGCGTCCAGCAGCTCCACCGGGGTGCTGAGGATGCGGGCCGGGTGCGGTGCGGGGATCGCGCCCGGCCAGGGGGCCTCGGGGTCGCGGTCCGGCCGCGGCGCCTGCTGCCAGGGGGTCCAGAGGTTCGTCTCCTGCGGGTCGCGACCGCCCTGCAGCCCGGGGACCAGCACCGAGTCCGGGCCGAAGAGGCCCTGCACGCGCTCGAGGCTGTGCGCCACCGCGCCGCTGCCGCGGTCCAGGAGGCTGCGCTGGGTGGCGAGGGGGGCTGCCAGCTCGGCGGCCGTGAGGGTGAGGAGGGCGATGCCCTCGCTGCCCTCGTCCGGGTCCGAGGCCGGGGCGGGGCCCGCGGTCGCGGCAGGTCCCGGGGTCGCAGCCGGTCTCGCGGTCGTAGCCGGGCTGGGTGCCGCGCGTGAGGCCAGCCAGCCCTCCGCCTGCCAGCGTGCCCGGTCCGCGACGCGGTTGTCCGTCATGTCCTCGAGCCGCCACGTGCGCTCGCTGACCTGTCCCCCGGCGGCGGTGAGCCGGATCGTCACCTGGGTGCAGGCGAGGGCGCGCTGGCGGACCTCGTCGAAGAGCTGGGCGGCGGCGGCGCGGGCACGGAACGCGAGGACGTCGGTGCGCGGGGTGGGCGGCTCCAGGGGTGCTTCGACGACGAGGTCGTCCGTGCGGCTGTGGTCGCGCAGGCCTCGCTGACCCACGCCCCGGGCCAGGTCGCGCAGCCGCAGACCCAGCGGTCCGAACCGGGTGCCGACGTCCGTGGGGCTCAGCTGTGCGAACGCACCCAGCGTTCGCAGGCCCAGACGCTCGAGGACGCTCACGAGCTCGGAGAGTGCCTGGGGGTCGAGGGTCTCGTCCAGGAGGAGTGCGGCGTCGAGGGCACGGGTGGGCTGTGCGGCGAGGAAGGCGCGGGTGCCGCCCGGCTCCACGCGGGTCGCGGTGCGCGCGGCGAGGAGGGCGGCGAAGTGCGTGTCCGCGATGCCGGGGAGGAACTCCCAGCCGGTGCTCTCCGTGAGGGCGGCCAGGAGGTGCTCGACGGCGGTGGCCTCGTCCGGATGGGTGTGACGCAGCGATGCCGCCGGGATGCTCACCGCGCCGGGTCCCAGCACGGTGAAGCGGGCCACCGTGTCGTCCAGCGCCTGCGTGGCGGAGGCGAAGAGACGCGCCTCCGCGTCCGGGTCGCGCGGGGCCAGGAGCAGATCGGGGCAGCGGCCGCGGGCCGCCCGGGTTGTCATGGCCGGCTCGACCCCGAGCGCCCGCGCCGGGGCGTTGACGGAGACCACCCGGTTGGCGTGCAGGACGGCGACCGGGGCGGTGGGCAGCGCATCCGCCTCCAGCGCCGCGGCGAGGGCGGACCAGTCGGGGACGACGAGGACGAGGACGCGCTGCAGTGCGGATCCGTCCGGCTGTTCGCCCGACTGCTGGCTCGACTGTTCGTCCGGCCGTGCACTCCGCTGTTCACGCATCGCGGACGAGTCGGAGCGTCCCCGCGGGGACGTCACCGCGTGTGGGGGTGTCGTCGCGGGTGGGGACGTCGCCGCCTGCGGGGCCGTTGTTGCGTGCGGGAGCGTCGCTGTGTGCGGGGTCGGTGGGTGTTGCGGCACCCTGCGGGTCGGGCAGGACGAGGGTGTGCTCCCCCGTGCGTGCGCTGTGCACGCGCAGGACCCTCCGTCGCAGACGTCCCGAGCCCTCGTCCGTTCCCTCCCACGACTCGCCCAGCACCGTCACGTGCTCGGAGCTGCCGGGGAATGATCCAGCCGCGGGAGAGGTGGAGGACGCGGCGCCACGAGCGGCGGAGCGCGTGGCGCCGGAGCGCGGGGCGGCACCGGAAGGCATGGTGGTAGCGGTGGCGCGGGTTCGGCTCAGGAGGATGAGCGTCGCCCGGCTGTCCCGCAGCTTGGCGGCGATCCGTGCGCGCTCGCCCGCGGAGGCGGAGAACCCCGGATCGACGAGCAGGACGTCGAACGACTCGATGAGGATCGAGGCGACGCGCATCCAGTCCTGCGCGGGGGTGTCGAGGCAGACGAAGCGCGGCAGATGCACACCCAGGTCCTGCATCGCCGACACCGCAGGCTCCCCCAGACCGATGCCTGCGCACCAGCCGCCGTCCTGCGTGGTCAGAGCGCAGCAGGCCAGCGCCAGGGAGAGCGCGGACCTCCCACTCATCTGGACGGCCTCCCCCTGGGGCAGGCCGCCGCGCGCGAAGAGACGCGCGAGCGCCGGGAGGACGGGGCGCGGCCTGGCCTGGTCGAGGAGGGAGCTGGCCGTCGGGATGCCCAGCGAGCGGCTGAGCCGTTGGGTGAGAGCGCGCGCCTCCGTCACCGCTTCTGCGGAAGCGGTGAGGGGGCTGGGCGCTGCGGACATGCCCCCAGTATCGAACATGCGTTCGAATGCGGCAAGTGTGCTGGTGTCACCCACGGTCGCCCTCGAACGGCGATTCCGGGTCCATCCACCAGTCGTTGCTCGGGTTGATCCTCCAGCCGCCCTCCGGGTCCTGGCCCTGCGCCGGAGTGGGGTCCGTGCGGGTCTGATCCGCCCTGCTCGGGAGATCTTCCCGGTGGGTGGCCTCCTGACGGTGCTCCTCCGGACGAGCTCCTTCTTGATGAACCCCTTCCTGGCACCGCTCCTCCTGAACGCCCTGCTCTCCGAGGCTGTGCTCTCTGAGGCTGTGCTCGCGGAGTCGGTGCTCGCGGAGTGTGGCCTCCGCGTCGAAGAGCCAGGCGACCCCGGCGTCCAGGGTGAAGCCCCAGCCGCCGCCCTCGGTCACGATCTCCGGCTCGTGGGGTCCCAGGTGCGCGTGCGGGATCCCCAGCACGAGAGGCCGCGTCACGACGCCGTCGGCATCCCGGGCGGAGCCGGCGGAGGGGGTCGAGACTCCCGGGTCCGGGACCTCGAGGTCTGCGGCGTCACCCGGGCGGATGCGGATGCCCTCCTGTGTGTGGAATGCGAAGCCCGTCCCCGCGCGCAGGGCGCCGGAGAAGACCGGATCCTCCGTCCGGGTGATCCGCAGGCCGTGCTCGTGGACCGCGATGTGGTGCGAGCGGCAGAGCAGCAGCATGTTGTCCAGATCGGTGGGGCCGCCCTCGCTCCACATGCGGATGTGGTGGGCCTCGAGGCCCGTGCGGCGGGCGCAGGTGGGGAACTGGCAGTGCAGATCCCGCGCGGACAGTGCGAGCCGCTGCCGCGACGAGGCCAGGCGGCGCGAGCGCCCCAGTGCCAGCACGTCACCGCTGTCATCGATGAGGGCGCCCACCAGCGTGCCCCCGCAAGCCAGACGGGCCGCCGAGGCCGCCGTGCTCGGTCCGCGGTCGGCCGTGTGGCAGCGCTCCGCACGGGGCGACGGCGATAGTGCGGTCGCGTCGCCGAGGCCGTCCTCCGCACCGCGATCGCCGTCACGGGTCGCACCACTGCCGGCGTCGAGGGCCTCCGGTGACACGTGCACGACAAGGGTCGCGCGGGAGGAGGTCGCAGGGCTGCCCAGTGCGGTGCCGTCACGGTGCATCCGGACGAGCTCCAGGAGCGCGTCCACCCGGTTCGCGGAGTCGTGGTGCGCAGGGCCCTGCTCCTCGTCGGCGCGCAGGGCGTCGCGGATCGCATCGAGCGCGGCCAGCAGCTCGAGGGCGTCGGCCTCCGGCAGGTCGAGGATGATCCGGGCCCTGCCGAACTGCTGCGTCGAGAGGTGCAGGGAGTCCTGCTCCAGCCGAACCGGCAGCCGGGTCGTCACGACTGCGGTCTCCGACTGCCCTGCGTCAGCCACGTCAGCCTGGGACTGCCCCGCGTCGGCCTGGTCGGCAGAGGCGGCGGGCACGGGCTGGGAGCCGGCCCGGTCCTCGGGCCCGGCTGCGGCCTCGGCGGGGCTGCCGGAGACCCGGATCTCCGTGGTGTCCTGCGGGAGGCGACCCACGAGCGAGTCGAGCAGCTCGTCCGTGTCCGCAGGATCCAGGCGCCGATAGGCGGCGACCATCGCCGAGATCTGCGAGGCAGTGGCCCGCCGGGTGATGCCCGCGGCCTCCTCGTCGTCGATGCGACCGGCCAGCCGCGTGATCTCGCGGGCCTTGCTGAACGAGATCCGGCCGCTCGCCAGCAGTCGTGCCACCTTCGGCATCGCGCGCAGGCCCCGCATGACGCGGATGTGTTCGCGCGCGGTGTGGGCGTCCATCTCGCAGACGAAGGAGACCCACTGCACCAGCGTGCGGATACCGATCCAGTGCGCCCACGCCTCCGTCCGGTCGATCTCGTCGAGCAGCTCCAGGAACTGCGCCTGCTGGCGTGCGATGCTGCCGGCGAGCCGGCGCATCCGATCCGCGAGCGCCCGGGCCTCGCGCACATCGAGCGTGTCGTCGATCGGGTGCTGCGGGGCGTCGTGCGGGGTGCCGCCCGCAGGTTCCTGTGCGGCGTTCTGAGCGGCGTCCTGTGCGCGGGGAGCGTCGTTGCTGTCCCGGTCGTCCGTGACCATGTCATCCTCCTGGATCCGGCAGGCGGGGCGGCGGCTCTCGATGCGGATACCCCTGACCTGTCCTCGTGCCGACACACTAGGACGAGGCACGGACACAAGCAGTGACACTTGCGTTCTTCGAGGTGAGAACATCACACATGAGTGACTGCATTATCGAACACACGTGGGCGCGAGTGCGGAGAGCGGATGAGGAGGATGACGGAGGGTGGGGCGGATACGGGCGGTCGTGGAGATGCGGAGGGCGGATGCGTCCCCGCGGGGACGCATGAGCGTGGACCGGACACGCGGGGAGACGCCGGGCGCGCAGTAGGGTGAGAGCCCTATGAAGGACCTGAGCATCGTCTTCCACACGCCGGAGATCCCCGGCAACACCGGCAACGCCATCCGTCTCGCGGCAGTGACCGGTGCGCACCTGCACCTCATCGAACCGTTGGGTTTCGACCTGTCCGACGCGAAGCTGCGGCGGGCGGGACTCGACTACCACGACCTCGCGCACGTGACCGTCCATCCGACGCTCGACGACGTCTGGCAGGCCCTGGGTGAGCGGCGGGTCATCGCGTTCACGACGCACACCGAGGACAGCTTCGCGGACGTCGAGTACCAGCCCGGGGATGTCCTCCTGTTCGGGCGGGAGTCGACGGGATTGCCGGACGAGGTCGCCCACGACCCCCACGTCGATCTGCGGGTCCGCATACCCATGCTGCCGTCGCGCCGCTCGCTCAACCTGGCGAACTCCGCCTCGATCGCCGTGTACGAGGCCTGGCGCCAGCACGGCTACCCCGGCGGACGCTGAGTCGTCGGACCGATGCTGAGGCGTCCGGCGGACGCTGGACCGTCGGGGGCATCTGAGCCGTCGGGGCGTGCCTGAGTCGTCGGGAGGCAGGCGGTAGGATCGGCACCACCCCGACGGGTCCGCGCCACCCCCGCGGGCCGCACCCGACCCGATGAGTGAGGACTCCCCGGCATGACAGACTCCCCCGGCACGACCCTCTCCCCCGTGCCCCGCATCCTCACGATCGCCGGATCCGATGTGTCCGGCGGCGCAGGCCTCGAAGCCGACCTCAAGATGTTCACGGAGTACGGTGCCTTCGGCACCGCCGTGGTCACGTGCATCGTCACCTTCGACCCCGCCGCGTCCTTCGAGCACGACATCACGTTCATCGACACGGATGCGATCGTCAAGCAGCTCGACTCCACGCTCGCGGTCCACGATTTCGCCGTCATCAAGTCGGGGATGCTGGGTTCAGTGGACTCGGCCCTGGCGCTCGCCGCCAGCCTGCGGGAGAACCATCTGCCGTACGTCTTCGACCCCGTCCTGGTCTGCAAGGGCAGCGGCACGATGGTCGACCTCAAGGACCTCTTCGTCGAGAACCTCGTCCCGCTGGCGACCGTCATCACGCCCAACCTGGAGGAGGCCGCGACCCTGACCGACCGTGAGCCGATTCAGTCGGTCGACGGCATGATCGAGGCCGCCCGCGACATCCGCGCGATGGGCGCCCAGCACGTCGTCGTGAAGGGCGGTGCGCGCCTGGCCGGCCCGGACGCGATCGACGTCCTGCTGGAGGCGACCCCGGACGGCGACCGGATCACGGTCTTCAGCGCGCCCAAGGCGCACGACCGGATGGTGAACGGGGCGGGCTGCTCGTTCGCGTCTGCGATCGCGGCGGGACTCGCGACGGGTGCGGACGTGGCGGAGGCGGTCCGGCAGGCGAAGCTGCGCGTGGCCCACGGGATCGCGGCGTCACTCACGAACGCGACCGGTGTCGACTCGCTCTTCCACCCGGCCGCGCGCGTTCGGCCCCAGGAGGGCCTGGCCGTCACCGTCGAACAGCGCGACTGAGCGTTCTCAGGGCGGCTGGGCGTTCGACTCGACTGAGCGTTCGACTCGCCGCCGGCGTCCCCGCGGGGACGCGTGACGCACTGCGGGCCCGGACCCCTCGTGAAGAGGGATCCGGGCCCGCAGTGGTCCGCAGGGACCGGTGAGCGTCCGGAGGACTCGTTCAGCCGCGGCGGCCGAAGCCCTTGTAGCGGTCCTTGAACTTCTCCACGCGGCCGGCGGAGTCGAGGATGCGCTGCTTGCCCGTGTAGAACGGGTGCGACGCGGACGAGATCTCGACGTCGATGACGGGGTACGTGTTGCCGTCCTCCCACTCGATGGTCTTGTCGCTCGTCGCGGTCGACCGGGTGAGGAACTTGGTGCCGGATGCGAGGTCGTTGAAGACGATCTCGCGGTACTCCGGGTGGATGTCCTTCTTCATGCTGAGTCCTTTGCTGTGAATTCTGATCAGGCGCCTGATGCGACCGGAGTCGCCTGCCAGTGCCCGAATTCCGCGTGGTCCGCGACCGACATGGAGGCCTGGCCCCACGAGGGGCCGCGCGCGGACCGACTCACCATTCTACACAGGTCATGCGCCCAGGAGGTAGTCGAGGAGCGGCTCGTAGTGCTGCGGCAGCACGTTGTCGTCCAGCGGGACCGCGATCTCGATCTGTCCCTGCGCCTCGCCCACGAACAGGGCGGGGTCGTTGCAGTCCGCGAAGCCCGCTGTGCGCAGCCCGGTCGCGCCCGCGGCTCCGGCCCAGCCGTGGTCGGCCACGACCAGATCCGGGTTCCCGAGGCCGTCGTCGCCCAGCCGTGCCAGCAGCGTCCGCATGGGCTCGGCGAAGTGGGTGTGGGGCACGCCCCCGTGCTGGTGCCAGACGTGGACGCCGTCCATCCGGCGCACGTCGCCGCCCAGCGGTGCGTCCGCCGGCAGCCGGACCGCGACCGGTTCGGGGTTCCTGCCGACATCGACCCCCACGATCCGCGCGCCGCTCGCCGCCGCCCACCGGGCCATCGCCTGGTGCACGGGCAGGAGTCCCGCGGGATGCCCGGTCGCGAAGAGGATCGCTCCCCCGGCCGCGGCGACCTCGCGCAGTGCTGCGCGCAGCCGGTCGAGGGCGTCGATGCACGCCTGGGCGGAGATCGTGTCGACACCCTCGACGACGCTCCGATCGCCGCTGATCCCCACCCGCTCGACCATGAGGTCGAAGACGGACTCCTCCGTCCACGCACGCGTCAGGGGGACTCCGAAGTCGAACTGCCGCTCCTGCGCGAGGAACCGCCGGATGTGCGCCAGATTGTTCTCCCGCGGGGTCGCGACGCGGCCGGTGATCCCGGTCGCATCGAGGTGCTGGGCGAGCTGCGCGCGGGTGGGTCTGCTGCGCGTCTCCATGGGGGCTCCTCTCGTCACTGCGGCTCCTCTCGTCACTCGACGTCCGACGGGTGCTGCGGGCGTCACTCGATCTGCAGGGCGTAGCACGCGACGGCGGTCGCGGCGGCGACGTTGAGGGAGTCGACCGCGTGCGACATGGGGATGAGCACGGTCGCATCCGCTTGGGCGAGGGTGGCCGGTCGCAGCCCGTCGCCCTCGGTGCCCAGGAGGAGTGCGACACGCTCCGGGGCGGACGCGGCGAACTCCCGCAGGGTCACGCTGTCGTCCTCCAGCGCCAGGGCGGCGAGGGTGAAACCCTCCTGCCGCAGCTCCTGCAGGCCGGTGGGCCACGCCGTGAACCGGGCCCACGGCACCTGGAACACCGTGCCCATCGACACCCGGATCGAGCGCCGGTAGAGCGGATCCGCGCAGGACGGGGACAGCAGCACCGCGTCGACGCCCAACCCCGCTGCGGACCGGAAGATCGCACCCAGGTTCGTGTGGTCGACGACGTCCTCGACGATGACGACACGCCGGACGCCCGTGATCGTCGCGGACACCTCCCGAGGCCGTGGTCGCCGCATCGACGCGAGGGCGCCCCGGTGCACGTGGAAGCCCGCGAGGCCGTCCACCTGCTCCTCCGTGCCCAGCAGGATCGGGGCGTCCGAGGCGAGTTCGCCCGCCAGCACGGGTGCCAGGCGGAGGAACCACGCCCGTGACATGAGCAGCGAGCGCGGCTCGTGGCCCGCCCGCAGCGCGCGGTCGATGATCTTGGTGGACTCCGCGATGTAGAGGCCGTGCTCCGCCTCGAGCGAGGTGCGCAGCTTCACGTCCGTGAGGTCGCGGTAGTCCGACAGCAGTCCGCCCGTCCGCACGGCGCCGCCCAGGTGCGAGTCACCCAGGTGCGAGTCACCCAGATCTGCGTCCTCGAGGTGGACGAGCCGCGACGGCGCGATGCCGTGCGCGTGTGCGGCCGCGAGGAGCTGCTCGACGGTGGGCTCGGGCGTCCGGGGTGTGTTCACGGGTGCTCGCTCACATCGTCAGGATGCGGAAGAAGGCGACGAGGCCCAGCACGACGATGACGGTGCGCAGCAGGACGGGGCTGAGCCGCCTCGACACGCGCGCGCCCGCGTAGCCGCCCACCAGTGAGCCGATCGCGATGAGCAGCACGGACAGCCAGCTGATCCGGTCGAAGCCCACGATCGTGTAGACGGTCGCCGAGGTGATGTTGACCACCAGCACCAGGATGTTCTTCGCCCCGTTGATCCGCTGGATGCTGTCGGAGAGGACGAGACCCAGCAGACCCACGAGGATGATGCCCTGCGCCGCGGCGAAGTAGCCGCCGTAGATCGCGGTGAGGAACACGATGAGGGCGACGACTGCTGCGCGTCCGGGTGCCAGCGGTGCGACCCCGTCCGAGGAGGCCGTTGCGACCGCACCCGGATCCGTCCCCGCGGGGACGCCCGGCTGCTCCTGCGACTCCTTGAGCTTCTTCCGCTTGAGGGCCCGTTGGAGCATGGGCTGCCCGATCACCAGGACGAGCGCCACGAGGATGAGGACCGGTACGACGGACTCGAAGGTGTCCTCCGGCAGGTGCAGCAGCAGGTACGCGCCCACGAGGGAACCCAGCAGGGACGCAGGCAGGAGCTTCAGCAGGCGCTTGCCCTGTCCGCGGATCTCCTCACGGTAGCCGAACGAGGAGGCGATGTTGCCGGGGATGAGCCCCAGCGCATTGCTCATCGTCGCGCTCACCGGCGGGACGCCGAAGGCGACGAGCGCCGGGAACGTGATGAGGGTGCCCGACCCCACGGCGGCATTGATCGCTCCGGCCCCCACCCCTGCGAGCAGGATGAGGACGATCTCGTAGAACTCCACGCGGTCGCCGGGCCGATCAGTGGGACGCGGCGGACCGGGCGCCCGTGGCGCGCGCGGCGTAGCGGCCGTCGTGCTCCTCGAGGACCACCGGGACTCCGAAGGTCTCCGTGAGGTTCTCCGCCGTGAGCGCTTCCCCGATGGGGCCCGCGGCGACCGCACGGCCGTCCTTGAGCAGGAGCGCGTGCGTGATCCCCTGCGGGATCTCCTCGACGTGGTGGGTCACCATGATGGTCGTGGGGCCGTGCTGCGAGCCGATGATCTCCGTGAGCGCCTGCAGCAGCTCCTCGCGACCGCCCAGGTCCAGGCCGCTCGCGGGCTCGTCGAGCAGCAGCAGCTCCGGGTCCGTCATGAGGGCGCGGGCGATCTGTGCGCGCTTGCGCTCCCCCTCGCTCAGGGTCGCGAAGCGGCGATCGGCCAGGTGACCGATCCCGAAGGCGTCCAGCAGCGCCTCCGCCCGCGCGACGTCCTCGTCTTCGTACTCCTCCGTCCAGCGACCCACGACGCCGTACGCGGCGGTGAGCACCAGGTCGCGCAGGATCTCCGAACCGGGCGTCTGCTGCGCCAGGGCCTGCGAGGTGAAGCCGATCCGGGGACGCAGCTCGAAGACGTCGACGCGGCCCATCTCCTCGTCCAGCAGACGGACCGCACCGGCCGTCGGGTGCATCCGCGAGCCGGCCAGCTGCAGCAGGGTCGTCTTGCCGGCGCCGTTGGGGCCCAGCACCACCCAGTGCTCGTCGGCGCGGACGGTCAGGCTCAGATCGTCGAGGAGGTGCGACGGACCTCGGCGGACGCTGACGGCATCGAATTCCACCACTGCACTCATGCCGCTCACTCTATACTTCCAGCGATGCGCACGACGACACCGCTCCTCCCCGTCCTCTTCGCCACCGCGGTCACGGCGCGGCTGGCGCGGCGCGTGGCCCCCGACACCGTCACCCACGCGTTCGAGACGGTCGGGCTGCCCGTGCCGCTGATCGTGGACGATGCGGTGTTCGCTCCCCCTGCCGGCGCCGGCGCCGAGGTCCCGGCCGGCCTGCTCGTGTGGGCCGCCGGCCTGCGCCAGGCCGGGGCCGCGCGCGTGCGCGTGGAGCCGGTGCACCCCTCGTTACCGCTGCGCGTGCCGCGGATGGACCGGGCGGGCAGGCGGGCGACGGCGCGGGCCTCGGCGCGCACGCATGCACTGTGCGTCGTCGAGGACGACGCGGGCACGGCGCTCGCGGTCGTCGCGCTGGGATCCGAGGGCGACGCGACGGCGGTCCCGTGCGCACCGGCCGTGTACGCCCCGGTCGACGACGTCTCCCCCGCCGAGGCCTCCCGGCGCCTCCGCGAGTCCGTCATGCGCGCGCTCGCGGCCGTCGAGGCGCAGCCGCTCGAGGGGGTGCGGGACCTGCCGTGGCGGGACTGGCAGGCGGATCTGAGCGGCGACCACGACGACACCCGGCACACCGCCCTCGCGGCGCTGACCGGCGACCACGACACGGCCCGCAGCCTCCACACGGCACTCCACGTGCACGGCAGCCTGTCCGCGCTGCAGGTGCCCGCCCAGACCGGGGGCGACGCGGTGGGGCCGGCGCTCGCGGCCGTGCACGCTGCGGCCGCCCGGGTCCTCACGACGCTCACCCGGCAGTGAGGACAGCGTCCACCCGGCAGTGAGCGCCGCGCTCACCCGTCAGTAGGATCGGATCATGACTGCTCAGGGCCTCCTCGTGTTCGACGTCGACTCCACCTTCATCGAGGAGGAGGTCATCGAGCTCCTGGCGGAGACGACCGGCCGCCGCGACGAGGTCGCCCGCGTCACCGAGCGTGCGATGCGCGGCGAGCTCGACTTCGCCCAGAGCCTGCGCGAGCGCGTCGCGGTGCTCGCGGACCTGCCGGAGACCGTCATCGACGACGCCGCCGCAGCCGTGACCCTCACCCCGGGCGCCGCCGAGGTCGTGGCCGCCGCCCGCGCGGACGGCTGGATCGTGGCCCTCCTGTCCGGTGGTTTCACCGCAGTCATCGAGCGGGTCCTCGACGGGGCCGTCGACAGCAGCGAGCAGAGCGGCACCGAGCAGCGCGTCTCCACGGGGCTCGTGATCGACGAGATCCGCGCGAACACGCTCGAGATCGTCGACGGTCGCCTGACCGGCCGGGCGCTGGGCGAGATCGTGGGGCCCCAGGAGAAGGCACGCCACCTCACGGAGATCGCGTCCGCCCATGGCGTGCCCGCACAGCGGACGATCGCGGTGGGCGACGGGGCGAACGACGCCCTCATGCTCGAGGCCGCCGCCGTGGGGGTCGCGTTCTGTGCGAAGCCCGCCCTGCGGCAGCACGCGGACGTCGTCGTCGACGACCGCGATCTGCGTGTGGTCTGGGACCGGGCGCGCGCACGTCTCTAGTCGCGCGCGAATCTAGTCGCGCACGTCTCTCGTCACGCGCGGGGCTGGTCCTTGAAGTGGCGGATGAGCTCCGGGCGGGCCGCGCCGGCGATGTCCGGAGCGCCCAGGTGCGCCCAGTCCTCCAACCGGAAGACGGCGATCGAGCTGGGCGGGAACCGCGGCGAGGAGTCCCCGTCTCCCCCGTCGGTCAGATGGGCGACCACCGCGCTGACGGTGGGCTGGTGACCGACGACCAGCGCGCCGGCGGAGTCCGCCGGGATGGTGACGAGGGCCTCGGCCCAGTCCGGGATCCAGCCGCCGTAGAGGGGCTCATCGGTCTGCACGGCAGGTGAGGCGGGCAGGAGGCCGGCGGCGACCTCGGCGGTGGTGCGGGTCCGCAGGGCCGGTGAGGCGATGACGGTGTCGATCTCGCGGGTCCCGGGCACGGCCGCGGAGGCGAGGAACTCCCCCATCCGACGGGCCTGCGCGAGGCCCGCGTCGCTGAGGGGGCGGTCGAAGTCGTTCGTGCCCGCATCGATCGCGGGCACCGTGTGCGCGTGGCGGGCGAGGACGAGGAGAGGCATGCCCCCACCGTACTCGCCCGCCACGCGGGTGTCTGCTGGTCAGACGACTGCTCTCAGGCTCCGGTCAGGTGGAAGCCGCCGTCGACGTGGACCATCTCGCCGGTCGTGGCCGGGAACCAGTCGGACAGCAGTGAGACGATCGCCTTGCCGGCCGGCTCCGTGTTCTTCTGATCCCAGCCCAGGGGTGCGCGGTCGCCCCACATGGACTCGAGGCCCTCGAAGCCGGGGATCGACGTCGCGGCGGTCGTCTTGAGGGGACCGGCGGAGACGAGGTTGACCCGGACGCCGCTCTCGCCCATGTACTTCGCGAGGTAGCGGGCGGTCGACTCGAGTGCGGCCTTCGCGACACCCATCCAGTCGTAGACCGGCCAGGCGACCGTCGCGTCGAACGTGAGGGCGACGATGCCGGCGCCCGGGTTGAGGACCGGCTTCGCCGCGACCGCGATCGACTTGAGCGAGAACGCGGACACGTGCATCGCGTTCGACACGGACTCGAACGGGGTGTCGAGGAACACACCGCCCAGCGCGTCCTTGGGCGCGAACGCGATTGCATGGACGATGCCGTCGATGTTGCCGCCCAGGCGCTCGGGCAGCGCGGCCAGATCGTCCTCGTTCGTCGCGTCCAGCTCGATGACCTGCGCGGGCTTGGGCAGGCGCTCCGAGATGACGGAGGTGATCTTCATCTGGCGGCCGAACGACGAGAGGATGACCTCCGCGCCCTGCTCCTGCGCCAGACGCGCCGCCGCGAAGGCGATCGACGCCTCCGTGAGGACGCCGGTCACGAGGATGCGCTTGCCGTCGAGGATTCCCATGGAGAGGGCCTTTCTGTTCGAGTGGTGCTTGGTAAGGGTGCGAGCGGTGCTCGGTGCTTCAGCGGTTCAGTGTCCCATGCCCAGGCCGCCGTCGACCGGGATGACGGCGCCGGAGATGTACGCGGCCTCGTCGGAGGCCATCCAGCGGACGACCTTCGCGACCTCCTGGGGCTCCGCGAAACGCTTCGCGGGGATCGACTGGAGATACTCCTTCTGCTGCTTCTCCGGCAGCGCGTCCGTCATGTCCGTGCGGATGAAGCCCGGTGCCACGACGTTCGCGGTGATGCCGCGCGAGCCCACCTCACGGGTGATCGAACGGGCCAGGCCCACGAGTCCGGCCTTCGAGGAGGAGTAGTTCGCCTGGCCGGCGACGCCGAAGAGTCCGGACACGGACGAGATGAGGATGATGCGGCCGTACTTCGCGCGGACCATGTTGGTGATCGCACGGCGGGCCGTGCGGTAGGCGCCGCCCAGGTTCGTGTCGATGACGGAGGAGAACTCGTCGTCCGTCATGCGCATGAGCAGGTTGTCCGCGGTGATGCCGGCGTTCGCGACGACGACCTCGACGGGGCCGTACTCCTCCTCGACGGTCGTGAAGGCGGCGTCGAGGGAATCCGGGTCCGTCACGTCCGCGGACACCGCGAGGGTGCCCTCGGGGGCATCGCCGCTGCGGGAGGTGACGGCGACGCGGTGGCCGGCGAGCAGCATCTGCTCCGCGATCGTGCGGCCGATCCCGCGATTGCCACCGGTGACGAGGACGACACGGGAGACCGGCGCGTCGGCCGTCGTGGCGTCTGCGGAGGGGGACTGGGTCATGGATGCGCTCCTGGGCGTCGGGGGCGTGGTCGTCGGCAGGGTCGTGTGGCTTGGGCCTCGGCGACCGGTTCACCTGCGGTGCCCAGACTATCGGAGTTAGACTGGACGGTGGATATGGGTGAGAACAGACAGCCGACCTCTGTCACCGACGCACAAAGCGCGGCGGACGAGGACTACCGGCGGCGGATCAGGCGCTACACGATCTCGATGATCATCCGAGTCGTGTGCCTGCTGCTGGCCTTCGTGTTCACCGGACCCGTCCGTTGGATCCTGCTGGCCGGCGCGATCGTGTTCCCGTGGGTCGCGGTCGTCATCGCGAATTCGCGCGACGAGCGACTCGTGCAGTACGACGTCGC
>DYUK01000119.1 GCA_020743695.1 Brevibacterium senegalense | reverse complement strand
CCCGGGTGGAAGTACGGAGGCTTCTTGGGGTCCTCCTCCAGCTGCGCGTCCGTGATCGGGATGGAGAAGTGATCGCGCGCCAGCTTGAGGTCGTCGATCGTCATCTTCTTCATCTGGTGCGTCGCGTTGCGCGCCTCGAACGACGGTCCCAGCGAGTAGCCCTTGACCGTCTTCACGAGGATGACCGTGGGCTGGCCGGTGTGGTTCATCGCGGCGCGGTAGGCGGCGTACACCTTCCGGTAGTCGTGGCCGCCGCGCTTGAGGTTCCAGATCTGCTCGTCCGTGAGGTTCTCGACCATCGCCTTGGTGCGCGGGTCCCTGCCGAAGAAGTTGTCGCGGACGAAGCCGCCGTCCTCGGCCTTGTAGGTCTGGTAGTCGCCGTCCGGCGTCTGGTTCATGAGGTTGACCAGCGCGCCGTCGCGGTCCTTCGCCAGCAGTGCGTCCCACTCGCGGCCCCAGACGACCTTGATGACGTTCCAGCCGGCGCCGCGGAAGAACGACTCCAGCTCCTGGATGATCTTGCCGTTGCCGCGGACCGGTCCGTCGAGGCGCTGGAGGTTGCAGTTGATGACGAACGTGAGGTTGTCGAGCTCCTCGTGGGCCGCGACGTGCAGCATGCCGCGGCTCTCCGGCTCGTCCAGCTCACCGTCGCCCAGGAACGCCCACGTGTGCTGCTGGGTGGTGTCCTTGATGCCGCGGTTGTACAGGTACTTGTCGAACTGCGCCTGCGTGATCGCGTTCATGGGGCCGATGCCCATGGACACGGTGGGATGCTCCCAGAAGTCCTGCATCTGACGCGGGTGCGGGTACGAGGGCATGCCCAGGTTCCGGCCGTCGACGATGCGGCTGGCCTGCTGGCGGAATCCGTCCAGCTGGTCGGCGCCTAGGCGACCCTCGAGGTAGGCGCGGGCGTACATGCCGGGGGAGGAGTGTCCCTGGTAGAAGACGTGGTCTCCGCCGCCCGGGTGGTCCTTGCCGCGGAAGAAGTGGTTGAGGCCCACTTCGTAGAGGGTGGCCGAGGACGCGTAGGTGGAGATGTGTCCGCCCACCTCGATCCCGGGGCGCTGCGAGCGGTGCACCAGCATCGCTGCGTTCCAGCGGATCCAGCGGCGGTAGGTGCGCTCGACCTCCTCATCGCCGGGGAACCAGGGCTCGTCCTCCGGGCTGATGGTGTTGATGTAGTCCGTGGCGGTGAGGCTGGGGACGCCCACATTGCTCATGCGTGCCCGGTCGAGCAGGCTCAGCATGATGTAGCGGGCGCGCATCGGGCCGGCCTCGGCGATGAGTCCGTCCAGCGATTCCAGCCATTCACGCGTCTCCTCCGGATCGATGTCCGGGACCTGGCTGGGAAGCCCGTTGAGGATCGGTCCTCCAGGATTTGTCGGCACGGCTTTCCTCCTCATCGAAGTGGCGGTGCTGGGTCTCAGCACCTGCGGGGCCGTCGGGGCGCTGCTCAGTTAAGCCGTGCGCCTGACTGCGATCCCGCCTGGGGTTCCCGTCAAGCATATGACGTGTGGCGGCGGCTGGGGCCTGCAGGACTGTGTCGTTCGCCTCTCTGTCCGGTCGGTCGACAGTGCCGCCGTTTGCCCCCTGAGCGGGGATGTGGAGAATGGTCGCATGAGCACTTCTGCCTCAGAGAGGAACACTCACGAATCCGCTCCGACTCCGCTGAACGTCAAGCGGGGACAGTACATCCAGGAGATCGGCTACGACGACGACGTCGACCAGGAGCTGAGGGAAGCGCTCGAGGCCGCACTGGAGGAGGAGCTCGCGGACGAGGACGTCGATGACGTGTTCGACGCGATCATCATGTGGTGGCGCAGCGACGACCCGGACCTCACGGACGCGATCGTGGATGCCCAGACGACCCTGGCCGACGGCGGGGTGCTGTGGCTGCTGACCCCCAAGCCCAACCGCGACGGTCACATCCGGCCTGCGGACATCTCCGACGCCGCGCCCACCGCGGGCATGCACGTGACGTCCACCGTCAGTGTCGCCCCGGACTGGTCGGGCTACCGGCTGGTCGGCAAGAAGTCCTACGGGTGATCCACCGGGTCCCGACGGACCTCGTCCTGCCCGCTCACACGGGCGAGGACGTGGTGGTCGGGCCATCCGGGCTTTCCAGCCGCGCTCTGCTCGTCTTCATCCCCTACGCCTTCACGCCCGTCTGCGGATCCGAACTGCGCTCCCTCGCGCAGCTGGCACCGCGTCTGGAGGAGGCCGGGACGGAACCCTTCGTCGTCTCGTGCGACACCAAGTACACGCTGCGAGCCTGGGCGCAGGACGAGTTGGGTGAGCAGTGGGACGTCGTTCCATTGCTGTCCGACTTCTGGCCGCACGGCGACGCCGCGCGGCAGTGCGGCGTCTTCGACGAACGACGCGGTGGACCGCGCCGCATCGCACTGCTGGTCGAGGGTGACGGAACCGTCGTGGACGAGGAGTCGACCGACTTCGGCAGGCCCCGCGACCTCGGGCGCTTCCTCGCCTGAGGCGACGGCCCGGGCGATCCGTGGACACGTGTGCCACGGGCACTTCACGTCGCTAGGCTGGGCGCGACAGCACCGCAGGGGCGCTCCCGCCCGGACAGTTGGAGGAGTACACGTGGCAAGCCTGTTCACACGGATCATCGACCGCGAGATCCCCGGAGTGTTCGTCCACGAGGACGACCTCTGCGTCGCCTTCCTCGACGTGCAGCCCATGACCCAGGGGCACGTCCTGGTGGTGCCGCGGCAGGAGGTCAGTCACTGGGTCGACCTGGACGACGACCTCTCCGCACACCTGTTCGCCGTCGCGAAGAAGATCGGTCAGGCGCAGATGGAGGCTTTCGACTGCGAGCGCATCGGACTGCTGGTCCAGGGCTACGAGGTGCCCCACGTCCACATCCACGTGTGGCCCACGAACTCGTTGGCGGACTTCGACGGGAAGCGCCGCGCGGACTTCACGGACGCGGAGGTGCTGGAGCAGGCGGCTGCGAAGCTCCGTCCTCTGCTCTGACGACCGCTTCCGGGAGATCGGGCGCCAGCAGGCGCTCGATGCCCGTCCGGAAGGAGGCCTCGGCGACATCGTCGGGGCCTCCTTCCGTCTCCGGATCCGGGAGGGTCCCGAAGAGGGAACGGGACTGCTGGACCGCGATCGAGCCCAGGACGTACCGGGGGACGAGGTCCGAGGCGGGTGCGGGCAGACCCGTGAGCGAGGCCGGCAGGACATCGGGGCCCGAGTGCGCGAAGGCGAGCAGGACGATGTCCGCGCTCTCCCGATAGCGCAGCAGGACGCGCCGATAGCGGAGGATGCCGTCGATCGGATCACAGCCCTCGCTGAACATGTTCGCCTCCTGCGCGATCCGCTGCGCCAGCAGGACGAAGAGGGACTGCTTGTCCGCGACGTGCCAGTAGAGCGCGGAGGGCTGGACCTCCAGCTCCCGCGCCAGCCTGCGCATCGTGAGGTCGCCCAGGCCGAAGTCCGCGAGGATGCGCAGGGCGGCGCTGGTGACGATGTCAGGCGTGAGAGCCATGGTCCTCCGGGGGAGCGGTGGCGGGTCTGTTCTGTGAGGCACCTTACGCGGTCCCCGATTAGGACTTCACCCCCGGTACTGGTTAGACTGTCTCTCGCTGTCAGGGTTCCGCGGAACACCGGACAGCGCCGGGATATGGCGCAGCTTGGTAGCGCGCCTCGTTCGGGACGAGGAGGTCGTGGGTTCGAATCCCGCTATCCCGACCAGCGGAAATGCCGGGTTGTCACGCGAGTGGCAGCCCGGCATTCTGCTTCTGCGGCAGTGGCGCCGGAGGGGTGGAGGCGAGTGCGCGCGCGTGTGGAATAATGGCGTGGCGTCGGCCTGGACCGGCGCAGGGTGAGTTGACAGAGCGGCCGAATGTGACGGTCTTGAAAACCGTTGAGGTGCAAGCCTCCCAGGGTTCGAATCCCTGACTCACCGCAGAGAGCGCATCGCAATGGACCGCGGCGCGCGGAAGGGGGTGGCCCGCAGGGATCTGCGGGCCACCCCCTTCCGTCGTCTCAGTCGCGGGAGCGACTGGGGCGGATGTCAGGCGTCCGTGCGGCGACGGGGACGCGAGGTGATCATGACCGTCGCGGCGCCCACCGTCATGAGCCCGGCGGCGACGATTCCCAGGAGCCCGGCCTCGGAACCGGTGCGCGGCAGCTCGTCGCCGCCCCGACCGTCGTCCCCGGCTTGACCCGTCACGGTGAACGTGTCGCTGAGCGTCTCGCCGTCGCAGGAGACGCGGACCTTCCAGGTGCCGACGTAGTCGGAGGCGCGATCGCCGGTGCCGTAGAAGGAGAAGCCGGCGGTGCCGTCCTCGTCCGCCTCGATGCCGTCCGCGTAGGCGACGTCGTCCGTGCCCGGCCAGAAGACCTCGAGATCGACGGTCTGTCCCGGGGTGCAGTCGCGTGCCGTGACCTGGACTCCGCGGTCGTAGTCGATGAACGCCGCTGCGCTCAGCTCCTGGGGATCGACGGTGACGGACGGGTCGGCGGCCTCATCCTGGCTGTCGTCGTCCTGATCGTCCTGATCCTGGTCGCCGTCGTCCTGGCCGTCGTCGTCCTGATCCTGGCCGTCGTCTTCGCCGCCCTCGCCCTGGTCGTCATCGTCGTCGGCACCGCCCACGACGAACTCGACGTCGGCCTGGTCCAGCACTTCGTCGTCGCCGTCGAGAAGTTCCACATGGTAGGTGCCGGCGAGGGCGTCCGCCGAGTAGTCGCCCGTCCACTCGATGTAGTAGCTGCCGCTGGCGTTGCCGTCCTCGTCGGAGCGTGCGGTGAATGTCGCCTCGAGGTCGGCGTTCTCCTCCGGCGGGACCACGTGGAAGGTGTACTCGGTGTCCGGCTCGAGTCCGGTCGCGCTCATCTGGAGGCCTCGGTCGCCCGGCTCCTCGCCCAGGGGGACCATGACGTCGTCGACCTTGATGGACCGGGGGACGTTGAGCTCGGGATCGAACTCCGGCGCGTCGTCCTGGGTGTCGTCGGTGATCTCGAAGGACCCGGTCGCCACAGTCTCGTCTGCGGAGTCCTTCACCGTGACGGTGCGGGATCCCACGAGGGCGGAGGCGTCGGTGCCCTCCGGAACCTCGATTGTGTAGGACTGCTGCGCGGCACCGTCCTGGACCTCCAGCTCGTAGGGCGCCGGCGACCCCTCGGGGCTGCCCGACACCTCGAGGGTGTACTCCTCGTCGTCCTGCAGGCCGGAGACGGAGATCGACGCACCGGCGGGCTCTTCCTCGCCGGAGGCGAAGACGACCTGGGACAGCGGCGCGTCGCCGACCTGGACGGTGACGTCCTGCTGTTCGTCCTCGTTCTCGTCCTCGGGGTCGTCAGTCTCGGTGGCCTCGGGGGTCGGATCCTCTGTCGGGGTCTCCGAGGGCGTCGGGGAGGGGGATTCCGTCTGGGTCGCGGTCGGGGAGGGCTCAGAGGTCTCCTGGTCGTCTCCGGCATTGCCGTCGTCCTCACCGCTGGAGTCCTGCCCGTCGTCCTGGCCGTCGCCGTCGTCGGCCTTCTTCTCTGACTCTTCCGAGGCCTCGGACTTCTTCTGGGCCGTCGGCTCCTCCGTGGGCTCCGCCGTCTCCTCGACGGTGAGCGTGCTGGCGTCGCCCTCGTCCTGCGCGAGCGCCGTGACGGGGGTCAGGACGAGCCCCGCCGCGGTGAGCGAGGCGAGCACTGCGGGTGCGAGGGTGTGCTGCTTCATGAGGGTGACTCCATCTTCTTCGAAACGCAGGCGCGGCACCCGGTCTGGCTCGACCGTCCTCCTCGTGGAAGGAAGCGACCGCTTGCCCACGACTGTAGGAATCTCGAGAGGTCCGAACAATTAATGGTCGTTGTGGTCAGAGTCACTGACCGAACTGTCACCTGAGTGCCGTGTTTGTGACGTTTCTGTGATGTGCGTGGGCGTCCTCAGTGCTCGTGGCGGAGTGCTCGACCAGTGTGTCGTCTGTGACATACTTGAGCCGCCGCTCGCGGCAGGGGCCTATAGCTCAGTTGGTCAGAGCACCTCGTTTACACCGAGGGGGTCGGGGGTTCGAGTCCCTCTGGGCCCACCCATGCGGAGTGTCGGGTTGTCGATCACACCTGACGCGTGTGCCGTGCGAGCACCATCTGTGCTCCGAACGGCCTGCGCATCGCAGCGGTCAGTGCGACGGCGCGACTGCTTCGGGGCGGGCCGAACCCACTGGCGGCCGTGAAGGACGGTGCAGACACGTGCGCCGGCGAGGAGGTCACAGCGCGTGCCCGGTGCCAGCACCAACCACGTGACGGTCCCGGTCAGCAGGACCGTCGCCGAGGTCGCGGTCACGCGGGCCGGGTCGGTCACCAGAGCGGCCCCGGGCAGAGCACCGTTGCCGATCGCGACCGCGGCGATCCCGGCGGTCGCGAGGCGGACGAGGTTGCGGACGACGGTGAGCCGTGAGACCGACGGCGATCCCAGCGTGCCGAAGCACGCTCACGTGACCGGGTCGTCGAAGCGCAGGGCGCGGGCGATGACTTCGGTGAACACCGCGAACGCGATGACGGACAGGATCGCCGCAGTGAGCGCGGCCGCGCTCCAGCGGAGCCAGAGCCCCAGTGCCACGGAGCAGCTCGCCCACCGGCAGGGCCCAGGCGATCGCGCCGTGGGCGCGTGCACCTAGGATGCGCAGCGACGCGAGCGCATCCGCCGTGCCCTGATGATCGATCAGCTTCGCCGCGCCGGTCAGTGCCAGCACGAACGATACGAGGACGGTCACGCCCAGCAGTAGAGTCTCCTCGCCAGTGAGGATAGCTGCGTCCTGCTCCCACAACGGCGACTGCCCGCCGCTCCGCATGGAGCGACGGGCAGTCCTGTGGGCGTAACCTCAGACGGGCATCAGGCCTTGGTCTTGCCGGTCTTCTCGTAGTAGAGGTCCTCGATGGCCTGGCCGACCTCGGCGTCGATGTTCTTCCAGTAGGTGAACACGTTCGACAGAACGGGCTCCTCGACCTCCGGGATGAGGCTGCCGGTGACCGTCTCGACGAGGCGGTCGCGCTGCTCCTGCGAGTAGACCTCGCGGACCAGCGTGTGCGCCTGACCGAAGTCGTCGTCCTCCGCGTGCAGCGAGTAGGCGGCGCGGACCAGCGAGCCGTCCGCCTCCCAGCCGTTGTCCACGGTGGCCTCCGCCGTGCTCTGGTGAGCGCGGCCGTACGAGTTGGGGGCGTAGACGGGAGCATCACCGGAGTGGTGATACTGCATCTGGCCCTCCTTGTCGTAGGAGTTCGTCTTGTTGATGGGCGCGTTGACCGGCAGCTGGTTGAAGTTCGTGCCGATGCGGTTGCGCTGCGCGTCCGGGTAGGAGAACACGCGGCCCAGCAGCATCTTGTCCGGGGACAGGCCCGTGCCCGGCACGGTGTTGCTGGGGCTGAACGCGGCCTGCTCGATCTCCGCGAAGTGGTTCGTGGGGTTCTCGTTCAGCGTGAACCGGCCGACCTTGTGCAGCGGGTAGTCCTTCTTCGACCAGGTCTTCGTGAGGTCGAAGGGGTTGAAGCGGTAGTCCTTCGCCTCCTCGTACGGCATGATCTGGACCGACAGCGTCCAGCTGGGGAAGTCCCCGCGCTTGATCGCGTCGAACAGGTCGCGGCGGTGCACCTCCGCGTCCTCGCCGGCCAGCTTCGAGGCCTCTTCGTTCGTCATGTTCTCCACACCCTGGTCCGTGTGGAAGTGGTACTGGACCCAGAACTTCTCGCCCTGCTCGTTCACCCACATGTAGGTGTGCGACGAGTAGCCGTTCATGTGGCGCCACGTCTTGGGCAGGCCGCGGTCACCCATGAGGTAGGCGACCTGGTGGGCGGACTCGGGGGAGAGGCTCCAGAAGTCCCACTGCATGTTGGCCGACCGCAGGCCGGAGTCCGGGGTGCGCTTCTGCGAGTGGATGAAGTCCGGGAACTTCATGGGGTCGCGCACGAAGAAGACCGGCGTGTTGTTGCCGACCATGTCGAAGTTGCCCTCTTCGGTGTAGAACTTCAGGGCGAAGCCCCGCACGTCGCGCCACGAGTCGGGCGAGCCCAGCTCACCGGCGACGGTGGAGAAGCGGGCGAGCATGCGGGTCTTCTTGCCCGGCTGCAGGAAGTCCGCCTTCGTGTACTTGCTGACGTCCTCGAGGACCTCGAACTCGCCGAAGGCGCCGGAGCCCTTGGCGTGAGGGCTGCGCTCCGGGACGCGCTCACGGTCGAAGCGGGCCAGCTTCTCGACGAGCGCCACATCGTGGAGCAGGAGCGGCCCGTCGTTGCCGACGCTCAGCGAGTGGGCGTCGGATTCGCGCGGTGCGCCGGATTCCGTGGTGGAGGGCTGTGTCGGATCGAACTGTGTCATGGTCTTCCTTCCGATCGGAGCGAGAGGGTGAGGGACAGCTGGTGGCCAGGGGCGGTCGGTGCGACGGATCGCCGTCCGGCGCTCACGCGCTCTCCCGGAGCTCAGCGCACTGGGCGCAGATCGCCTGGAAGGTGACGTCCGCGCTCAGCAGCACGGGCATCGACGCGTGCGCGGCGGGTGTGAGGCACGGGGCCTCACCGGTCACGCACTCGACGTCCTCGATGCGGTGGCAGAACACACACCGGATGTGGTGGTGGTTGTCGCCCGTCTGCGTCTCGTACCGGGCGGCGCCCGGGACATCCACACGGCGGAGGAGTCCCTTCTCCGTCAGGTCATTCACGACGTTGTGGACGGACTGCATCGAGAGTGAGGGGAGGCGTGCTGCGATGCCGGCGTGGACCTCAGCCGCAGTGGAATGCGGATGCGAGCGGAGGAAGTCCAGCGCGGCGACACGACCCGGCGTGGCGCGCATACCGGCACGCCTCACCTGGTCCGTGAGTGTCGCATCGTGCCCCGTGGTCATGCCTCCAGGGTAGTCCTTGTTTTGTGTGATGGCAAAGAGCGATTCGTTCAGTGAGAGGTCACCTGGACGTCACCCGCGCAGCTGCCGCTTGAGGATCTTCCCGGAGGTGTTCTTGGGCAGCTCGTCGACGAAGTGGACGGCCTTGGGCACCTTGAAGGGCGCCAGTCGAGTGCGGACATGCGCGACGATCGCCTCCTCGTCGATGGCCCCCTTCGTCACGACGAACGCCGTGATCGCCTCGATCCACTTGTCGTCCGGCCTGCCGACGACGGCGACCTCACCGACCTCCTCGAGCTCGAAGATCGCGTCCTCGACCTGCCGGGACGCGACCAGCACGCCGCCGGAGTTGATGACGTCCTTGACCCGGTCGACGACCTCGATGAAGCCGTGCTCGTCCTGGACGACGAGGTCGCCGGAGTGGAACCATCCGCTGCGGAACGCCTCCTCTGTGGCCTCGGGCTTGTTCCAGTAGCCCTCGCACAGCTGCGGAGAGCGGTAGAGGATCTCACCCTGCTGGCCCGGCTCCACATCATTGCCGGACGCGTCGACGACGCGCGTCTCGACGAAGAGGGACGGGCGACCCGCGGAGCCGGGGTGGTCCGCATGCTCCTCCGGTCGCAGGACCGTGCACAGCGGCCCCATCTCCGACTGG
>DYUK01000118.1 GCA_020743695.1 Brevibacterium senegalense | reverse complement strand
CGACGAGGGCGGCGTCTCCGTCACCGGCAAGCACATCATCCTCGCGACGGGCTCGGAGCCCAAGACGATCGGCATCGACATCACCGGCCGCGTCCTCACCTCCACGGAGGCACTGCAGCTGGCGGACGTGCCGGAGTCCGCGATCGTCCTGGGCGGCGGCGTCATCGGCGTCGAGTTCGCCAGCGTGTGGGCCTCCTTCGGCGCGAAGGTCACGATCGTCGAGGGCCTGCCCCGCCTGGTCGCGAACGAGGACGAGGCGATCTCGAAGAACCTCGAGCGTGCGTTCAAGAAGCGCAAGATCGGGGTCAAGGTCGGCAAGATGTTCAAGTCCGTCACCCAGGACGACGACCAGGTGCACGTCGAGCTGGAGGACGGCACCGTCCTCGACGCGGACTACCTGCTGGTCGCAGTGGGCCGTGGGCCCGTCACCCAGGGCTTCGGCTACGAGGAGCAGGGTCTCACCCTGGACCGCGGCTTCGTCATCGTCGACGAGCGCCAGCACACAGGCGTGGGGAACATCTACGCGATCGGCGACATCACCCCGGGCCTGCAGCTGGCCCACCGCTCGTTCGCGCACGGCATCTTCGTGGCGGAGGAGATCGCGGGTCTGCACCCCGCTCCCCTCGTGGAGTCCGGTGTCCCGCGCGTCACCTACTGCGAGCCGGAGATCTTCTCCGTGGGCATCACGGAGAAGCAGGCGGCGGAGGCCCACGGCGAGGACGCGATCGAGTCGCTCGACTACAACCTGGCCGGCAACGGCAAGACGGGGATCCTCCACTCGGCGGGCATCATCAAGGTGATCCGCGAGAAGGACGGCCCCGTGCTGGGCATCCACGGGATCGGCGCGCGCCTGAGCGAGCAGGCCGGCGAGGCGCAGCTCATCATCAACTGGGAGGCATTCCCGGAGGAGGTCGCGCAGCTCATCCACGCGCACCCCACCCAGAACGAGGCGATCGGCGAGGCCTTCCTGGCGCTCACCGGCAAGCCCCTCCACGCGCACAACTGAGTCCCGAAGGAGACGAAGAACATGTCCAACACAGTGAACATGCCCGCTCTGGGCGAGTCGGTCACCGAGGGCACCGTCACCCGGTGGCTCAAGGAGGTCGGCGAGACGATCGAGGTCGACGAGCCGCTGCTCGAGGTCTCGACCGACAAGGTCGACACGGAGGTCCCCTCCCCCGTCGCCGGCACCGTCCTCGAGCTGTTCGCAGACGAGGACGACGACGTCGAGGTGGGCGCCAAGCTGGCCCTCATCGGCTCAGCCGACGCCGCCGGCCAGACCCAGTCCGCCCCGGCGGACGACGCGCCCGCGGCGCAGGAGGAGGCTGAGCCCGAGGCCGACGAGCCTGAGGAGCCCCAGCAGGCTGAGGAGCCCGAGGCCGCGACTGAGCCGGAGCCCGAGCCTGAGCCCCAGCAGGAGGAGGCGCCTGCGAAGGCTCCGCAGCAGGAGTCCGCTCCGGCGGCGCAGCAGTCCGAGTCCGCTTCCGGCAAGAACATCGCCGCGAGCGTCGCGGGCGACAACGCCGCCTACGTGACGCCGCTGGTGCGCAAGCTCGCCAAGCAGAAGGGCGTCGACCTGTCGTCGCTGTCCGGCACCGGTGTGGGCGGGCGCATCCGCAAGCAGGACGTGCTCAACGCTGCGACGTCGCCGGCTCCGGTCAGCGGCGACGGTGCGACCGGCGGTGCGGCGAAGCCCCGCGTCGTCGAGCTGTCCGAGGAGGCGAAGAAGCTGCGCGGCTCCACGCAGAAGGCCTCGCGGATCCGTCAGACGATCGCGAAGCGCATGCGCGAGTCGCTGCAGAACACCTCGCAGCTGACGCAGGTCACGGAGGTCGACGTCTCGCCGGTCGCCGCCCTGCGGAAGGCGAAGAAGGACGCGTTCCAGCAGAAGCACGGCGTGAAGCTCACGTTCCTGCCGTTCTTCATCAAGGCGGTCATCGAGGCGCTGCAGATCCACCCGCAGATGAATGCGCAGCTGTCCGAGGACGGCAAGCAGATCGAGTACTTCGATCACGAGCACATCGGCATCGCGGTCGACACGCCGCGGGGTCTGCTGGTCCCGGTGATCAAGGATGCGGGGTCCCTGTCGATCGCCGGCATCTCGAAGGCGATCGACGATCTGGCCGAGCGCACGCGGAACAACCAGATCAAGCCGGACGAGCTGTCGGGCGGAACGTTCTCCGTCAC
Organism: Brevibacterium senegalense; assembly: GCA_020743695.1. GTDB lineage: Bacteria > Actinomycetota > Actinomycetes > Actinomycetales > Brevibacteriaceae > Brevibacterium > Brevibacterium senegalense_A. Next base: position 1,102 of record DYUK01000118.1, on the reverse strand, counting down.
GAACATCGGCAGCTTCGGCGCGATCATGGACACGCCGATCATCAACTACCCGCAGTCCGGGATCCTGGGCGTGGGGACGATCGTCCGTCGTCCGATGGTGGTGCCGACCGCAGACGGCGGCGAGTCCGTCGCGATCCGCGACATGGTCTACCTGCCGCTCACGTACAACCACGAGCTGGTGGACGGTGCGGATGCGGGTCGCTTCCTCAAGACGATCCGTGAGCGTCTGCAGGAGGGCGACTTCGAGGGCGACCTGGAGCTCTGAGTCGGTCCGGCGACGCGGGTCGTCCGGACGCAGCGCCCACGCACGGGGCGGTGGATCTTCGGATCCGCCGCCCCGTGCGCATTCACCCGGTCGCTCGCTCGACGCTGTGGACCAGCCAGCGGCCGTCGGACCTCTCGAGCACGAAGACGACGGGGGTCGCCGGTCCTCCGTCCGTCGACATGGTCGCCCCCACCACCGCGCGGTCTCCCTCCGCGGTGCCGGAGTCATCAGCAACGCCTTCCTCCGGGTCCAGCAGCTGCACGTCCCCCACCTCGAGGGTCCGGACGTCTCCGCAGTCCCCTCCGCACTCGTCGAGTGCGAGTGCGGCATCCGCGGCGGCTGCCGGTGAACCGGGTGCGGTGAGGCCACGCAGTGCTGCGCGGTCCGCCTGCGCGATCGCTGCCGCGCGCTCTCGACTCAGCTCCACCACCGCCTCGACCGGGTCCTCGTGCCCGGCCGCCGACTGCTGATCCTGTGGGGCCTCCGCGCGTGTGTCCGGTGCGTCCGCACGAGTGTTCGGCACATCCGCACCTCCCACGCCTTTGACCAGTAGGACGATCCCGGCACACACCCCCAGCACGGACAGCGCCAGCGCACTCGTCCGACCCCACCGTGCGGTCCGGGTCTGCCGCCCTCGCTGCCTCTGCTGTTCCCGCTGTTCCCGTTGCTTCCGTGTCCGCGCGCGCGGCCGGCGGACCGGCGGTCGTGCGGCGGTCCGCTCCGCACGACGCGGTCGGACAGGAGCCTCCGCCTCCGGGCGACCCGCACCGCGCAGCTCCCGGACGAGGTCGGCCCCCAAGGTCGCTGTGGGTGCGGAGTCCTCGTCCACGCCGGGCT
>DYUK01000117.1 GCA_020743695.1 Brevibacterium senegalense | reverse complement strand
CGGGACGTGCCCAGCAGCGAGTAGTCGACGTTGTAGAGGTTCGCGGGCACCACGTCGCGGTAGTCGGCGCGCTGGGCATCCTCGTAGCTCGTGTCGAACGCGATGAACTCGAGCTCCGTGCCGGCGTAGGCCGCGAGCCCCCTCTCCTTCAGCCGCTCGATCTGGCGGGCCAGGATCTGCCGCGGTGAGGCGACGACGGGGGTCCCGTCCGTCCACGTGAGGTCCGCGGTCACCAGTGCGGTGCCGGGCTGCCACGGGATGCGGCGCAGGGTCGTGAGGTCGGGGGCGAAGACGATGTCGCCGTAGCCGGTCTCCCACGAGGACATCTCGTATCCGTCGACCGTGTTCATGTCGACGTCGACGGCCAGGAGGTAGTTGCAGCCCTCCGTGCCGTGGTCCAGCGCGTCCTCCAGGAAGAACCGCGCGCCCAGGCGCTTGCCCTGCAGGCGCCCCTGGATGTCCGTCGCCGCGACGACGACGGTGTCGATCTCGCCGGTGTCCACGAGGTCCCGCAGCTCCTCGACCGTGAGGAACGGGGCGGGGTTCGAGCCGGTCGACACCCGCTGCGGGTCCGTGTAGCCCGTCGGGATGCCGACGGCGCCGCGCTGGTGGCTGGAGGCCGATGTGGAGTGCATGTGTCGAGTTCCTTCGCGGTGGTGGTGTGGTCGCGGTGGTGAGGTCAGGTCTGCAGTGGTGTGATGCGGTCAGTGGTCAGGCCGCGACCCGGCCGGACGGCCGGGCGGGCGACAGGGTCAGGAGAGCTCGTCCTCGGCGGCGGCCAGCTGGGCGAACTCCTCCTCCGGCGCGCTCGCGATGAGGCGGTGGCGGGAGTAGAACCAGAAGTAGGCGATCGCCAGCAGCAGGACACCGGCGGCGATGCCCGCGGCGACGACGTCGACGACGAAGGTCGCCACGACCGCGATGGAGGCGAGCACCAGCGCGATCGAGGTCGTGACGATGCCGCCGGGCGTCCGGTAGCCGCGCTCCAGGCGGGGCTCGCGGATGCGCAGCATGATGTGCGACAGGTTGAGCAGCACGTAGGACACCGTCGCGCCGAACACGGCGACGTTGAGGAGGATCCCGCCGTTGCCGCCGGTCGCGACCGCCAGGATGAAGCCGATCGTGCCGGGGACGATGAGGGCGACGTACGGGGTCTTCCGCCGCCCCGTCAGCGACAGCCAGCGGGGCAGGTAGCCCGCACGCGACAGCGCGAAGAGCTGGCGGGAGTACGCGAAGATGATGGAGAACAAGCTGGCGACCAGACCGGCCAGGCCGGCCCAGTTCACGAAGGCGGCCAGGACGGAGTTCTCGCCGTAGACGTGCCGGACGGCCTCCGGCAGCGGGTTGTCGGAGGCGCCCATGGCCTCGGCGCCGGCGGTGCCCGGGACGATAAAGAGCATGAGGGCGCCGAAGACCACGAGGATGCCCATCGCCGTCATGATGCCGCGCGGCATGTCGCGCTTGGGGTTGGCGGACTCCTCCGCCGCCAGCGGGACGCCCTCGACGGCCAGGAAGAACCAGATGCCGAAGACCAGGCAGCCCAGCGCGCCGGGGATGCCGAACGGCAGGAACTCGGAGGCACCGGCCGCGTCCGTGGGGGCGATGTCGAAGAGGTTCGCGGTGTCGAAGTGCCCGATCATGCCGAAGACGAAGGCCAGCAGTGCGACGACCGCGATCGCGGTGATGACGAACATGAGGCGCAGCGCCTCGCCCACGCCCCAGATGTGGATGCCCACGAAGACGAGGTAGGCGACGAGGTAGATCGTCCACGCGGGCACGCCCTCCGGGAGGATGCCCAGGGCCTGGACGTAGCCGGCGATGAAGGTGGAGATCGCTGCCGGGGCCATCGCGTACTCGATGAGGATCGCCATGCCGGTCGTGAAGCCGCCCAGCGGACCCAACGCGCGGCGGGCGAAGCCGTAGCCGGCGCCCGCGGTGGGCAGGGTGGAGGACATCTCCGCCAGACCCAGCGTCATGCAGACGTACATGAGGCCCATGAGGAGGAAGGCGATGAGGAGTCCGCCCCAGCCGCCCTGCGCCAGTCCCAGGTTCCAGCCGGAGAAGTCTCCGCTGATGACGTAGGCGACGCCCAGGCCGGCGAGCAGGATCCAGCCGGCCGCGCCCTTCCGCAGCTGACGGTGGGCGAGGTAGTCCTCGTCCACCTCCTTGTATCCGATGTTCTTCGTGCGGCGGTTCGTCGCATCGGTGGCCATGGGGAACTCCTCATCGTGAGCCGTCCAATGGCTCACCAGTGAACCATTGCTGGACCTGAGAGTAATATGGCTCACATGTCAGGTCAAGAGTCCTTCGCACATCCGGCCGGTGGCGTCGGAGAGGGCGGCGCAGCGGGGACGCAGGCAGGCACGGCCTCCGGCGGGGCGGGCAGCGCCTCGCGGCCGGCCGGCGGCGCAGGTTCCAGCACGACCTCGAACGCCTTCGAGGAGACCCTGGCGGCCCTGCTGCGCGCCCTGAGCCTGGGGACGTACCTGGTGGGCGACAAGCTGCCGCCGGAGCGCGATCTGGCGCACGAGCTCAAGGTCTCCCGGGCGACTCTGCGCGAGGCGCTCCAGGCCCTGCGCGACGCCGGGATCGTGACCGTCACCCGCGGCCGCTACGGCGGGACGGAGGTCGTCCGCGTCCCCTCGGAGCACGCGGACGCGTCCGGACTGCTGCGACCGGACGAGATCGACGACGCCCTACGGTTCCGGGAGCTGCTGGAGCGGGAGGCGGCGAGGCTGGCGGCACAGGCCTCGCTGTCCGCTGACCAGCGACGACGGATCCATGAGCTGTGCGCCGCATGCTCGGATG
>DYUK01000116.1 GCA_020743695.1 Brevibacterium senegalense | reverse complement strand
GAAGGATCCTGACACGTACGTCCTCTACGTCCACCAGAGCGGCCTGGGCCTGCCGGACGAGTCCTACTACCGCGAGGACCAGCACGCGGAGGTCCGCACCCAGTACACGGATCACCTGGCCCGCTTCATCGCACTCACCGGCGTGGACGCGCGCACGGGCCGCGACGCGCAGGAGATCGCGCAGGCTCTCATGGCCTTCGAGACCAGCTTGGCGCAGCGCCACTGGGACGTCGTCGAGACCCGCGACGCGCAGAAGACCTACAACCGGATGACCCCCGCCGAGGCCGCCCAGACTGCCGGGGCCTTCGCCCTGGGCACGTGGCTCGAGGGGGTGGGCGCGGCGGATGCCCCGCACGTCATCATCGGCGAGCCCAGCTTCCTGTCCGGCCTGGGCGAGGTGTGGGCGCAGACCCCGCTGGAGGACCTGCAGGCGTGGGCGATGCTGGGCACCGTGCAGGCGTTCGCGCCGTACGTGGCGGACGAGGTGCTGCAGGCGAACTTCGACTTCTACGGCCGCACCCTCTCCGGCGTCCCGCAGGTCCGCGACCGGTGGAAGCGCGGCGTCAGCCTCGTCGAGTCGCTGCTGGGCGAGGCGGTGGGCCGCATCTACGTCGAGCAGGAGTTCCCCCGGTCCTCGAAGGACGCGATCGCGGAGCTGGTCGACTCGCTCATCGACGCGTACGACTCCTCGATCCGCACCCTCGACTGGATGGGCGAGGAGACGAAGGGCCGCGCGCTGGAGAAGCTGCGCCTCTTCACCCCCAAGGTGGGCTACCCGGACCGCTGGCGCGAGTATCCCGCGGAGATCCGTGCGGACGACCTGGTGGGCAATGTCCGCCGCTCCGCCCAGGCGGAGCACGACCGGCAGATCGGCCGGCTGGGGCAGCCCATCGACCGCACCGAGTGGCTCATGACCCCGCAGACCGTCAACGCCTACTACCACCCCGTCATGAACGAGATCGTGTTCCCCGCCGCGATCCTGCAGCCGCCGTTCTTCGACCCGGAGGCCTCCGACGCGCAGAACCTGGGGGCGATCGGCGCGGTCATCGGCCACGAGATCGGGCACGGGTTCGACGACCAGGGCTCGCGCTACGACGGCCGCGGCACGCTCACGGACTGGTGGACGGAGGAGGACCGCGCGCGCTTCGACGAGCAGACGCGCTCGCTCATCGACCAGTTCGAGGTGCTGGTGCCGCGCGGCCTGGGACCGGACGACCACGTGAACGGCGCCCTCACGATCGGCGAGAACATCGGCGATCTGGGCGGCCTGTCGATCGCGTGGAAGGCGCTCAAGGCGCGCACCGCCGCCCGCGGCGAGGAGGTGACGGCTGAGGATGGTCGCGTCTTCTTCGAGGCGTGGGCCCGCGCGTGGCAGACGGCGATGCGCGACGAGGAGCGCCGCCGCCGGCTCACCGTCGACCCGCACTCGCCGGAGGAGTTCCGCTGCAACCAGATCGTCAAGAACATGGACGCATTCGCAGAGGTCTACGGGACGCGGGAGGGCGACGGCATGTGGCTGGCGCCTGAGGAGCGCGTCTCCATCTGGTGAGGCTCAGCCGCTCGTGACGACGAGGCGGGTGAACCGGTCGATGAGGTCGTTCCACACGCGGCTGCGGGTGGGGGTGTCGTCGCCCACCTGGGCGGCGAGCCCCTCGATGTCGACGAAGCCCAGGGCGGAATCCGGGCAGATCGTCACGCTGCCGCGCAGCAGCCGGTCGTGGGCGAAGTCCGCGCTCACGACGACCGGCAGGGGCGACTCCTGCAGGATCCGCAGACCGGGGTCGTCAGCGGAGTCCCCTGCCCCGGAGTCCCTAGCCCCGGCCGCAGCGGCACCGGACGCACCGGCACCGGTGCCCCCGGCCTCGGGAGCGGTCTGCCCGTCGTCGACGCCGTGCGTCGTGCGCTGCAGGTGGCGGGCGGCCTCGAAGACGATCTGCGCGCCCGAGGACCCCACCCCCACGAGCGGCGTCCCCACCGCCAGGGCGTCGTCGGCGAACTCGCGGACCGCGGCCTCGGAGGCAGCGTCCGCGTGGTCCTGCGCGTCCCGCATGCCGTAGACGATGAACGCGGAGGCGCTGGCCGGGCCGGGCATCTGCGTGCCGCGGCGCACGCGGTGGCCGAACAGCTGGGCGCCGGATTCCTCGATCCAGCGGAAGACCTCGGGGCCGTCGAACGCGTCGGACAGGGCGACGACGCCCACGGGGTGGGTGAGGCCCTCCTCGGTGAGCGTGCGGGTGGGGGTCTTCTCGCCGGCGCGCACGGGCAGCCGCAGGATGTTCTCCTCGACCGGTGCCGGGCACGTGGCCCACGGGTGGAACGCGAAGGGGTAGATGACGGTGCGGTTGAAGTCGAGGGTGACGGAACCGTCCGCGGCGGGCAGCCCCACGCTGAGCGTCCGCCAGGACGGGGTCGTGTCCCCATTCGTCGTGTCGTGGAAGTCGAGGACCAGGCCGGTCTCCGGGCTGCCGGCGGCGATGAGTGTGTGGGTCCGGCCGCCCAGGGCGAAGGTCACGGTGCCCACGGTCGTCCGGTCCATCTCCAGTCCGGGCAGCGCGGTCGCGATGCGGCGGACGCGGGGCGCCGGGTAGGGCTCGAAGCGGCCGCTCACCACGGCGGCCTCGGTGACGGGGAACGCGGGGATGTCGACGAAGTGCGCCAGCAGCGCGGACTTCGAGTCGTGGACGCGGATGCCGATCCGGCCGTCGCGGTCGATCGCCTCGTACGCCGTGTGGTCGGAGACCAGCCACGTGAGCCCGCCGTCGCGGGGCAGGCGGATCCAGGACGCGCCGTCCGCCGTCGACCCCAGCTCCACCGCCGAGGCCGTCTGCGTCTCCTGCTGGGCGGCCGCCTCGAGCGCGGCGCGCGTGGGTCCCGCGCTGTGTCCGGCGCCGATCCGGAAGGTGATGGTGTCGCCGTCCAGGTCGAAGCGGCCGGGAGCACCCTCCCAGGTGTTCTCGCCCTGCTGCAGCCAGTGGAGGCCGGTGATGCTCAGCATGCCGAAGGGTGTGGCGAGCGCGGCGAGGCGCTCATCGTGCCACGCCTGCCATTCGGAGGTGAACTGTTCCACGAGTACCTCAGATCGTCAGGGAGTGGGGTGTGCGTCGCGGTCGATCGCACCGCGACGTGGGCACGGCCGCGCTGTCCACGGCCCGGTCGCCATCCTAGGGCACCTCTGTGCGAGATCGCCGGGTGCGCGGTGCACTCCAGTGGTAGGCCAGTCCCAGCGCCACCAGCAGCGCGCCCGAGGCCGCCGGGCCCCACAGTCCCACGGCCAGTCCCGCTCCGTCCAGGAGGGTGCCGCTCAGCGCGGAGCTGGCGGACTGGCCCACGACGACGCCCGTGCTCATCATCGCCATGACGGTGGTGAGGCGACCGGCGGGTGCGTGCTGGGAGGCGATCGCGAAGAGGGTGACGAGGCTGGGACCCACGCCGCAGCCCATGATGAGCAGCGCGATGACGAAGGCTGTGAGGGTCTGCCCCTGTGTGTAGAGGAGGCAGCCGGCCAGTGTGAGGGTCGCGAAGACGAGCCAGCGGGCGCGCAGGCGGAACGCCTCGGGCAGGACGACGACGGACAGCGCGCAGATCGCGGAGCCCACGCCCATGACTCCGTAGAGGATCCCCGTCGCATCCGCCTGGCCCAGCGTCTCCATGAAGGCGGTGAGGCTCGTGAGCGTCGAGCCGAAGAAGAGGCCGATGCACGTCATGCCGCCCACCGGCAGCAGGACGACGGGGCGAAAGAGGAGTGCGGCCGGGGCGGCCTCGGCGGTGGCCGGGCCCTGGGGCGAGGTGCCCGGGCGGGGGTCGGTGCGGCCCTGCGCGTACTGCGCGGAGCGGTGCAGCGCGAACGCGGTGATGCCCACGGCGGTGAGGACCGCCGCACCCACGACGGGCGAGACGGTGCCCCACGCGACGGCGGCCACGCCCACGATGACGGGGCCGAAGACGAACGTGAGCTCGTCCGTCATGGACTCGTAGGAGAGGACCGCGCTGGTGGAACGGCTGCGGGAGGCGACCGGGACCTCGGCGTCGATGGCGAGCAGCCAGCGGGACCGGACCATCGAGGACGCCTGCGGGGCGGTGAGGCCGATGAGCAGGCCGGTCGTGAGGATGACGGAGGTGGTCGCGTCCGCCAGCAGCGCCCAGGCCAGGCCCAGGAGGGCGGCCGTGTTCGCGACGCCCAGGATGAGGAGGACGGTGCGCTGGCCCCAGCGGTCGGCGGCGGCGCCCAGCAGTGGGCCGGACACCGCGGTGCCCACGCCCACGAGCGCGGCCGTGGCGCCCGCCTCCGAGTACGAGCCCCGCAGCGCGGACACCGCCGTCATGACCGCGACGACGGACATCGCGAAGGGCAGCTTCGCGATGACGGCGATGGGGATGTACCCCCAGCCCAGCAGGCGGATGAGAGAGGCGAACACGTGAGTCAACGATAGCCCC
>DYUK01000115.1 GCA_020743695.1 Brevibacterium senegalense | reverse complement strand
GGATCGCCACCGCCGAGGCCCCCATGCCGGGCGCTGCCGGCTGACCCTGCCACGGGGGCTGGTGGGGGTGAGGCTGGCCGGGGTGGCCGGGCTGGGGCTGTCCGGGTGCGAGCTGGCTGGGGTGGGGCTGGCCGGGAGCCGGTTGGCCGGGATGTGGCTGGAACCGGTTGGGTTGCGGCTGCCCCGGGTGAGGCTGCCCCGGCTGCGGCTGGCCGGGAGCGGGCTGGCCGGGGCGCGGCTGGAACTGTCCCTGCGGACCCGGGCCAGGCTGGCCTGGCTGTCCCGGGCGTCCTTGCCCCTGTGGACCCGGACCCGGCTGACCCTGCGCGCCCGGCTGTCCCTGCGGGCCGGGCTGTCCGTGCGGAGGCTGCTGGGACTGGCGGGGGTCCTGGCCCCTGCGCGGGTCACTCCACCCGTACGTCATGGTGTGGTCCTTCGGGAAGTAGCGCTGAACGGCCCACGGGCCGGACTCTGGTCGTCCCCGAGTCTACGGTCGTCCGCATCCCGATGCCCTGCACGCGCAGTGGCAGTTTCGCAACGGATGCCCGAACGCACATGCGCCGGGGACGCTCGTGTGCGAGCGTCCCCGGCGCAGTCGGTCCGGCCCCGCGACCTGCGCGGGTGGCCGGCTCAGCCGATCTGGAGCGTGCCGGACGTGTAGTCGGACAGCTCCGTCAGGAGCGTCGGATCCTCGTGCAGCTTGCGGCCCAGCGAGGGGACCATGTCCTTGAGGCGCGGCTCCCAGCCGGCGTACTGCTGCGGGAAGCAGCGCTCCAGCAGCCCCAGCATGATCGAGGTGACCGTCGACGCGCCGGGGCTGGCCCCCAGCAGCGCGGCGATCGAACCGTCCGCGGCGGACACGACCTCGGTGCCGAAGCCCAGGATGCCGCCCTTCTGCGGGTCGCGCTTCATGATCTGCACACGCTGACCGGCGGTGATGAGGTCCCACTTCTCCGGGTCCACCTCCGGGGTGAACTCCTCGAGCATCTTGAAGCGGCCCTTCTTCGTCTCCGCCAGCTGACCCATGAGGTACGTGACGAGGTCGAAGTTGTCCTTCGCGACGTTCAGCATGACCGGGAGGTTGTTCCCGCGCACGGAGAACGGCAGGTCCGTGAAGCTGCCCTGCTTGAGGAACTTGGGCGAGAAGCCCGCGTAGGGGCCGAACAGCAGGTAGCGCTTGCCGTCGATCACGCGCGTGTCCAGGTGGGGGACGGACATGGGCGGGGCACCCGTCGCGGCCTGGCCGTAGACCTTCGCGTAGTGGCGGTCGACCAGCTCCGGGTCGGAGGTGCGAAGGAACAGGCCGGACACGGGGAAGCCGCCGTAGCCGCGGCCCTCGGCGATGCCGGACTTCTGCAGGAGGTGCAGCGCACCGCCGCCGGCGCCGATGAAGACGAATTTCGCGTTCACCTCGAACGACTGACCCGCACGGTCGTCGTGGACCTTGACCTTCCAGCCGTCGGCGGACCGCTCCAGGTCCGTCACGGTGTGGGCGGTCCGGATCTGGACGCCGCGGTCCTCCACGTGGCTCAGCAGCTGACGCGTGAGCGAGCCGAAGTCCACGTCTGTGCCGCGCTCCACGCGGGAGACGCCGTTGACCTGCCCCGGGCCGCGGTTCTCGAACATGAGCGGCAGCCACTCCGCGTGCTGCGACTGGGAGTCCGAGTACTCCATGTCCGCGAACAGCGGGTTCTGGACCATCGTCTCGTAGCGCTTGCGGATGTAGTCGCGGCCCTGATCGCCCCGCGCGTACGACATGTGCGGCACCGGGTTGATGAAGGTCTTGGGATCGGCGACGATCCCCTCCTTCACGAGGAACGACCAGAACTGGCGCGACTGGTGGAACTGCTCGTTGATCGTGACGGCCTTCGTGATGTCGATGTCGCCGTTCGCGTCCTGGGGCGAGTAGTTGAGCTCGCACAGCGCCGCGTGACCGGTGCCCGCGTTGTTCCAGGGGTGCGAGCTCTCACGGGCGACGTAGTCGAGCTTCTCGTACACGCGCACGTCCCAGTCCGGCTGCAGGTCATTCAGCAGCGCGCCCAGGGTCGCACTCATGATGCCGCCGCCGACAAGGACGACGTCCGCGTTCTCCGTGGGTGTGGTCATATGAAGCCTCGCCTCTTCCCGTGCAGATCAGGTCTGTGAACAGGTCGCGGACATCCCGCATCCGCTCGTGTCGCAACACTCCGACTCTACTCCGGGCCGCGCGCGACCCGGGAATCGGGAGTACAGGTCCGCTCTGCGCACACCCGCCTGGGCACAGGCGGCGTCGTCCTGCGCACCGCGAGCTGTGGATCCGTCGACGCTCATCCACAACCGAGCCGATGCCCGTGCACCCGGTGGCGCGGAGGACTCAGATGGCGGCATGACACCACCCACTGATGCCCGCACCACTCCATCCCACGCCGCCCCGTCGCGGCCTGTCCCGTCCCGGACTGTCCCCTCGCGCACTCCCCCAGCACGACGCGCGCCCGGGCGCACCGCCGCCCGCACAGCCAGCGCCGCGATCCTGACCGCCGCCCTCATCTGCTCGCCGGTCCTGGCCGGCGCGTCCGCGGCCAGCGCCACCTACGCCTACTCCGGGACCGCCCACTCCGACACCGTGAGCATCGAAGCACCCGGCGGCGACAGCGGTTCCTCCGACCCTCCCCCGGTCGACGGCGACGCACAGCTGGGAGGCTCCTCGGCCTCGGCGGCGGAGCTGGGGGCTTCGCAGGAGGGGTCGTGGTTCCTGGGGCAGTCCGTCGACAGCGTCCTGGGCCCGGGCCAGTGGTACACGGCGCGGGAGGGCCGGACCTGGTACGGCGCGTATCGCACGTTCTCCGACCGGTACTCCTACTGCACCGATGCGGGTCTCAAGACGCCGCACCCGCGGTTCTTCCGCAACGCCGGGGCGGGGAAGAGCATCACAGCCGCGCGGACGGCCTGGGCGCTGCACACCCATCGCGAGTCGTCGTCGGCGGCCACGCACGCCGCGCTGTCCGCCATGGTCCGTCTGGACGAGGCGATCCCCCACCGGCACGCGATCCCGCCGGGGCACCCGAAGGATCTGGGCTCCGACTTCGCAGAGGCCGCGAAGGCCTACACCACCATCAGCCGCGACGCGAAGCGCTACGCGGGCCCCTACACCCTGGACGTGACGCTGCGGGATCGGACGATCCGCGCGCTCGATGTGCCGACCGGGGAGGACTCCGGCAGGGACGACACCACCGCAGCATCCGGGGACGTGACGCAGGAGGACTCGGCCGCGGGCGTCGGCCTCGTCATGGACGCGGTCGTGTCCCTCACGAGCGCATCCGGCCACGAGGTGCCCGGCCACGACGTCGACCTGACCGTCACGGGTGCACAGCCGGCCCAGGACCGCGTCACGACCAGTGACGATCCCACGACCGTGGACATGCTCGCGCAGGGTGACGTGCCGATCACGATCGAGGTGGAGGTCGACGGACTGCCCTCCAGCGAGGTCTCCTACCACCGGCCGTCCGGCCTGGGCTCCGATCGCGTGCAGGCGGTCGTCACCCCCGGTGAACCGGTGACGCTCACGGCGGAGGACACGTGGAAGCAGAAGGAGCAGCCGCCGCGGCCCACCCTGCCGCCCTCGCCGCCGCCGTCACCGCTGCCGGTGCCCACGGCCACGGCGACCTACTCGCCGCCGCCCACCACGGCACCGCCGGCACCGCCCACGCAGGAGCCGGAACCGTCGACAACGCCCGAGGCCACCCCGCCTCCCACAACCACCCCACCGCCGGCTCCCACGCGGACGCCGGAGCCCCCGCGCACGCCCGAAGCCTCGGAGCCGCCGGAGGCCCCAGAGACTGAGGTTCCGGAGACAGAGACACCCGAGACCGAGGCCCCGGAGACTGAAGTCCCGAAGACTGAGCAACCGGAGACTGAGGCCCCCGAGACGACTCCGCCCGAGGAGACAGCGCCCCCGGAGGGTTCACCACCGCCGGAGGACACCGCTCCGCCCCAGGAGGACGAACAGCCCGGACCGCCGCCCCAGGGAGGCGGGGAGCCGCCCGCACCGCAGGAGCCCTCTCCGCCGGACAACCCGGTGCCGGCGCCGGACGGCCCGCAGCCTGAGACACTGCCGCGGACGGGAGTCGATGCCACGGCGGCAGCCGGTCTGGCACTCATCCTCGTGGCAGTCGGCACCGGTGCGCTGACACTGGCACGCAGGAGGTGAGTGTGGTCGGACGGGGCGCCCCTGCCCCGTCCGACGTGTCAGTCGGACCCGCCGTCCGCCCGACGCGTCTGCGCGAAGTCGACGTACCACTCGAGGATGGACTCGTCCGCGGCCGCGTCCCGGTTGACCGTCGTGGGCCGGGCTCCCTGCAGGACCTTCTTGATCGGCAGCTCCAGCAGCTTCCCCGTGCGGGTGAGCGGGACGCCCGGCGCCTCGATGATCTCGTCCGGCACGTACCGCGGCGACAGCTCGGACCGGATCGCCCCGACGATCCGCTCGCGCAGCGCGTCATTCACCTGCGTCCCCGGCGCGGGGACGACGAAGAGCGGCATGTAGTAGTCCCCGCCGGTCAGCTCCGCGCCGATGACCATCGAGGCGGCGACGCCCTCGACCCGGTCGACGATCTGGGTGATGTCCGCGGACCCCATCCGGATGCCGCCGCGGTTGATCGTGGCGTCCGACCGGCCGTGGATCACGTAGCTGCCGTCCTCGTGGCGGGTGACCCAGTCCCCGTGGCGCCACACGCCGGGGTACGCGTCGAAGTAGGCGTCCCGGTAGCGCGAGCCGTCCGGGTCGTTCCAGAAGAACACCGGCATCGACGGCATGGGCTGCGTGACGACGAACTCGCCCAGCTCACCGACGACCGGGTTGCCGCGGGAGTCCCAGGAGTCCGCGGCGATGCCCAGGTAGGCGCACTGCAGGTGTCCGCGCACCACGGGATCCACCGGGTTCGACCCGATGAAACCGGTGGCGATGTCCGTGCCGCCGGAGGCGGAGCCCAGCTTCACAGTGGGGCTCATGTGCTCGTACACCCAGTCCCAGGTGGGATCCGGCAGCGGCGAGCCCGTCGAGAGGATCGACCGCAGCGCGGAGAGGTCGTAGTCCGCGCGCGGCGAGTAGCCCAGTCGCTGCGCCGTGGACAGCACGGCGGCCCCGGTGCCGAACGCGGTGGCGCGCTCGGACGCCAGCAGCTCGAACTGCCGGTGCGGACCACCGGCGAAAGGGGCGCCGTCGTAGGTGACGATCGTGACGCCGCGCGACATCGCGTCGATGAGCAGGTTCCACACGACCCACGTCGTCGCGACCGCGGAGTACTGGATGTCGCCCGGCCGCACGTCGTACTGGAGGATGTTCGCCCGGTTCATCTCGACGGTGACGCCGCCGTGTCCGTGGACGATGCCCTTGGGCTTGCCCGTCGTGCCGGAGGAGTACAGGACCCAGAGGGGGTGCGAGAACTCGACCCGCTCGAAGACGGGTTCGACGGGCTCACGGACGATGTCCGCGAAGGTCACCGTGGGGACAGCACCGGTCCCCGTCGTGGCGGACCCGGTGCCCTCGTCCGCGCCACCGTCCTGCCCAGCCGCGGCCTTCTGCCCACCCGCTCCGCCATCCTCACCCGTGCCGGACCCGGACTGCTCGATGAGCACGTGCTGCCGCACGGTGGGCAGCGCCTCCAGCAGCTGGGGGACGGTGTCGACGAGCGACTGGGTCTTCCCGTTGAACAGGACGGAGTCGACGGTGAAGAGGACCGTCGGCTCGATCTGTGCGAAGCGGTCCTCGATGCCCCGGATGCCGAAGTCGGTGTTGACGACCGACCACACCGCACCCACGGACGCGGCCGCCAGGAGGGCGACGGCGGTCTGCGGGATGTTGGGCAGCACCGCGCACACCGTGTCCCCGGGCCGCACGCCCCATTCGCGCAGGCGTGCGGCGAGCGCACCCACCTGTCCGCGCAGTTCGTTCCACGTGAGCACCTCGCGGCGGTCGTCCTCGTGACGCCCGATGATGGCCGGCTCGTCGCCGCGCTCCTGCGACCAGCGGAGGATGTTCTCCGCATAGTTGATCCTCGCCCCCGGGAACCAGCGGACGTCCGGCATCGTGTCGCCCTGGCGCACGAGGCCGTCGCCGCGGTCCCAGACGATGCCGGCGAACGCGATGACCTCCTCCCAGAAGACGTCGAGGTTGTCGATCGTCCACTGCCAGAACTCCTGGTAGTCGCCCTGCGGGGCGCCGTGCCTCTCACCCATGAGGCGCTGGAACTCGCGCATCTGGGTGGCCTCTGCTTCGGCGGGATCAGGACGCCACAGGACAGGAGAGGGTGCGGACATGCGGGACCAGCTTCCTTGCTCGGGGTCAGCCGTTCGCGCGACGCGCCAACGGCACCGGATGACTCGTATGTATTCCGCGTCACATCCTAGACGTCTCACCACAACGATCGACGCGCAGACCTCCGCCCGTCACAGCGCGGTGAGGCGGCGCCACAGCTCCACGTCGAAAGCGGTGTGGCGTGCGCGCCCGTGCATGTGGCGCACCGCCGCGTCCGTCTTGCGGTGCCACGCCTCGACGGCGGCCCCGGCATCCCCGGCGACCAGGGCGGCAAGAATCCGCCGGTCGTCGGCGAGGATGCTGCGGCCGGCGCGTGCGTAGTCCATCCCCAGCAGTGCGATGAGCATCTGCACGCGCACCGTGGAGGATTCGAAGAGCCGGACGGTCTGCTCCAGGCCCGAGGCCCGGGCCACCTCCTGCTGGAACCGCAGGTCCGCGTCCCCCACGTTGGTCCCGGCGGCGACCGCGTCCTCGATCAGCCCCAGCACCTGCCGGGCCCGCAGCAGCCGGGCACGGGGGCGGGTCGCCGCCGCCCGCAGCAGGACGTCGCCCAGCAGCATGCGGGCGGCGTAGAGCTCGATGACGTCGTCCGGTGAGGCCCGCGGGATGCGCACCTCTCCCCCGGCGCCGTCCAGCAGCTCGTCGTCGACCATTCGCCGCAGCACGTCCGAGGCGACGGAGCGCGGCACCTCCAGCAGACGCGCGCAGCGGGCCACACTCAGCCGGTCCCCGGGTCGCAGGTCGGAGACCATGATCGCGTCGCGCAGACGGACAGCCAGCTGTTCGGTGACGGACACACCCGCGCGCGGCAGCCAGGCAGTGGACTGATCGGCCGCCGCGACCGATCCGCCCGCCTCCGCCGACCCTCCCGTCTCCTCCGCCCCTCGCGTCACACCGGGCTCGACCGCGCCGATCCGCCACGCCACCGATGCGTCCGCGTCCGCACGCGCCAGCGCCTCGAGCAGGTCGACAGGGATCTCGACAGCGTGGGCCAGCCGTCCGGGCAGGCCCTCCGGCAGCGTCGCGCCACGGATCCGCAGGGTCGCCAGCAGCGCCGCCCGGTGCCGCAGATGCCGCCGCGTCCAGCGGATCTGCACGTCCTGCGGAGCGTTGAGGAACTCCGCGCGACAGACACCTCCGTCCAGTTCGAGACCGGCGAGCAGCAACGGCTCCTCCACGCGTTCCGCCGGGATCTCATCCACCTCCGCCGCAGCAGCACCGTCCGGACCATCGACACCATCGGCGATCCTGCGGACCGCGCGGGACACGACGGTCTGGCTGAAGCCGGTCCGCTCCGCGAGCGCGCGGGTCGCGAAGGCCCGATCGTCCACCCGATCGCCCGCCACCGCCAGCAGCTGCGCGACCGCCCGGTCCGCGGTCTCCTGGATGCGCGGCCGCCCCGGCCCCGCACCGCCCGACACCTGCGGTCCCGTCTCACCAGTTCGCGCACCGTCACCCGTCACCGCGTCGCGTCCCGTGCTCCCGTCACCTGCTCCGTGCACTCCAGCTCCTCACCACCAGACTTTCTGACTCATTCATCATTCTGACTCACAGCACCCTTCCGGCGCCAGCCCCGCCGCTTCCACACTGGAGGCACACACCGCCCTACAGCCGTCGACGACGACGCGAAGGAGAGCATCATGACGATCTCGCACACCGCTCCTCCCGCCCACCAGCGCTCCGCTCAGCTCGAGGAGATCGCCGACCGCGCCGTCGACACCGCCCGCCGCTGGCTGCGGGTCGCGTCGGGACTCCATGTGAAGGACCCCTCGGCCGACAGGCTCGCCGCCGTGCTGGGCGACGAGGGCGGCGTCGACTTCACCGTGGGCTTCGTCGACCGGGTCATCCGCACGGAAGACACTCATGCCGCCGGTGCTGCCCTGGCGAGCATCGTCGAGGACGTCCCGCCGTCGCTGCCCGCGCTGGACAAGGCTCAGATCCGCGCCGGCGCGGCCCTGGTGCCGATCGTGCCGCAGATCGTCGTGCCCGCCGCCCGTGCCCGGATGCGCCAGATGCTGGGGCACATGATCGTCGACGCGCGCCCCGGCCCGTTCGGCCGCGCCGTCGCAGCACTGCGGGCGGACGGCTCGAAGCTGAATGTGAACCTGCTGGGCGAGGCCGTGCTGGGCGAGGCGGAGGCGGAGAACCACACAGAGGAGGTCCGCCGCCTCCTCGCCCGCCCGGACGTCGACTACGTCTCGATCAAGGTCTCCTCGATCGCCTCGCAGATCGACCTGTGGGCCTTCGAGGAGTCGACGCAGATGGTGTGCGAGCGCCTCCGCCCGCTGCTGCTCTCCGCCGCCGCGCAGCCAGCCGGCTCCGCGTTCGTCAACCTCGAC
>DYUK01000114.1 GCA_020743695.1 Brevibacterium senegalense | reverse complement strand
CACCCCAGCCCCTCCCCCCCCGCAGGTACCATCGCGAATCACTCGCGCGGGGGACGCGGAGAGGTCGACCGCGGCCGCATCGTCGTCCCCATGCTCACCTCATACACCGTCGCCATCGCCCTCGCGCTCGTGGCCGCCGTCTGCCTGGCCGTCGGCACGCACGCGCAGCACCGGGCCATCGCCTCCGCCGGCGGCACAGCGCTCCGCCAAGCCGTACGCAGCCCGCTGTGGGTCATGGGACTGGGACTCCTCGCCCTCGAGACCGTCCTCAACATCCTCGCCCTGGGCCTGGCCCCCGTCGCCCTCATCCAGCCACTGGGCACGCTCTCCCTCGTCGCCGTCGTCCTCCTGGGCGTGCGCGAGGGACGCGCCCACCAGCTCTCCCGCCGCGTGGTCACCGGAGTCGCTCTGACCGTCGTGTCCGTCGCGCTGTTCGTGGGCCTGTCCTCACCGTGGAGCACCCCGCCCGAGGCCGCACCCACCCAGATCCTCCACCTCGCCTTCCTGCTCGTGTCATTCTCCGTCCTGGGCTGCGCCGTCGCCGTGAGCACGCTGGGTCACCTCGTGCGGATCGTCTGCACCGGTGTCGTGTTCGGTTCGGTCGCCGCCGGTGCGCACGTGCTCGTGCATGAGGTGCGCGCCGGTGCCTTCAGCACCGTGCACGGGGTGCTGCTCGTCGCCCTGGTCGTCGGCTCCGTCGCAGGTATGTGGGTCGTGCAGACGGCGTACCGCAGTGGACCGCCGGAGACCGTCCTCGCGGGTCTCACCGTCATCGACCCCCTCGTCGCCGTGGGGATCGGGGCCCTCCTGCTGGGCGAGTACGAGGGGCTGCCCGCCGCGGTGCTGTGCGCCCTCGTCGTCGCGGCTGCGGCCGCCACCGCAGGCATCTGCCTCCTGGTGCGGGCCCACCCAGCAGTGCGAGCCCACCCCGCAGTGCGCTCCGCCCCTGCTGTCTCCCACCGATCGCGGGCGAGCGCCTCCACCGAGCCATCCGCGCCTTCCTCTCCCTCGACCCCCATGACCCCCTCAGCTCACATCACCCACGCCACTGCCGCGCTGCATGGTGCGATCCTCACGAATAGGAGAAGCTGATCATGATGACCTCATCTCCCGCCTCGCCGGCCGCACACCCGCACGCCGGCCCCGCCGACACTCACCGTCCCGTGGGCCGGTTCGCCGCTCTGCGCCGGATCACCGAACGGGTGGGCCACGACTCCGCATACGTATTCCCCGGCTTCTTCATCTCGCTCTTCGCGTTCATCGTGCTCGTCCCGCTCTTCGCCTTCTCCGTCGGCACGATCATCATCTGGGTGGGGGCGCTGCTCCTGCCCCTCACCCTCCTCCTCTCCCGCGCCTTCGCTCAGCTCTCCCGCACCCGTCTGCGGCTGTGGGGAGCCCCGCTCGCCACTCCCGCCTACCGCCCGCGGCAACCAGGGGTGTTCGGATGGGTCAAGTCCGTCGCGGACCCGCGCTCCTGGCTCGACCTCGTGTTCGAGACGCTCATCGCGTTCCCGCTGCGGACCGTCACCTTCGTCATCGCCGTCACCTGGTGGGCGGGCGCGCTGGGCGGACTCACGTACCTGGCCTGGGGCGTGTTCCTCCCCGCCGAGGACACCGGCCTCCTCGAGCTCATCGTCTCCGCCCTCACCGGTGATGCGCTCACGCTGGCACCAGGACTCGTCTTCCTCCTCGAGGTCGTGGTCCGGTTCGTCATCGGTCTCGTCCTGCTGCTCGCCCTCCCCTGGATCATGCGCGGACTCGCCCACCTCGACGCCGTCGTCACGACGGCAGCACTGGGGACCTCGGTGTTCGAAGGCGGTGCGGCGCCGGTCGCCGGCACCGCGGCCCGGGAAGGCACCCCCGCCGAGGCCGGCTCACCCACCGCTCCCGGCGAACCGTCCGCGTCGGCCGGCTCCCGCGGCCCTGCCGCACCGCCGGCGGGCCACGCCTCCGGCACCGCGGACGCCTCCCCCACCTCCTCCGGCTCCTCCACCGACCCCCACCTGGGCCCCTTCGCCTCGGTCGACGGCTGGGCATGGCTCACCGCCGGGTTCGCCGCCGTCGCGCTCACCGCGATCGGCTGGCCGGTCCTCGCGGCCGTCTACGGCGTGCCCGTCGTCGTCGCGATGATCCTCGCCCTGGCCCACGGCGCCGCGCTCGTCCTGACGGTGCGGTGGTCGCTGGTGGGCCTGGTGGGCAATGTCGCAGCGATCCTCGCGACCGCTCTGCTGACCCAGTCGACGCTGGGACTGCCGTGGCCGTGGCCCGTCACGACGATGCTGACGCACTGCCTCGTCGTGCTCCTCCTGGGACTGCGCCATCCGTGGTTCGTCGCACTCGTCGCGTGGGCAACGGGAACAGCCGCCCCTGTCGCCGCCGTCGTCATGCACCGTCCGGACGGGCTCGCCGGCACCCTCGACAGCCTCCTCATCGCCGGCTCCGTCTCCGCCGGCGCCGCGATCGTGGGTGTCGTCATCCGCCAACTGGTACGCAGCCGCAGCGCACTCCGGACGGAGCGGAGGGCGACCTCGGAGCTGAGCGCCCGTCAGCGCGAGCTGCAGGAGCGCAACCGCATCGCGCAGGAGCTCCACGACGTCGTCGCCCACAGCATGTCCGTCATCAGCGTGCAGGCGACCACCGCGGAGTACCGGCTGCCGGACGTCGATCCCCAGACCGGCGAGGAGTTCGCCTCGATCGCGGATTCCTCCCGCCGAGCACTCAGCGAGATGCGCGGGCTGCTCGCCATCCTGCGCGGGTCCGACGAGGCACCGCTCGTCCCCCAGCCCACTCTCGCGGACATCCGGCCGCTCGTGGACTCCACCCGCCAGTCGGGCGCGCACATCACGTTCGCGACCCAGCCGCACGACCTCGTCTCCGGCGGGCAGGAGCTCGCCTCCGGCAGGGACGACGACCACGAGGCCGATGATCCGCACACCGCCGTGGTCGTCCCGCCCGCCGTCGGCCTGACCGCCTACCGCACCGTCCAGGAGGCCCTCAGCAACGCGGTCCGGCACGCACCGGGCTCCGCGATCGACGTCCGGGTCGAGGTGGCCGACGGCCGGCTCGTCCTCGACGTCACGAACGGCCCCGCCGTCACCGAAGGTCCCGAGGACGGCGGCCCGCCGCCGCCCGCAAGGGTGGCCGCCCCCGGTTCCCCGCTGCCCGTCGCCCCGGGTGCCGGGCTGGGTCTGGCCGGGATCCGCGAGCGCGTGGGCGCGCTGGGCGGCACCGTCGAGGCGGGACCGCGCCCCGACGGCGGGTTCACCGTGCATGCGGAACTGCCCACGCGGTAACGTCGCGGCCATGGATCTGGCACAGACGCTGCACTCATTGGACGGTCGCGGCTACGGCGACTACAAGCGGATCGTCGGCACGCACGATCTGGGGGTGTGCCGGTTGACGGTCGACCGCGTGCAGGTCGATCCCTTCGCGCCGCCCTCGCTCATGCGCGTGAGCGTCGACCGGTCGCGCACCGGCATCCCCGACGACCTTGTCGCCGACCACGCCGGACGCATCGCCGCCGGGGACCACCTGGCCCGGGCATTCGCCGCCGCGGCGCGGTCGCACTCCGGCGGCGGCCGCAGGAGCCCCCGCCGTGCCGACCGCGACCAGCCGCCGCCCGTGGCGATCGGCACCCCGGGTCAGCAGATCCTCGAGCGGACCAGCGTGGTCTTCCCCGCAGACGGATCCCCCGAGGGTCAGGTGGAGGCTCGCATCACCGTGGACCTGCCGGCCTCCGGGCGCAGGATCCGCGGCCACCAGGCGGCCCAGATCCTCACCGACACCCTGCCCGGGATCGTCGAGGAGGCCCTGCTCGATCTGGACATGGGGGACCTCCGTGCCCAGGTCGTCCAGTACCGGGACCAGCTGGCGCTCCAGGAGCAGCTGGCCGCACGCGGCCTCGTCGCGTTCGTGGGCGACGGTGCGATCCTGCCCCGCCGGTCCGGGGACTCGGATCGTCCCCTGGGCGCGGGTGCGGTGCCGTTCCGCTCCCCGGTCTCCCGGCGCGTCGCCTTCGACCTGCCCAGCGGCCGGAGGGTCGAGGGCATGGGCGTCCCGGAGGGCGTCACCCTCATCGTGGGCGGCGGCTACCACGGCAAGTCCACACTGCTGCGGGCGATCGAGCGCGGCGTCTACCCGCACATCGCCGGTGACGGCCGCGAGTGGGTCCTCACCCGCCCGGACGCCACCGCGATCCGTGCGGAGGACGGACGATCGGTCACCTCGGTCGACATCGCGCCGTTCATCAGCGGCCTGCCGTCGGGCACGGACACGCGCGCGTTCACCACGACGAACGCCAGCGGATCGACCTCGCAGGCGGCGACCCTCGTCGAGTCCGTGGATGCAGGCGCCACCGCGCTCCTCATCGACGAGGACACCTCTGCGACGAACTTCATGATCCGCGACGCCCGCATGCGCCGGCTGGTGCCCGCCCACCGCGAGCCGATCACCCCGTTCGTCGACCGGGTCCGTGCCCTCTACGAGGAGCGCGGCGTCTCGACGATCCTGGTCGCCGGCGGCTCCGGAGCCTTCTTCGACGTCGCGGACCACGTCCTCGCCCTGGACTCGTACGTCCCCCGGGACGTGACGGAGCAGGCTCACGCGATCGCCGCCGAGGCCCCCACGCCCCCCGCGGATGGGTTCGCCTCAGAAGCCGCCCAGGCCGGCACCGCTCCTGTCTTCTCCGCCCCCGCCGCCCGTGTGCCGTCCACCGACTCGCTGCGGCCGGCGGACAAGCGGAAGTTCGCGCGCGCCCGCGGCCGCACCACGATCCAGTACGGCCGGGAGGACATCGACCTCACCGCCGTCCTCCAGCTCGTCGATCCCGCGCAGACCCAGGCGATCGCCCATGCGCTCGAGCGACTCGCAGACGACTTCGCCCAGGACCGCGGCCTCAGCATCGACGAGGCCCTCACCCGGCTGGGCCGACGCCTGGACGAGGACGGCCTCGAGGGACTCTCCCACCACCGCGGCCACCCCGGGCACCTGGCGCGCCCCCGCATCCAGGAGATCGCCGCCGCGCTCAACCGGTATCGGGGTCTCCGCATCGAGCAGCAGGCCGACACCCCGCAGACCGGTGCGAGACCACGCGCATGACGAGAACACGCGCATGAACGGAGCGCGCCCCGCATGAGCGGCACTGGTCCCAGCACCCGGCCCTCAGGATTCGGTATCACCGGTGTCGTCCTCGTCTTCGTGGGCGGGGCGGTGGGCACGGCCGCGCGCGCAGCCGTGGACGGCGCGCTAGGCGCCACGCTGCACGCCTTCCCCCTGCACACGCTCGCGATCAACGTCGTGGGCTCCCTCCTGCTGGGGATCCTCCTGGAGCTCCTCGCCCGCCGAGGCCCCGCGCCCTCCCGCACCCGCCTGCGCCTCCTGCTGGGCACGGGTGCCCTGGGTGGGTTCACGACGTACAGCGCGCTGGCCGTGTCCACGGCCCAGCTGCTGCTGGGAGGATCCCTGCTCGCCGCCGCGGGCTACGCACTGGGGACCGTCGTGCTGGGACTCCTGGCCGCCGGACTCGGCATCGCGCTGAGCGCGCGGGTGAGCGGCAGGGGCGACGACACACGAAGCGGCAACGACGCAACGGGATCGCAACCGTGAGTCTCCTACTCCTCGTCGTCATCGGGGCGGCCGGAGGCCTGGGCGCTGTCTGCCGCTACGGGCTGGGCACGCTCATCCGAGCCCGCTTTCCCGGGCGGGCCTTCCCGTGGTCCACGGCTGTCATCAACGTGAGCGGCTCGCTGCTGCTGGGCCTCGTCGTGGGGCTCGCACTCGGCTCCGCCGGCCTGTCGTCCGCCGCGACAGCGGAGGACCAGCCCGGCTGGGCCGTCATCGCGGGGACCGGGTTCCTGGGCGGATACACGACCTTCTCGACGGCCTCGGTCGAAGCCGTCCAGCTGGTGCGGGACGGACGCTGGGGCCGGGCGGCGGCCTCGGCGGCGGGGGTCCTGGTCACCGGTACCGCAGCAGCGGCCGTGGGCCTGTGGCTGGGAGCCGCGGTGGCGTGACCGACACTCCTCGGATGGTCACGGACTTCACACAAACGACAGTCCGCTTGTAGTCGCCTGACTATTCGATGGTGTGTATGGCAAAGCAGGCGCCGTTGCGAACCGGCGCTTTTTTCTGTGCTCTTCGCGCGTCGATGCGAATGAGTGGACACATCATTCCGATGAAAGGTGGACATCCTCTGCATGGATGAGGTCGACGATCAGCAGCAGCGTCCCGTGATCGAGCGCGAACGGTTCGGCGGCACCGACAGGAGCCCGTCCCGACGCCAGAATGAGACGGCTGATCGGCCTCCGATCTCCAGCGAGGAGATGCAGCGCGGTCGGACGGAACTGGCGCAGCACCCCGGCTCGCGGGTCAACTGGCGCGTCTTCCTGATCGCCTCGATCGTCATCGTGGCCTTCTCTCTGTGGGCGATCCTCCTGCCCGACACCGCGCAGACGACCATGAAGACCGCCGTCGACTGGATCGCGGAGAATCTGGGCTGGTACTACGTCCTCACGATCACCATCGTCATCCTCTTCGTCCTGTGGGTCGCCCTGTCCAAGGAGGGCACCGTCCGCCTGGGGCCGGACCACTCGCGACCGCAGTACAACCTCTTCACGTGGGTCGCGATGCTCTTCGCCGCGGGCGTGGGCATCGACATGCTCTTCTACTCCGTGACCGGACCCATCACCCAGTTCCTCATGCCGGTGAATGCGGACCCGGAGTCCGCGGCCGCAGCGCAGGACGCCGTCGTGTGGACGATGTTCCGCTACGGCATCGCCGGCTGGTCGATGTACTCGCTGCTGGGCATGGCGATGGGGTACTTCGCGTACCGCTGGGGCATGCCGCTGTCGATCCGCGCGGCGCTCTACCCGCTGCTGGGCAAGCGCGTGCGGGGCGCGACGGGCGACGCCATCGACATCGTCGCGCTCGTGGGCACCGTGTTCGGCGTCGCGACGTCGATGGGGATCGGCGTCGTCCTCCTCAACGTGGGATTCTCCTGGCTCTTCGGACTGCCGCAGGGCCTGGGTCTGCAGATCGCGCTCGTCCTCGTCGCGGTCGTCATGACGATCGCCGCGTGCACATCCGGCGTCGACAAGGGCATCCGCATCATCTCCGAGCTCAACCTCTGGAGCACGGCAGCGATGATGGTCTACATCCTGGTGACCGGCCAGACCGCGTTCCTGCTGGACGCTCTTCTTCTGGGCGTTCTGGCTGGCCTGGGGGCCGTTCGTGGGACTCTTCCTGGCCCGCATCTCCCGTGGCCGCACGCTGCGCGAGTTCGTGCTCGCGGCGATCACCGCACCCGTCCTCTGCGACTTCATCGTCGTGTCGATCTTCGGCAACTCCGCCCTGGCCCGCGTGTTCGCGGGTGACACCGAGTTCGCGCAGCTGGCGATCGATTCGCCGGAGAGCGGTTGGTACGCGCTGCTGGAGCAGTTCCCGGGCGCGGCGTTCCTCATCGGCCTGGCGACCCTGTCCGGACTGCTGTTCTACCTGACCAGCGCCAACTCGGGTGCCATGGTCATGTCCAACTTCTCCTCGAGCATCCCGAACCCGCGGACGACGGCGCGAAGTGGCTGCGGATCTTCTGGGCGGTCCTCACCGCCGTGCTCACGATCGCGATGCTGGTGGCCGGCGGTGTCACGACGATGGAGTACGCGACGCTCATCTTCGCGCTCCCCGTCACGGTCATCTCCTACCTCGTCATGGCGTCGTTCTCGAAGGTGCTGCGCGTGGAGCGGGCGGAGCGCGAGGGTCGCGCGCGACGCCATCGCGGTCTGGCCGCGCACGGCGGTCCCGCACCGGAGAAGACCTGGCGGCAGCGGCTGGCGCGGATGCGCTCGTTCCCGTCGGCCAAGTCGGCCGGGCGGTTCCTCACCGAGGTCGCCCAGCCCGCGCTCGAGACCGTCGCGACCGAGTTCCGCACGCAGGGCGGCCAGGTCGCGCTCACCCACGAGACCAACGACGAGACGGGTCTGACGGACTCCGTGCTGCGGGTCGACATGGGCGCACACCGCAGCTTCCTCTACCAGGTCACGGCCGTCGCGTACCGCGTCCCCACGTACGGTGCGCGCAGCGCGGCCCGCGGCGACGA
>DYUK01000113.1 GCA_020743695.1 Brevibacterium senegalense | reverse complement strand
GTGTCCCTGCCGCAGGCGGGACGCGCGTGGGCCGTCCGCCTGCTGGCCGCGCACGGCGCGGGCGTCAGGGAGGCGCGCCCTCCCTCCGTCGTCGGGGCCGCGCTGCAGACGACACGCGCGGCGCTGGCACTCTACGACCGGGCCGACCCTCCCGCACAGGAGGAGCACGGACCGAAGGACTAGACTGGTCCCCAGCATCGACCCAAGGAGCCTGCATGCGCCCGGAGCCCATCCACATCATCATCCTCCTCATCGTGATCCTCATCATCTTCGGTGCACCGAAGCTGCCGATGATCGCGAAGAACATCGGCAAGTCGCTCAAGGTGTTCAAGTCCGAGGTGGATGATCTGCGCACCGACAAGGAGAAGGACAAGGGCGCCTCGGAGGAGGCCCCGCGCCAGATCCAGGAGCGCTCGTCCGCGCCCACCGTCGACGACGTGACCGGCGGATCCGCGCAGCAGCAGGCCGATCCGCAGACCGACGACGACTCGACGCACCGCTCCTGAGCGCGCGGACCACGGATCTGGTGGAGCAGCAGAACCCCCGGAGCTGGAAGAGGTCGAAGAAGGATCCGGAGCGGCGCATGCCGCTGTCGGAGCACCTCATCGAGTTCCGCAACCGGATGATCGTCTGCGCCGTCGCGCTGGTGCTCGCGGCGGTGGCGGGCTGGTTCCTCTACGACGCCGTGCTGGCGATCCTCCAGCTGCCGGTCGAGGAGATCGCGGCGCAGGAGGGGCGCGTCGCGGAACTCAACTACGCGAGCGTCGCCTCGCCGTTCGACATGAAGATCAAGGTGTCGCTCTTCATCGGCCTCATCCTGTCGTCGCCGGTGTGGATCCAGCAGCTGTGGGCCTTCATCGTGCCCGGCCTCACGAAGACGGAGAAGCGCTACACGCTGGGCTTCGTCCTCGTGTCGATCCCGCTGTTCCTGGGCGGTGCGTGCCTCGCGTTCTTCGCGCTCCCCAACGCGGTGCGGGCGCTCACGGCGTTCACACCGGACGGTGCGAGCAACATCATCCCCGCGCAGGAGTACCTGTCCTTCGTCATGATCATCATCGTGGTGTTCGGCCTGGCGTTCGTGCTGCCGGTCATCATGGTGGGCCTCAACATGCTGGGCATCCTGTCCGCGGACCGCATCCGGAAGTCCTGGCGCATCGTCGTCCTCATCGTCTTCGTGTTCGCCGCGATCGCGACTCCGGCACCGGACGCGATCTCCATGTTCTTCCTCGTCATCCCGATGCTCGCGCTGTTCTTCGCCGCCTGGGTCGTGTGCCTCCTGGGCGACCGGCGCCGGAAGCGGAAGCTCATCAAGGAGGGCCTGTGGGTCGATCCGGAGGAGGACTGAGCGCGTGACCGCATCCGACGACCTGCTGGACGAGTTCCAGACGGGACTGGGCTTCCGCCTCGATCGCTTCCAGCGGACCGCCTGCCAGGACCTCCTGGAGGACCGGTCCGTGCTGGTGGCCGCGCCCACGGGCGCCGGCAAGACCGTCATCGCGCAGTTCGCCGTCGCCCTGGCCCGCCACCGCGGGGTCCGCGTCTTCTACACCTCGCCCATCAAGGCGCTCAGCAACCAGAAGTACGCGGAGTTCGTCCGCGACTTCGGCGCCGACCAGGTGGGGCTCCTGACGGGCGACACGTCCATCAACCGGTCCGCCCCCATCGTCGTCATGACGACGGAGGTGCTGCGGAACATGCTCCACTCGGGCGACGACCTCGCCGCCCTGGGGTTCGTCGTCCTCGACGAGGTCCACTACCTGGCGGACCGCTTCCGCGGCCCCGTGTGGGAGGAGGTCATCATCCACCTCCCCGCGCACGTGCGGATCGTGGGACTGTCCGCGACGGTGTCGAACACGGAGGAGTTCGGCGCGTGGCTGCGGGAGGTCCGCGGCCACCTGGACGTCGTCGTGACCGAGCACCGGCCCGTCCCCCTCCACAACCACGTGCTGGTCGACGGGCGCATCCACCGCCTCTTCCGGGCGGGTTCGACGACGGAGCCGGACCCGGACCTCATCCGGGCGATCCGCTCGCTCGAGAACCGCGGTCAGCGCGGGGGCAGACGGGGGCAGAGGCGGCCCCAGCCGCGCGTGCCGCGCACCTCCCGCCTGCAGATCCTCGACCGCCTGGGGGAGGAGAACCTCCTCCCGGCGATCTTCTTCATCTTCTCGCGCAACGGCTGCGACGAGGCGGTCGAGCAGCTGCTGACCCACGGCATCGACCTCACGACGGACGAGGACAAGCGGGTCATCGAGGAGCGCCTCGACGCGCTCGTCGCGCAGATGCCCCGCGAGGACCTGGGCATCCTGGGCTTCGGCACGTTCTCGTCCGGCCTGCTGCACGGCTTCGCCGCCCACCACGCGGGGATGATCCCGCAGTTCAAGGAGCTCGTCGAGGAGCTCTTCGCAGCCGGCCGCCTGCGTGCGGTGTTCGCGACGGAGACCCTGGCGCTGGGGATCAACATGCCGGCGCGCACGGTCGTGCTGGAGAAGCTCGTGAAGTTCAACGGCGAGGCGCACGTCCAGATCACCCCGGGGGAGTACACCCAGCTGACCGGTCGGGCCGGACGTCGTGGCATCGACACGGAGGGACACGCGGTCGTCGTGTGGCAGTCCGGCCTGGACGTCGCGGACATCGCGGCCCTGGCCTCGAAGCGCACGTACGCGCTGCGCAGCCAGTTCGTGCCCACGTACAACATGGCGGCGAACCTGCTGGACCGGATGGACCGCGAGTCCGCCGGTCGGGTCCTCGAGACCTCGTTCGCGCAGTTCCAGGCGGACACCGCCGTCGTGGGCCTCGCCCGCAAGCTGCGCCGCAACGAGGAGGGCATCGCCGGCTACCGCGAGTCGATGGCCTGCGACCGCGGCGACTTCGGGGAGTACGCCCGGCTGCGCCGCGAGCTGTCCGTCGAGGAGAAGCGCCAGCGCAGGACCCGGACGAAGGCCCGCCAGCGCGATGTCATCGAGTCCCTGGGACTGCTGCGGGTGGGCGATGTCGTGACCCTGCCGTCGAAGCGGTCACTGGGCGCCAGTGTCGTCCTGAGTCCGCTGCAGCGCCGCGACGGCGACACCCGGCTGCCCTCCGTCCTGTCGGAGACCGGACGCGTGTGGCACCTGCGTCCCCACGAGGTGACGGAGCCCGCCCTCAAGCTGGGCCGGGTCAAGATGCCCAAGAAGTTCAACCACCGTGTCGCGGAGCAGCGCAGGCGCCTGCGGGACACGCTCGCCGAGGCGCTGGCCGACGGTCGCGTCACCGACCCCACGACCGCGCAGGCCCAGGCGCAGCAGGCGCGCGACGGCGACGGCTCCACCGGCTCCGCATCACCGCGCGTCGAGGAGCTGCGGGCCGCGATCCGCGCGCATCCGTGCCATTCCTGCCCCGATCGCGAGCACCACGCGCGGTGGGCGGAGCGAGCGGACAAGCTCGAGGCGGAGACGGCCGCGCTGCGGGCGAAGATCGACAGCCGCACGACCTCGATCGCGCTCGTCTTCGAGCGGGTCTGCGATGTGCTCACGTCCGTGGGCTTCCTGCCCGACGGTCGGATCCTGCGCCGGATCTACGGGGAGCGCGACCTCGTGACGGCGCTCGCGGTGCGCGGCGGTGTCTTCGACTCCCTCAGCGAACCGGAGATCGCCGCCCTGGCCTCCGGCCTCGTCTACAGCGCGCGCCAGCAGGACTCGTTCGGCCTGCCGCGCATGCCCACCGCGTCCCTGGACGCCGCGGTGCTCGACGTCCACGGACTGTGGCGGACGGTCTCCGAGCTCGAGGGCTCCGCGCGGCTGTCCCGGACGCCGGAGCCGGACTTCGGGATCGGTCGCCTCCTCTACCGCTGGACGGAGGGGGATTCGCTCACCACGACGCTCAAGGGCGCGGGGATCGCCGCCGGTGACTTCGTGCGCTGGGCGAAGCAGACCCTCGATGTCCTGGGGCAGATCGCGGACGTGTGCGATCCGGCGACCGCGGTGCGCGTGCGCCGCGCGGCGGAGTCGATCCGCCGCGGTGTCGTCGCGGAGTGAGGACCCCGCGGGTCAGTCGCGGCGGATCCGCTTGACGACGGATTCGAGGTCGGAGCCGAACACGTTCTCCGTCGTGAGGTAGGTCCACGTGGACGACGGCCGCTTGAGGCCGTGCGCCGGCAGGTCCAGGCCGTCCTCGTCCGGCTCCGCCTCGAGGAGCACGGTCCGCGCCCGGTCCAGGACGTCGTCCCAGAAGGAGGCGAACGCCTCGATCGATTCCGCGTTGAACGCCTCGTGCGGCTTCTCGCGCGCCAGGGTGCGCAGGTGGATGCCCTCGCGCAGATCGTTGAGGTACGCGAGGTGCTCGACCCAGCGCTCGTCGATCGCGAACAGCAGCAGGTCGCGGATCGCCTCGTCGAGGATGTCCGCGGAGGTCTTCTCCTCGAGCTCCGCGACGCGATCGTCCTCCAGCAGGTCGCGGACCTCCTGCGGACCGCGGGCTCCGGTGCGCACCTCGTCGCGGCGGTCGAGGACGAGCTGGCGCTGCTGGGCCATGAGCTCGTTGAACCGCCACGTGTCACGGTGGACGGCCGTGTTCTCGCCCTCCGCCATCCGCTGCGCGTGTTCGACGAGCAGGGCGGCGCGCTTGGCCGTGATGAGACCGGTCTCGTCGCCCTCCTCCAGGAAGCGCTGCGCCTCCGGCACACGGCTCATGAGTTCGTCCTCGAGGCTCGTGAAGAAGACGGAGCTGCCCGGATCTCCCTGGCGCCCCGCACGGCCGCGCAGCTGGTCGTCCAGGCGCGAGGACTCGTAGCGACCCGCGCCGATGACGAGGAGGCCGCCGGCCTCCGCGACATCCGCGTCGCCCAGGCGGATGTCCGTGCCGCGGCCTGCCATCTGCGTCGACACCGTCACGGCCCCGGCCCGGCCGGCGCCCGCGATGATCTGTGCCTCCCGCGTGTCGTCCTTCGCGTTGAGGACCTCGCACTCGATGCCCCGCTCACGCAGTCGTGCGGCCAGCGATTCGCTCTCCGCCACCGAGCGGGTGCCCACGAGGACCGGTCGGTCCGCCGCGTGGGCGCGGGCGACCTCCTCGACGATCGCCCGCTCCTTCGACTCCTGATACGTGAAGAGGCGGTCCGGCTCGTCGACACGGATGACGGGCTCGTGCGGGTCGACCGCGACGATCTCGAGCTCGTAGAACTCGCGCAGGTCCTCGCCCACCGCCAGCGCGGTGCCGGTCATCCCGCACACGCGCGTGTAGGAGTGGATGAGCTCCTCGACGGTCATCTGGTCGAGGATCTCCCCGCTCGTCGAGGTCTCGAGGCTCTCCTTCGCCTCGACGGCGGCCTGCAGCCCGTCCGGCCAGCGCTGCAGCTGGGCGACGCGACCGCGGGCCGCGTCGATGAGGCGGATCTCGCCGTCGCTCACGAGGTAGTCGACGTCGCGGTGGACGAGCATCCGCGCGTAGAGCGCGATGTTGACGGCGGCGAGTGTCTGCGCGTCGTCGCCGTAGAGCTCGACGTCGAGGATCCGCTCCACCTCGTCGATGCCGGCGGGGGAGAGGGCGACGGACCGGCGGTCCTCGCTCACCTCGATGTGCGTCTCCGCATCCAGCTGCGCGACGAGGCGGGCGATGCGCCGGTCGGCCTCCTCGCGGATCGTCGACCCCGCCAGCACGAGCGGCACGCGGGCCTCGTCGATGAGGACGGAGTCCGCCTCGTCGACGATGACGACATCGCGCGCCTCGACCCGGGCCTCCTCGTCCGGCAGCCGGAAGCGGTCCCGCAGGACGTCGAAGCCGATCTCGGAGACGGACCCGTAGACGACCTCGGCGCGGTAGGCCTCGCGGCGCTGCTCATCGGACTTCGCACCGGACACGGAGTCGGTGCTCACGCCCAGGAGGTCGAAGATCGGTCCCATCCAGTCGCGGTCGCGGACGGCCAGGTAGTCATTCACGCTCACGACGTGCACGCGGCGGCCCTGCAGGGCGTAGCCCGCAGCGGCCAGCGCACCCACGAGGGTCTTCCCCTCGCCCGTGAGCATCTGCACGACCGTGCCGTCCAGCAGGCCGATGAGACCGCGCAGCTGCGGGTCGTAGGGACGCTCTCCCAGCGCCCGCTCCGCCGCCTCGCGGGCCAGCGCCGCGTACCGGACCAGCTGGTCCTCCCGGCCGCCCGTCTCGAAGAGGGTGCGCGCGGTCTCCGACAGCTCCTGATCGGTCTGCTGCGCGTACTCCTCGCCGTGGCGGTCGAGGTCTGCCTGTGCGCGGTCGAACCATCCGACACGCTTGTCAGCCTGCGCTCCTGGACGGTTGAGCAGTCGAGAGAGGAAACCCATGCGCGTCAGTCTAGGGGTTCGAGGGGCCAGTCGCCGTTCACGGTCGCTGAGGGTCTCCTGCGACGCAGGAACTCCTGCAGCGATGCGGCCTGCTCCCGCTTCCACTCGATCTGCGAGGCGTGGAGATCGTCTGCCGTCAGCTGTGCGAGGGAAGACGTGCTGCGGGCCTGCGCGAGGGCGATGAGCCCGGCGGCCCGTGCGTCCGCGAGCGCGTCGTGCGCATCCGCGAGCGGCACGGCGTAGTGCTCGGCGACCGCGGTGAGGGTGCGCGGGCCCTTGCGGAACCGATCGATCCGCCGGTCGATCACGAGCGTGTCGACGACCGGCGGGAGCCCGGCCAGCAGGTCCTGCGGAGCGGCCAGCAGACCCGCCCGCACGGCCTCGGCGGCCAGCACCGTGAGGTCGTAGACGATGTTGTGCCCGGCCAGCACGCTGCCGCGCTCGCGCAGCGCGGCGATCGCGGTCAGGATCTGCGGCAGCGCCTCGGCGGTGGGGATGCCGTCCGCCCGGACGCGCGCGGTCGTGATGCCGTGGACGCGCTGGGACTCCTCGGGGATCTCGATCCCCGGGTCCACGAGCCACGTGAGCGCCGGCCCCTCCTGCCCGTCCGCGAACGGCACGAGGGCGGCGGAGACGATCCGTCCGGTCGCCGGGTCGACGCCGGTCGTCTCGAGGTCGAAGGCGCAGAGGTTCTGCGCCCAGCCCGTCGCTCCCACGGCGGCCCCGGTCCCGGTGGCGGAGGGGGCGTTCGTGGCGGCGGTGGCAGCGACCGCGGGCGCGGAAGAGGGGGCAGCGCCGGAATCGACGGGCGCCCCGAGCGCCTCCAGGAGGCGGGCGACGGAGCGCTCGAGGCCCCACTCCGCGCCCAGGGCCACTACACGTGCCTGATCGGGCGCGCCTCCGGCCTCCTCGACGAACTCCCGGACGTCCAGATCCGTGAGGCCCTCCATGACGCGGGCACCCGCGCGGACCGCGTCCGCGTGCTCGAGGATGCTGGTCCGCCGCAGGTCGGACAGGCCGTGCTCCTTCGAGCCCGCCTGCGCCGCCGCGATGATCTCCTCGAGGCCGCCGAAGCCCGCGACCAGTTTCGCCGCGGTCTTCTCGCCGATGCGCGGGGCGCCGGGGATGCCGTCCGAGGGGTCCCCGCGCAGCGCTGCGAGCGCGCGGTACGCGGTCCCGTCCGCCACGCCGTAGAGGCCCGGCAGGTCCTCGGGCGCGGTCGTCTCCCAGCGACCGCCGGTCCGCGGACGGTGGACCCTCACGCGCCGGCCCGGTTCCAGCAGAGCCAGGAGGTCGCGGTCGGAGGAGACGACCACGACCTCGGTGTCCGTCGTCTGCGCGACGATCGAGGCGATGACGTCGTCGGCCTCGGTGCCCGGGACCTCGGCGATGGGGATGCCCGCCGCGGACAGCGCGTCGAAGATGACGGGCAGCTGCTCCTCGAGCTCCGGCGGCGTCTCCGTGCCGCGGGTCTCGTCCGTGATGCGGTGCGCCTTGTACTCCGGCAGGATCGCGGTGCGGAAGTCCGGCCGCCAGTCCGCGTCCATGACGGCGATGATGCGACGCGAGTCCCACTGGTGCACCAGCTGGGAGATCGTGTCGAGCAGGCCCCGCACCGCGTGGACCGGGCGACCGTGCGGCGAGCGGATCGTGTCCGGCAGACCGTGGAACGACCGGTAGTAGAGGGCGGGGGTGTCGAGGACGAGCAGCGGTGATGTCACGAGCGCCACCCTACCGGGTGGGTCGCGCGCGCACGGGCGCGTGAGAGGATCGCGGCATGACTGAGACTGCTTCGATCCTGTCCCGCGGCGACGTGTACTCCAGCGCCGATCCCTTCGCCACCGCGATCGCCTTCACGGGGCCGGCGGTGTCGTGGGTGGGCGAGGACGAGGCGGCCGCGGTGGCCGACGGCCGGCAGATCGATCTGGACGGAGATCTCGTGGCGCCGGGCTTCGTCCACGCGGGCCTGCGCCTGACCGGCGACGATCCGGATCCGGCCGCCCTGCTGGCCGCGGGCGTCACCTCCGTCCACGTGCTGGGGGAGTCCGCGCACGTCGACGCGTTCCTCGCCTGTGCTCCGGCCGCATTGGCGGTCACGGCCTATCCGCAGGGCGCGGACGGGGAGCGGGCGTCCGTGCCCGCGGCGGACCTGGCCGCGCACGCGCAGGACGACCGCGCCCTCTATGTCACGGTCGCGGATGCGGACCAGCTGGCCGCGGTGCTGGAGGTCCTCGCCGATCCCGAGGTCCGGACCCGGTCCCAGCGCCGGCTCTGGCGCCTGCTCCTGGACCTCCCCGTCCCCGCGGACGCGATCGAGGCGCTCGCGGCGACCGGGATCGGCATCACGCTCGACCCGGCCCGGCACGCGCAGCCCCTGGCTCCGCTGCTGTCCGCCGGAGCGCAGGTGAGCTTCGCGCTGGACACCGCGCAGCCGTGGGAGACCGTCGCGGCGGCCGTCTACCGGACGCAGGCGGGCATCTCCGCCCGCGCGGCCTTCAACGCGGCCACCCGGTTCGGCTTCCGCGCGCTGGGCCGCCACGAGGGCGGCGTCCTGGCACCGGGCGCGGAGGCCACCGCCGTGCGGTGGCGCGTGGGCGAGCTCATCGTGCAGGTCGCGGACGAGCGGCTGGCCGCGTGGAGCACCGATCCGCGCTCCGGGACGCCCGGACTGCCCGACCTCGCGGACGACGCACCGCGGCCTGAGGTCGTGCAGGTGTGGGTGCGCGGGGAGCAGGTGGCGACCGGGGCCTCGGGCGCGGCCTGAGTCTCCCACCACCCCGGTTGCGGCGCGTGGGGCGCGTCGGTAGATTGCTCTCAAGCGTCCCCCAGGGACGAGGCCCGGCGACGGCGACCATTAGACAACGACCTCCCTGCGGGGAGGCGGCCCGAAGGTCGTCGCGCCGGGCCTGTTGTGTCTGCGGGTTCCCTGCCGTGGGGCGACGGCGGCCTCGGCTAGGATGACGGCGATGAGAACACTCGTAGTGATCCCCACGTACAACGAGATCGACTCGCTGCCGCACACCCTCGAGGCGCTGCACCAGTGGGTCCCCGACGCGGACGTCCTGGTCGTGGACGACGGTTCGCCGGACGGCACGGGCCAGTGGGCGGACGCGCGCGCACAGGAGGACCCCCGGGTGCGGGTGCTCCACAATCCCGAGAAGGGCGGCCTGGGCGCCGCGTACCTCGCGGGCTTCCGGGAGGCGCTGGCCGGGGACTGGGAGATCATCTGCGAGATGGACGCGGACGGCTCCCACCGCGGCCGCGACCTGCCGCAGCTGCTGGCCGCCGTGCGCGACGGCGCGGATCTGGCGATCGGATCGCGCTGGGTGCCCGGCGGGGCCGTCGTGAACTGGCCGCGCAACCGCCACCTGCTGTCCCGCGGGGCCAACGTCTACGCGAACGTCCTCATGGGGCTGGGCGTCAACGATGCGACCGCGGGCTTCCGCGCATTCCGGCGGACGACCCTCGAGGCGATCCACTTGGACGACGTCGAGTCCGCCGGCTACTGCTTCCAGATCGACATGACGCGTCGGGTCAAGGACGCGGGACTCACGATCGCCGAGGTCCCGGTCACCTTCGTCGAGCGCGAGCTGGGGGAGTCGAAGATGAATGGCGACATCATCGGCGAGGCCCTGGTCCGCGTCGTGCGGTGGGGAGCGCAGAGGCGGGCACGCCAGCTGCGCTCGCTCGTGTCCCGCTGACGGGACGCCGGCGGCAGAGCCGCCTCCGAGTGTGCCCGGGGACGAAGCACCGAGCCCCGCCCAGTCCGTCTGCGACGGTCCGGGCGGGGCTCGATCTGTGGGACTGAGGCGCTCAGCTGGAGGCCGGCAGGTCCCCGCGGCGGTAGGCGAGGCGCTCGTCCAGGAGGACCTGGAGCTCCTCGAAGGAGCGGCGCTCCAGCAGCATGTCCCAGTGCGTGCGGACCGGCTTCGTCTCCGCCTCCTCGACGTCGCCGCCGTCCACGCGGATCCCGATGCCGTGCGTGCCGGAGTCCCACTGGGCGGGGATGTCCGCCTCCATGGAGAACGGCACCGTGAACGTGTGCCCGTCCTCGCAGCGGTACTCGATCTGCTGGCGCGGAGCCGGCTCGACGCCCACCTCGGACTCGAGGCTGCGCGATCCCAGCTGCGTGCCCCTGAGGCTGCGCTCGCTCATGTGATCCTCACTTCTCCTGTTCCGCGGGACGACCCGCGGACACTGTCGACGCATGGTACTGGTGTCACCGAATCCAACAGTCTACCCGCCCCGTCCATTCCCGCGCGCCGCCGTTGACCGCGGGCACCGCCGCGGGGGACCATGGGGCCATGACCAGCACGCGCGAGCCCATCGAACCCGACGACGTCTACGAATCCGTCGAGTGGACCGCAGGACGGCGCCTGCGCCGTGCCGCGGACACGCTCGCCCGCGGTGCCGGCACCGCCTCCCGCACCGCGCAGGGAGCCGCCCAGCAGGCGCGTCAGCTGGCCGGCGGAGCCGCCCGCTTCGCCCGCACGACCGCCACCCGTGCGGCCGCTCCCGGGGGAGCGGTCGATTGGACGGAGGAGCGCCTCACCCGCGTCCTGGGCGATGTGTCGCAGCGCGTGCCGGGCAAGGGTGAGCGGACGGACCGCGCCTTCAGCACGGCGCAGTCCACGGTCGCCGTGGGCGCGCGCCAGGCCCGCCGCCTGCTGCGCGGCTGACCACCGCCGTGGCGGTCGCGGTCGACCGACGCACCCTCATCGGCCTGCGCATCCTGGCGCAGGGGCTGCTGCCCGCGCATCGGATCAGTCAGGCGGCGGGAGCGGACGCGGTCACGGATGTCGCCGCCGCCTTCGGCGCGCACCAGGGGCAGGATCTGCCCGGCGTCGTCGCGTCCCTGGCGCTGCGCACCCCTGGCGGGACGGACGCGGTGACGGACGCGTTCACCGCGGGCACCGTGGTGCGCGGCTACCCCATGCGCGGCACCGTCTTCGCCGTGGCGGCCGCGGACCTGCGGTGGATGACCCAGTTGTGCGCGCAGCCGGCGATCCGGGCGGCGATCGCCCGCAGGCCCGCAATGGGCCTCGACGAATCGGATGTGAGACGGGCACGCGAGATCCTCCTGCAGGTGACGGAGGGACGCTCCCAGCCGGGCAGCGGGGCGGAGTTCGGCAGCGGGGTCCCGCGCGCGGACCTCTTCGCGGCGTGGGACGCGGCCGGTCTCGCGACGACCGGCGGACGCGGCTACCACCTGCTCGTCCACCTCATCTCGACCGGTGCGGCCGCGTACGGCCCGTGGACCGGCACGGACACGGCCGTCGTCGCGGCGGAGTCCTGGCTGCCGGACGGATCGGGCCTGGAGGACCGCTTCGACGGAGACCGGACCGCGGCGACCGCCGCACTGCTGCTGCGTTACCTCACCTCGCACGGCCCCGCGACGCTGCGGGACTTCGCGTGGTGGACGAAGCTGCCCCTCACCCTCATCCGCCAGGCCCTCCCGCTCATCGAGGACCGGTTGGAGACCTGCCGGATCCCCGGCACGGACGAACCCGCGTTCCTGCGGCCCGGCCTGCTCGACGAGTACGAGGGTGCGCAGAAGGACGCGATGCGCGAGCTGCTGCTGCCCGGCTTCGACGAGCTGATGCTGGGCTATCCCGATCGACTCGCGCTCATGGACCAGGACGCGCACGACGCGCTGGTGCCGGGCAACAACGGGGTCTTCAAGCGCTCGGCGATCCGGCGGGGGCAGGTCGTGGGACTCTGGACCCGGAAGGGACCCGCCGGGCGGCGGACGCTCACGCTCGATCCGGTCGCGACGATCAGCCCGGCGCAGCGGAAGCGCTTCGAGTCGCTCTTCGCGACCTTCCCCTACACTGCACCCTGACCGCCCACTCTCCCCAGGAGCCCGTCGTGACCCCTCAGCCCCACTCCGCCGACTCGCACGACAGCATCCGGGTCCACGGCGCACGGGAGAACAACCTCCAGGACGTGGACGTCGCGCTGCCCAAGCGGCGGCTCACCGCCTTCACGGGCGTGTCCGGCTCCGGGAAGAGCTCCCTGGTCTTCGGCACGATCGCCGCGGAGTCCCAGCGCCTCATCAACGAGACGTATCCCGCCTTCGTGCAGGGCTTCATGCCCGCACTGGGCCGTCCGGACGTCGACCGGCTCGAGGGCCTCACGACCGCGATCATCGTCGACCAGGAGCGCCTGGGGTCGAACCCCCGCTCCACCGTGGGGACGGCCACGGACGCGAATGCGATGCTGCGCGTCCTCTTCTCCCGGATCGCGACACCGCACATCGGGGGACCGCAGGCCTACTCGTTCAACGTCGCCTCCGCCTCCGGCGCCGGGGCGGTCACCCTCGAGCGACCGGACGGGTCGACGACGCGCGAGCGGCGCGAGTTCTCCGTGGTGGGCGGCATGTGCCCGCGCTGCGAGGGGACGGGGACCAGCCATGACGTCGACCTGAGCGCACTGTACGACGACACGCTGTCGCTGGACGAGGGCGCGCTCACGATCCCCGGCTACAAGGCCGGCGGCTGGATGGTGCGGTTCTACTCCGAATCCGGACTGGTGCCCGGGGACGTGCCCATCCGGGATTTCACGAGGAAGCAGCTGGACGACTTCCTGTGGAAGGAGCCCACGAAGATGAAGTTCCGCGGGATCAACTCGACCTACGAGGGTCTGGTCCCGCGGATCCGGAAGTCGATGTTCACGAAGGACCGCGAGTCGATGCAGCCGCACATCCGCGAGTTCGTCGACCGCGCCTTCACGACCGTCGCCTGCCCGGACTGCGAGGGCACCCGACTGTCCGAGGCCACTCGGTCCTCCACGATCGACGGGATGTCGATCGCAGACGCGTGCGCGCTGGAGATCAGCGCCCTGGCCGACTGGGTGCGCGACCTCGACGAGCCGTCCGTCGCCCCGCTGCTGACCGGACTCACGCAGCTGCTCGACTCACTCGTGCACCTGGGGTTGGGGTACCTGTCGCTCGAGCGCCCCTCCGGCTCACTGTCCGGCGGTGAGGCGCAGCGGGTCAAGATGGTCCGCCAGCTGGGGTCCCCGCTCACGGACGTCACGTACGTCTTCGACGAGCCCACGACCGGACTGCACCCGCACGACATCGCGCGCATGAACGAACTGCTCCTGCAGCTGCGCGACAAGGGCAACACGGTCCTCGTCGTCGAGCACAAGCCGGAGACCATCGCGATCGCGGACCGCGTCGTGGACCTGGGCCCCGGGCCCGGAACGGACGGCGGACGGATCGTCTTCGAGGGCACGGTCGCGCAGCTGGCGGAGGCGGACACACCCACGGGGCGGCACCTGCACGACCGGGTGCGGGTGAAGGAGCAGGTGCGGACGGCCTCGGGCGCACTGGAGATCAGGGGAGCGGACCTGCACAACCTGACCGGCGTCGACGTCGACGTGCCCCGGGGCGTCCTCACCGCGGTGACGGGGGTCGCGGGTTCCGGGAAGAGCTCACTCATCCACGGCTCGCTGGCCGGCCGCGACGGCGTCGTCACCGTCGACCAGTCCGCGATCCGCGGCTCCAGGCGCAGCAACCCGGCCACCTACACGGGCCTGC
Source organism: Brevibacterium senegalense (assembly GCA_020743695.1). Taxonomy (GTDB): domain Bacteria; phylum Actinomycetota; class Actinomycetes; order Actinomycetales; family Brevibacteriaceae; genus Brevibacterium; species Brevibacterium senegalense_A. The sequence continues at coordinate 1,103 of DYUK01000113.1, read as the reverse complement.
TCGAGCCCATCCGGAAGGCCTTCGCGAAGGCGAACGGAGTGAAGCCCGCTCTCTTCAGCCCCAACTCGGACGGCGCGTGCCCCGCGTGCAAGGGCGCGGGCGTCATCTTCTCCGACATCCCGACGATGTCCGGTGTGAGCATTCCGTGCGAGGCGTGCGGCGGACAGCGGTTCCAGGCGGAGGTGCTGACCCACACGCTGGGCGGTCGCGACATCGCGCAGGTCCTGCGCATGTCCGCGGCCCAGGCCCTCGCGTTCTTCAGCGAGGGGGAGGCGCGCATCCCGGCGGCGGTGAAGATCCTCACCCGTCTGCGGGATGTGGGCCTGGGATACGTCGCGCTGGGACAGCCGCTCACGACGCTGTCCGGTGGGGAGCGGCAGCGCCTCAAGCTGGCCGTGCGGATAGCCGAGGACGGCGACCTCTACGTCCTCGACGAGCCCACGACGGGACTGCACCTGCAGGACGTCGAGGCGATGCTCGCCATGCTCGACCGGCTGGTCGACGCAGGCCGCACCGTCATCGTCATCGAACACCACCAGGCGGTCATGGCGCACGCGGACTGGATCATCGACATGGGGCCCGGCGCCGGCCACGATGGCGGGCGCGTCGTCTTCGAGGGAACCCCCGCGCAGCTCGTGGCCGACGGTGCGACGCTGACGGGACGGCACCTGGCCGCGTACGTGGGGGAGTGACGCGTCTCCGCACGTGACGGACGGGCCGGTTGTCGCACGGTCAGGGAGCGCCGAGGCACCTCTGCGCGAATCCACACGGCTGCAGGGCCCGTCGCGGCTTCCGTCGACCGGGGTGGCATCGCTAACGTGCCAGGCGGCGCGGATCCGGACACGGACCCGCGCACGCCGTGCACCGCACGACGTCGGGTGAAGCGAGGAGCGCACCGGACGGGGGAGCCCCGCCCCTGTGCTCCGAAGGAGAACGACACCGTGAACACGAACGCGACTGCGACGACGCGCACCCGCCTGACCGGGGCCGCCGCACTGCGGCGCATCGGTCTGCTGGGAGGCGCCGGGGCGATCGCCCTGACCGGCATGGCGGCGGGCGTGGGCTCGTCGTCCGCGCAGGCGGCCGACTCCGAGGGGGTCTGG
>DYUK01000112.1 GCA_020743695.1 Brevibacterium senegalense | reverse complement strand
ATCCCGGAGAAGTGGGAGACACCGGACCCCACCAAGCTCCTCGCTCCCCGGCAGGAGCAGCCGGGCGGTGAGGACGCCGAGGCCGAACCCACCCAGTTGCTGACCGAGTCCACCCCGCCCAAGCCGCGCGGTCCCGGATTCCAGAACGTCGACGAGGAGATGAACTTCCGCCAGGAGGTCGTCGTGGGCGTCGATCTGAGTGACGATGCGGAGCGTGTCGCGCTGGTGGCGGCGCACATCGCGGAGCTGTTCGGCCGGCCGCTCACCCTGGTCGCCGCGGCGTCGCTCAACGCGGATGCCTGGTACCCGAACCCGGTCGAGTACAACGCTCAGATCCCCACGGTGCGGCAGCGGTACACGGATCATCTGGCGCACGTGGCCCAGCGGGTGAGTGCTGAGCATCCGGAGCTCGGTGTGCACTGGCAGTTCTTCGACGGGTCGCCCGCCGGAGTGCTGTCGGAGGCCAGCCGGACCGCGTCCGTCGTGGCGCTGGGGACGCGGGGCCATGGGGGCTTCGCGGGGCTGCTCCTGGGATCGGTCAGCCAGGCGGTGCTGAACCGCAGCGTGTCGCCGGTGCTCGTGGTCCCCACGCTCAAGAACGCGGGGTGATGACGGTCGGTTCTCTGGATCCGGCCGTGAAGAATGAATCCGCGAGAAATTAAAGGATTCATTCCGATAAACCCTTGTGCGCTCGTATGAGCACGTGTAGTTTATGTGGTGGTGATTCTCACCGGATCACGACAGAAGAATCCAGCCCGATCCGCGGAAAGCGGAGACGGGGCTGGCCTGACCGGAAGGAGGGCGACATGAAGATCGATACGACGACGATGACTGCCGTCGCAGTCGAAGGTGCGCTCTCCACTGGGGGTGCGTGCGCGGCTCATGCCGGCGCAGCGCTCGCGGGTGCGGCCTGGGGCTCGATCACGCGTGGTGCGATCACGCGCGGCTCGACCACAGGAGGCTCGAGCGCAGGCGGGGTGCTCCTTGCGAGATCTGCCGGGCGTCGGGGCCACGCCGGCCGCTGAATGTCGCCTGAGGTCTGATGTCTGCTGAGGTGCGGACGGATGCGGTACTCCCGGATCCGTCCTAGCCCGCACTGGGTCGCAGTTCGCGCTGACGAGGCGCGGCGTTCCAGCACTCGGCTGGTTCCGTCGGACAGCATCTGAGCCGCAGGCTCGGGCGATTCGCGCGGACGTGCCTCGCGCAGACCCGTGGGTCTCGCATTCTCATGCATCTCGCATACTCGTGAGTCGGCAGCCGGTCCTGGCCCGCACTGCAGGCCTCAGCACAGTCGCTGTTTCCCGATTCGCACGTCTGCGGCCGTCGTCGGTCACTCGCCGTTACTGCTCGATGACTGCTGTTCGACGAGCAGAATGCTTGTGATCAGCACGTCTGCAGTGTGGATGCGCCTGTGATTGCGCGTGGCCGATAAATCGGTGCGAGCCCATTTCCGCGGTTGTGAAGAATGCGCGCAACCCGCGTTCATTCGTGATGCCTGAATGTCATTCGCGACCATTCATCGAGCATGAGCGGCAATTAGCTGGAATGCATTCAGCGGCCACGAGACCCGATGCTCGAATCATTTCCTGTTGTGACTGTCAGGGCACGTCGTCGTGCCCTGGCGCGACCCGTGAGGATCACTCATGTCGTACACCCGTCCCTATCCATTGCCCCGTCGCATCGCACTGGTGCTGGGTCTGACGCTGGTCCGCTGGGCACGCGGTTCAGCGACTGCTCGCTCGCGCGACGTCGACAGGTCAGCCCCGGTGCTGGTGCGCGCGGCAGCACCTCCGGCAGCGGAGGCGCACACGACGGGACCGTCCACGACGGTTCACTCCACGACGGCCTCACCGTCGATGTCGAAGCCGACCGCAGTGGCTCGTGCCTCAGAAGTGCCGCAGGCCCGCACCGCATACGCGCGTCAGGTCGAGGCCCGTGCCCGCGCGATCCGTCAGCATCAGGTCGACCGTCAGGTCGAGGCCGAGCGCCTGCGGGCTGAGCGGCGAGCCTTCTCCGGGCCCGTCCACCCCTGATGTGGTGAGTCGATCAATACGTGAAGACGGAATGGCAGGACGGGACGCGGTCCCGTCCTGCCAGTTCTGTGAGTTCGAGGAGCACGGATGATCCGATGACGGTCCCGCCCAGCTGCTCGACCACCGAGTGCGCGGCTTCGAGGGTTCCCCCGGTCGCCAGCACGTCGTCGACGAGGAGCACCCGGCGGCCGGTGAGGTCGCCGGAGGCCTCGATCGCGGCCTCGGCGTACTCCAGTCCGTAGGCGACGTGCACCTGCGGGTCGGGCAGCTTCCCCTCCTTCCGGATGGGGAGAGTGCCAGTGCCCGTGAGGGCGGCGATGCCGGCCGACACGATGAACCCGCGCGCCTCGATGCCGGCGACCAAGTCGAACTGGGGCAGGCCGGCACTGTCGCAGAACGGCAGTGCTGCGGCGGCGAGCGTGCTCGCGTACGCATCCGGGTCCGTCAGCAGAGGGGTCACGTCGCGGAAGAGGATCCCGGGTGACGGGAAGTCCGGCGTGGTGGTGATGAGCGAGAACGCCCGGTCCAGCGACGTGGTGGACGGGGCGGTCAGTGGGCGCGCGGCAGGGGTGGAGGACACAGCGCATACCTTAACGGGCGGGGCCAGTCCTTCGACGTTGGCGGGCTCGACGCCTACACGGGATCGGTGGTGCCCGCGGACTGCGAGCTGCGGCGGTAGCCGGTGGGCGTGATGCCCAGGACGGTGCGCCAGTCGTGGGTCAGGTGCGCATGATCGGAGTACCCCAGCTCGTGCGCGAGGTCTGTGAGTGTGAGTCCGGGTTCCTCGCGCAGACGCCGAGCGGCGTCGTGCAGACGTCGCCGACGGATCAGCATCCCAGGTGACAGCCCCACGTACGTCGCGGAGAGTCGCTGCAGGGTGCGCTGTGAGACATGCAGGTGAGAGGCGAGGTCCGCAACGGAGTCGAGGTGGTGCTGGGTCTCGGCGGCGTCGACCATTCGGTTGGCCAGGAGCCCTTCCTCGGTCGGCTCGCCCAGTAGAGCGGTGAGCCACGCGGTGAAGGCGCGGATGGTCTCGGCGCGGGTGTCTGCGGGCGGACGCTGCGACGTCATCGCCGCATGGATGGTGGCCTCGAGGTCGGGGAGGGCGACCAGCCGCACGGTGTCCCGCAGTGCGGCGATGCCGGGAGCGGTGTCCTGCGGCGCGCCGGAGCGGTTGGCCATCACGTGATGGAGGACGGCGGGGATCGCGGCCGGCTGCAGCAGCGCACCCACCGCCCATCCTGTGCCGGTGAGATCGCGGTGCGACGCCCGGGTGGCGGGTCCGGAGAACTCGGTGCGGTCGTCGGAGACGACTAGGTTGCTGGCCGGATAGCCGATGAGGTGCTGCCGGGAAGTCCGGCCCGGAGCGACGTCCCACTGCGCGAACCAGAACCACCGGACGAAGGCGGTGACATCACCGGTCGCCGGATGGCGGTGGAAGGTCGGGAGCCTGGCCGGGTACAGGACACCGTCACTGGGGGCGGGGAGAGCGGCGGGACGAACGTCGGCGGCAGACTCAGTGGCCTCGGCGGGTGGTGCGGCAGCGGGAGGTGCCGGCGGGGCAGCGGCTGTGGCGGCCTCGGGGGCATCGGCGCGGTCGCCTGTGCTCGCGCTGCTGCTCTGCTGAGGCGGTCCGTCCACATCTCGGAGCGTAATCCACGGTCTGGCGCGAATCTACAAGCCTGCAGAGCGCGGGCCTCCGTAGCCTCGAGGACATGAACACACCACGCAGCGCAGCACACGGCACCTATACCGACAACGGCACCCCGAAGGGCGCGACCAGCCTGACCCCGTTCCTCGCCATCCCGAATGCGGGAGAGGCGGTGACGTTCTACCGCGACGTGTTCGGCGCCCGTGTCGTCGACGTGACGGAGATGGGCGGAGTCGTCGTCCACGCGGTCCTGGATCTGGGCCGCGGGCAGCTCCAGCTGGGCGAGCCCATGCCGGACTACCACCTCGTCGCTCCGCCGGAAGGTGACGACGACTGCTACTCGATGGGCCTCTACGTGAGCGACGCCGACGCGGTCGTGGCCGCCGCCGAGGCCGCCGGGGCGACGATCCGCGAACCACTGGCCGACTTCGTCTCCGGTGATCGCTTCGCGAGCATCCGCGACCCGTTCGGCGTGCGGTGGACGATCATGACGCGGGTGGAGGACCTCTCCGAGGAGGAGAGCGCCCGTCGCGTCGCGGAGTGGGCGGCGGCTCAGGAACAGTGACCGGTCGGTGGAGCCCCGTGCCGGGGGTCGGTTGGGGCGATCCGCCACCGCACACCGTGCGGTGACGGATCACCGATGTCGGTTCACGTTACGGACCCGGGCGGCGCTGTGGATGCGATCCGACGTAGGTTGGAGGCATACCGGGCACCCGACGAAAGCGTTCGATCATGAGCAGAACGGCAGGAAGCGACCCCGCGGACACTGGAGACATTGCAGACTCCGAAGAAGTTGGCCACGATCGGTCGGCGCAGTTGAAGCGAGCCCGTCGGCAGAGCTGGTTCGGTGCGAAGAGGCACGTGAAGACGGCGCTGAGCCATCCGCTCGTCCACCCGCTCATGCGGACCGTCGCGCCGCGATTGCCGAACGTGAGTGTGGGCAGGCTCCCCGCGCCCCGCGAGCTCCTCGAGGTGAAGGCGACCGTGGCGGACGGTGAGTTCCTCATGCTGCGGCCCGATCGGTGCGAGGTGGCGAAGGAGCTCTACTGGGGCGAGGGCAGACGCCCCGACCCGGCCGACGCCTTCGCGATCGATCTGGTGGTGAAGCTGTGCGCAGATGCGCGCACGTTCGTGGATGTGGGCGCCTACACCGGGATCTTCACACTCGCGACGCTGGCGTCGCACGCGGACCTGGAAGCGCACGCCTTCGACATGGTGCCGCCCGTCGTCCGGATGCTGCGCGCGAACCTGGTGCGCAACGGCTTCGCCGGACGCACCGCCGTCCATCAGGCCGGGGTGGGCGACCCGACGATGACGGCCCGGATGCCGTCCGTGGACAGCGGTTCGGCACTGCCGTCGTTCCTGTCGTCCGACATGGAGTTCGACGACGGGGAAGACGTGGGATTCCTGGCGCTCGACACGTTCACGGACGAGGTGACGGGCCCTGTCGTCATGAAGATCGACGTGGAGGGCGGCGAGGTCGACGTGTTCGCCCACGGCCATTCGTTCCTCGCGGAGCATCGTCCCGACATGCTCTGCGAGGTGCTCCCCGATGCGGACGGTCCGCGGCTCGAGGAGCTTCTGCGTCCGTTCGGCTACCGCTACTACCACGTGGGTGCGGATGATGTGCGCGAGCGCAGTGCGATCGCGCCCACCCCCGAGGTCCGTGACTGGCTGTTCACCACACGGTCCCCGGAGCAGCTGCGGGCAGCGGGCATCCCTGCCGCCGCGGGGTGAGGCAGCGGGCCGATGCGGGTGAGGCGATGGCCCCTGGTGCCGCGGGTTGGCTGGACGGACGTGTGGGCCTTCGTCGCGCGCCGAGGACCTCGTCAGGCGCTGAGGCCGTCGCCGGGCGCCGAGGCCTTCGTCAGGAAGCGGCGGAGATGTTCATCTGCCAGTTGATGCCGAACTTGTCCGTGAAGGCGCCGTAGACATCGCCCCACGGCTGCGGACCCAGCGGGATCTGAACCTCGCCGCCGTCCGAGAGACGCTCGAAGGCCCCGCGGATGACCGCCTCGTCGTCGCCCATGATCGCGAGCGTGATGTTGTTCCCCACTGCCAGAGGCCCCGGAGTCATGCCTTCGATGGAGTCGGAGACGTAGAGGCGGATGAGGTCCGTGACCTCGAGCGATCCGTGCATGATCGCTGATGCGGAGGGGTGGTCCGCAGGAACCGCGCCGAAGTCACCGAACGTCGCGAACTGCGGCTGGGAGCCCAGAGCCGCGCCGTAGAACTCGAAGGCCTCGCGGGCATTACCGGGGAACCGGAGGTAGGGGTGGAGTGCAGCGGGCATGGTGTGCTCCGTTCATGAGATCCGCCGACGGTCGCCGACGATGCTTCCAGTGAAGCACTCCGGACGGACGCAGCCCAGGGTTCGCGAGGAGGAATCTCGTGGGGCAGGCCGCGAGGACGTTCACGCGACGCGCGATCGAGGCTCCCCGTCGCGCCGGATCAGGCGGTAGATGCGGTCGCAGACCTGCGACGCGTCCAGACCGTGCGGTCCGCCCCACCGGCTGAGCAGTGAGACGTACCGTGCGTAGTGATCGGTGCGTGCGACGCGCATCCGCAGGAGATCGCCTTCCGGGGTGGTGGGCGACCACCCCTCACCGCCGGAGAACACGGTAGCGGTTCGCCGTTGGTCGGCCGCGCGGCCCGGGCGGAAGGGGCTTTCTGGAGAGAACGGGCCCTGTGGGGAAAAAGGGCTCTCCTGGGAGAACAGCGTCTGGCCCCGCTCCTGCTCGAAGATCCGCTGGTCCACTGACCGGGCAACGTCCGCCAGCCACACGACCACCTGGTTGTCCCACATGGGTGCGGGCGGGTACTGGGGAATGAGCGCAGTCGGTCGCCTGGTCGTCTTCCGCGGCAGAGCCCGGTCCTCCGGGGCGAAGGCGAGCGTGGCGACCTGGAGCCACTTCGTGAAGAACGACGGTCCCAGGCCGTAGATGCGTCCGCAGTCGACGCCGACGAGCATGTCGGCGTGCTCCCGCTGATGACTCCGCACCTTGTGCGTGCAGTCGTTGAGATAGCTGAAAGCCTCGACGGCGTCTTCCGTGAGCGCGATCTCGACGCTGCGTTCGAGCGCCGCTGTGACTCGGTCGTTCAGGGTCTTGCCGTCAGGCGTCTTGGACGCAGTGAGGACTCTGAGCACTCGATAGGGGGCATAGCCGGCCTTCGGCCCGTATGCCCAGACCATCGCACTGACGAATGCGGCTGTGATGGAGTCCGGCCAGTGCTGACGCACGGCTTCCGCCGCGTCGTCGCGGTTGATCCAGCCGGGGAGGGCCGCGAGGGCGTCGGCGGCTTCGGGGATCTCCCCGAGCCGGCGCAGCCACGCGTCCTTGGGCACCTTGAACTTCTGCTGAGGCGAAAGCGGCTGTGACAGCAGGGCCGTCAGCGGGGCGGGCGGTGCCGGGAACTCACCGTGCGAGTCGGTGGCGTCCGTCGTCCGGGACGTGCGGGTGGAGTCGGTGTGCGTGGTCATGATCGCTCCTCTGCGAACGTGGGGTGAATCGAATGGCGGTGAGTCTGTGGGGTGGCTCGTCAGATGGGTGAGTCATCGGACGCGGGTGGTCGGTTACGAGCGGTCGCTCGTGATAGGGCGGGCCGCGGCCCACTGCTCCTCGGCTCACTCCGTCTGTGGGAGTGTCTGTGGCAGGTTGAGGAGTGCGACCCGGAAGCGTGAGTGGAACAGGAGCCGCTGCGTCGGATCGACACTGCGGGGCGGTCGCCACGCGGGGAGCCCGTTGCGGAAGAGGGAGGTCCATCCGGAGTCCTCGAACCACCGGTGGTGGAAGGGGCACACGAGGGTGAGGTTGTCGGTGGTCGTCGGACCGCCGAGCGCATAGGGCCAGATGTGGTGGGCTTCGCACCAGTGGGGCGGGGCATCGCAGTCGGGGAAGGTGCAGCCCTGATCGCGAGCGGTCAGAACGGCGATCTGGGTGCGAGTCGCGAAACGCCCGTGCGACAGGATCTCGAGGGTGCGCCCGGCGCCTTCGGTGATGTGCGCGAAGGTCTGCGCGGCGTTCGACCAGCCCTCGAGGTCCGAGAGGCTGATGGGACCGCCGGTCTGCGTGGAGAGGCTGCGGCGGGGGTGGACGAGGTCCTCCGGAGTCGCGCTGACGACCAGTGCGTGGTCGGCACCGTGGAGGACCCGCTGGCGCGTAACGCAGCGGAGGAGGAACCCCAGGCGGCTGTGGCGTGCCACGCCGGGTGGAGGCGGACTGGTGGGCAGCACCTCCGGATTGCGCGTGCCGTCCTCGAACACGCCGGGGCTGAGGGGCGACGACACCTCGTGCGCCTCGTGTGTGGCGTCGGGGTGGTCGGGCGGCGCCCCGCTGTCAGCAGACGGGCCAGTTCCGCTGTCAGCAGACGGACTGGTGCCATCGTCCGGGGCTCCTGCGGGCCTGCGGCACAGGATCTTCTCGCGGACCACGCGATGGGCGGTCCCGGTGGGGCACCCGCGGGCGGTGGCGAGGAGCTCCACCATGGCAGCAGTCGCCGCCTCGCTGAGACGAGCTGGCCAGCCGGCTTCATCCAGGTACATGTGGGGCTGGTCCTCGAGGAACGTCCCGGGCTCGCCGTTGACGGTGACGGTGGCGTCCGCGTGGACTGTGAGGTCCCAGGTGGCCCAGTCGACTTCGAGCGGCACCTGGGGAACGCGCTGGGCGGGCTCCTCGTCAGAGGAATCGGCGAAGTACTCGTAGAAGTCATCGGGGAACGGAAGCTCCTCGCCGGGGCCAGCGGCCTCGGCGGAGTCGCTGGCGTCGGCCTCCTCAGCAGCTTCGGAGGTCACGCTGGCCTCTGTGGCCTCTGTGGCCTCTGTGGCCTCTGTGGTGTCGGGAGCGGCTGCGGCGTCAGCGCCGTCGGTGGCGTCAGCACCCACGGAGGCCTCTGTGGACTCAGCCGCCTCAGCGACCTCCGCAACCTCCGAGGTCTCGCTGGCCCCATTGGCTTCAGCGGCCTCAGCGCCGTCAGCGGTGGGCTTGGCCGCATCGGCCTGGGCGGCCGCAGCCGCAGCCCGGCCGTTCGTGTGGGGCTTGACGGTGACAGGGATGTCCGCATCGTCCATCCGGCCGTTGAGGAGGGAGTCGAAGACGGCGCCGGTGGGGGAGTCGAGCAGGCCGGACAGCCTCCAGTCGCCGTTGGGCTTCTGGATGAGCGTGACGGTGTACGCCATCGGGTTCGTCTCGTACTGGGGCAGCTTCCCGTCCGGGTCGATGTGCTCGATGATGCGCTGAGAGAGCTTGGGGATGTCCTTGATGCGGACCGACGGGGCGAGATCCACGAGGGTCTCCTCGATCTGATCCGCGTGCTCCGCGTGGATGGACGGCGGCAGGTCGTCGACGGCCTTGCAGAGGGTGCGGGCCTCGTCCGCAGAGAGGTGGCCCTGCTGGAAGTGCTGCGCGATGGCGGGGCGCTTGGGTCCCAGGGGCTCACCGGTCGTGGACGTGCGGTCGGTGAGGTTGTCACTGAGGTGGGTGCGACGGCGCGCCTCATGGTTGGGAATGCGGAGCTCGCCCTCGAGGAGGTGGTTGATCGAGCGGTACCCGTGGGCAGCGCTGTCGCCGATGCGGTGGTAGTGCGCCAGCAGATCGGAGGAGAGGAGCTCGATCCGGCGGCGCGCCTGCTCGAGAGCCTTCAGCCCGGCGAGGGCTTCGCGGGCGCCCAGCGACCTGTACCCGGACGAAGCGGCGACCGCGGCGTCGATGTCCTGGAGCAGCAGCGCATAGTGCGGCGCACGTGCTTGGAGGGCCTCGTTGTCCTGATCCGTGTACGGGCTGCGGAACCGGGGGTCGATCGTCTGCACGTCAGGCGAGGGCTCCGCATTCTGCTGCGGGCCGGCCGTCTGGTCCGCGCCGTGGTCCGGGGAGGGTCCCGCTGTGGAGTCGGAGTGGGGGTCTGTGGTCATCGTGGTCACCTCCTGCACGTCCCTGTGCACTGCGTGGGTCGATCCGCTCATGCGATCCGACGTCATCGTCGAATCACTGTGTTCGATGTCGTGTTAGAACAGTCTATTCGAACGGGTGAACGAAAACCAGAGGTCAACGCGAATTTGTTTGATTTGGTGAGGATTGGGGCAAGTCGAGTGCGTTTGCCCTGTTGAGGGGGT